>LFSQ01000063.1 GCA_001512785.1 Syntrophomonas sp. DTU019
CTTAAGATAGATATTTATTAACTAAGACCAGGAGTTTCTCCTACTAAACCTTGACACAGACACCTTGACACAGACATTTGACATTATTCGCTAGATTCTGCTAAAATTTCAGTAGTATAATAGTTGAACAATCTATCTATTAATCTGTGATCAAGTTTTTCTTTTAATAACTCCTCCTTCATACCGAGCACCGCAAGGTGCTCGCTTTTTTCTAAAAAAGTCATAATCTCCGTTAGTGCTCAGTATTAATTAAAAGGAATATTTTGGGGGAGGCATAATTATGGCCAAGAAGCTGATTGTTGCACTAACGGCAATTGTGTTGGGCATCTGTTTGCTCAGTGGAGGATGTTCCAATAATCAGGGGGCTGATCGCGTACAGCAGCTCAGGGATTTATTGCAGCAGGCCCTGAAGCGGGAACCTTCTCCGCAGCCGACCACGCGCATTGAGGATCTGTTCCCTGAAGAAGCCCCGGCATCCTCCCAGGAAGAGGTCGATATAGTGCTTTACTTTGGAGACCAGGACAGTCAGGGCCTGGTGGCGGAAAACAGGAGTGTGCCCAAGGCGGTAGGCATAGCCCGGGCGACGGTCCAGGAACTGCTGCGGGGGCCTCTCCAGGCTGACAATACCAGGTTGTTTCCCGAAGGTACACAGCTGCTGGATATAAATATCAGGCCTGATGGGCTGTGCATAGTCAATGTCAGCAACCACGTCCGCAATGTAGCCAACAAGAAGCAGGCCGAGCTCATGGTTTATTCCCTGGTCAATACCCTGGGTGAATACCCCACGGTAAAAGAAGTCAGCCTGATGATAGAGGGCGAATATGCTGATTCCATTAATTACCTGGATTTATCCAGGCCCCTGACTCCCAATTACGATTTGGTGAAATAGAGCGTCCGCCCGGCAAGGGGACTGTGCTGCAAGCTTCCTGTTGGGAAGCAGGCAGCACAGTCCCCTTGCTTCGCACGGGTATAATTTGCGGGTATTATTTGGCAGCCAGCCCTTAAAATGATACATTATTTATTGAGTTTGCTTGCCGGCTCAAAAGGCAAAACTAGACTAATTAAACAGCAAACCTAATCGATACCAATAAATGAGGTGTAATTGTTGGGAAATAACCATCCCGTAGGCATATTCGATTCAGGTGTGGGGGGCCTGACCGTGGTCAAGGCCTTTCTTGAGCAGCTTCCCCAGGAAGACCTGATTTATTTTGGGGATACCGCTCATGTCCCCTATGGCAACAAGAGCGAAGCCCAGCTGATGCAATATGCACATGATATCATGGATTATTTTATGGAAAGAAAAGTCAAGGCAGTACTGGTGGCCTGCGGCACCCATTCCTCAGTTACCCTGCCCAGGATTCAAGCAGAATATCCCATCCCTATGGTAGGAATGGTCAGGGCCGCTGCACGGGCAGCCTGCCGGATTACTTCCGGCAAACGGGTGGGGGTGCTGGCTACGCAGGCCACGGTCAACAGCCATGCCTACCGCAAGGCTATACAGGACATAATGCCGGATTGCCACGTATTTGAAGCCGCCTGCCCCCTTTTTGTGCCCCTGGTGGAAGCGGGTATTCTCACCGGGGAAGAACCCATAGCGGCGGCCAAACAATACCTTGAACCTTTATTACGAGAAGATATCGATACCCTGGTTTTGGGATGCACTCATTATCCATTTTTACAGGACATACTGACTGATCTGATTGGGGAGGTCACCCTGCTGGATCCGGCCATAGAGGCGGTGAAAGAGATGAAGGCCATTTTGACCGGCCACGATTTGTTGAACCAGGCAGCGCACCAATCCCGGGCCGAGTTCCTGGTCAGCGGCGACAACACCTCTTTTTACCGTGTTGGCACAAAATTGTTGGGAAAGGTCATCAATGAGGTTAAAAGCGTAACCCTGACCCATTGTTGATGTTCCGGGGAGGAAGCTATGGAACTGCAAATAGTAGGATGCTGGGCACCTTACCCTCGAACCGGAGAAGCCTGCAACGGATACCTGGTCAAAGCGGGGCAGACTACCTGTTTGCTGGATTGCGGGCACGGGGTGATGTCCTGCCTGGGCAAATACATCGATCCCCTGGAGATAAACCTGGTGATGATCAGCCATTTCCATCCCGATCATTATGTTGATCTGTATGCATTGCGCCACCTGTTCCGAGCGGCCCGCTACCAGGGAAAAAAGGTGGGGCCGGTGGATTTGTTCATCCCCGAGCATCCTCAGGAGCAGTATCAATACTGGCAAGCAGTGCCGGAGTTTACGGTATATCCTATACATCCTTCAGCCAGGGTGGCTCTTTCCGGGCTGAATATCGAGTTCTATCCGGCTTCCCATCCCCTGCCGAGCTACAGCCTCAAGTTCTGGACAGGAAATGCCAGCCTTTATTACAGCAGTGATACCTCAGCCAGGGAGGAGATGTGGGAGCAGGCTGAAGGGGCAGACATACTTTTAGGTGAGGCCTCGCTCCTGGCTCAAGATGGCGAGTTGGCTTATGAGCTGGGTCATATGACCACAGAGCAGCTGGCCCGGGGTGCTTTAAAGGCCAGACCCGGACTGCTAATCGCAACCCATTTGTGGCCGGGCTTTGACAGCACCATACTCATGCAGGAAATACAGTCAATATATACTGGCCCGGCTGTTTTAGCCTATGCTGGATTTAGCATCAGTATTTAGGACCCGTTTGAAAGGGAGAATATGCGCGAAATACATTGTGAGCAGATAAGAGCAGCGGTAAGGGAATTGGTGCTTAAAGCTAATGTGGAGCTTCCCTCCGATGTTGTGGAAGCCTTAAAGGCTGCGCACAAGCAGGAAGAATCCGCCCTGGCCCGCCGCATTCTGGGTATATTACTCACTAATGCCGAAATGGCCCTGGAAAAGAAAATGGCCATCTGCCAGGATACCGGCATGGTATCCGTACACATTGATATGGGGCAAGAGGTGCGGGTGGTGGGCGGCGATATCAACCAGGCTGTCAATGAGGGCATCCGCCAGGGTTATCAGGAGGGATATTTCCGCAAATCGGTGGTCAATGATCCCCTAAGCCGTATCAACAGCGGGGACAATACCCCCGCCATCATTCACTACCAGCTTTCCCCGGGGGATCACTTCAACATCACCGTTATGCCCAAAGGGGCCGGCAGCGAAAACATGGGGCAGCTCGCCATGCTCAAACCGGCCCAGGGCCTGGCCGGGGTACGCGATTTTGTAATAAAGGCGGTTAAAGAGGCCGGGGCCAATGCCTGCCCGCCATTGATCGTGGGCGTGGGAATAGGCGGCAATATGGAAATGGCAGCCTACTTGAGCAAAAAAGCCCTGCTCAGACCGTTAAATACTCGCCATCACCGGGCCGAGCTGAGAACCCTGGAGGATGAATGGCTGGGGTTGATAAACCGGCTGGGGCTGGGCCCGCAGGGGATGGGGGGAAAAACCACCGCCCTGGCGGTCAATATTGAAACCTACCCCACCCATATCGCCAGTTTGCCAGTGGCGGTAAGCCTGAGCTGTCACGCAACCCGGCGCCGCAGCTGTAAACTGTGAAGCTTGGCCTTAAAATGGCAGAGGAGTGTAATTTGGTGAAGAGAATACAGGCCCCTTTGCAGGAAGAGGTGGTGCGCAGCCTCAGGGTTGGGGATGAGGTATTGATCGACGGAGTGATCTATGCCGCCCGTGATGCAGCGCATAAGAGAATGGCTGAAGCCATAGCTCAAAACCTGGCTTTGCCCTTTAACCCCCAAGGACAGATAATCTATTATGTAGGACCGTGTCCGGCCCCCCCGGGGAGGGTAATCGGTTCGGCCGGGCCCACCACCAGCGGGCGCATGGATGCATATACCCCCGCTCTATTAGAGCGCGGCCTGCGGGCTATGATCGGCAAAGGCGAGCGCAGCCAGGCAGTGGTGCAGGCCATGCAGCGCTATGGCGCGGTCTATCTGGCTGCTGTAGGTGGGGCCGGGGTGTACCTGGCGGAGCGTATCATTGCGGTTGAAACCGTGGCTTATCCCGAACTGGGGCCGGAAGCCCTGTTGAAGCTGGAGGTAGAATCATTTCCCTGCATAGTAGCCATTGATGCATATGGCGGCAATATATATCAAGAGGTGAGAAATCGGGTCAAGTGCCCGGAATACAAGGAGGGAAAACATGATGAGAAGCGATAACCGGCCAAATAATCAGCTCAGGCCGATAACGATGATTCCCGGGTATGTTAAGCATCCTGATGGGGCGGTATTGATCTCCACCGGCGACACCAGGGTGCTCTGTACTGCCATGGTAGAGGACAAGGTACCTCCTTTTTTGAAAGGAAGCGGGCAAGGCTGGGTAACCGCCGAATACTCGCTTTTACCCGGCTCCACTTTGACCCGTACACCCCGTGAAGCGGCCCGCGGCAAGATCGGAGGCCGCACTCACGAAATTCAAAGGCTGATCGGCCGTTCGCTGCGGGCTGTGGTCGATTTGAGCAAGCTGGGGGAGAAAACCGTTTGGATCGATTGTGATGTGATTCAGGCTGACGGGGGGACCAGAACCGCTTCTATCACCGGGGGATTTACGGCTCTGGCCCTGGCCATGCGCAAATGCCTTGAACAAGGCATTATCAAGGAATGGCCGGTTGTCGATCATGTAGCCGCGGTGAGTGTGGGGGTGGTTGACGGCCAGCTGCTGCTGGACCTGGATTATGAGGAGGATTCACACGCTGAGGTGGACATGAATGTGGTTATGACCGGCAGCGGTGATTTTATTGAGGTTCAGGGCACTGCGGAAGGCAAGCCGTACAGCCGTGCTGATCTGGATGAAATGCTTAAGCTGGCCTGGCGTGGCATTGAGGAACTGATTGCTGTGCAAAAGCATATATTGGGGGCATAAATATGCACAATACGCTGCTTTTGGCCACTCGCAACCGGCACAAGCAACGCGAGCTGGAGGAATTGCTGAGCCCTCTGGGAATAAAGGTGATAAGCCTGGCTGATATACCCGACTGCCCGGAAATTGAAGAGGACGGCCAGAGCTTTGAGGAAAACGCCATCAAAAAGGCCCGGCTCACTGCGCTTCACACTGGTTTGACCACTCTGGCCGATGATTCCGGGCTGGAGGTTGAAGCCCTGGGCGGGCAGCCCGGGGTCTATTCAGCTCGCTTTGCCGGTGAACCGGGCGATGACGAGGCCAACAACCGGAAACTGTTAAGACTGATGAAGGATGTGCCTGCAGAGCAGCGCCGGGCTCGATTTGTATGTGTGGTGGCGGTAAGCGATCCCAATGGGGAGACCCGAACCGTTTGCGGGGTGTGCGAAGGCCGGATCGCTTTCGGACCCAGGGGTACAGGAGGGTTTGGTTACGATCCCCTGTTCATTCCCGCAGGCTACACCCAGAGCTTTGCAGAATTGAGTGCAGAAGAGAAAAACCGCATCAGTCACCGGGCCAGGGCTTTACAAAGACTGCCCGAGCTGTTTCCTGGATGGCCTTGAGGCGTATAAGGAGGCTTTGCAGTGAGAATTGCGGTTATCGGCGATACTCACGGCCGTATCACCGGTATAACCAGGGTATTGGCCAAAGATCCACCGGATTACCTCATCCACACCGGGGACTATTACGCTGATGCCCGTAAAATAGCGCAAACCCTGAACCTGCCTTTTTCTGCGGTGCGCGGCAATTGCGACGGCAGAGGAGATGAGCCGCATGAACTGCTGGTGGAGCTTGCAGGCCGGCGGATATATATAGTACATGGCCATCAATACGGGGTTAAAAGGGATTTGAACAGCATCTATTATCGCGGGCTGGAGGTAGAAGCGGATATAGTCATGTTCGGTCATACTCATGTGCCGTGCTGTGAAAAGATCGGAGATCTGTGGCTGATAAACCCCGGCAGCATTTCCCGGCCCCGGCTTACCAGATTAGGCCGGTATATTTGTCTGGGCATAGAAGAACAGGCCATCTATCCGGAGATACGCAAGATCAAGCCTTGAAGCGAAAATAAGGCTTGGAGTTTAAAACTTAGGGGGCAATGTGATGTACGATCTCATAGTCATCGGTGCCGGGCCGGGGGGATATGTAGCGGCTATCAGGGCCCGGCAACTGGGCTTGAAGGTGCTGTTGATAGAAAAAGACCAGGTGGGCGGAACCTGCTTGAACCGGGGCTGTATCCCCACCAAGGCCTATTACAATGATGCCCGCTTTATCGCCAGCCTGGCTAAAAGCGATCAGTATGGCGTAACCCTGTCCGGCTGGCAGTTCAATCTGGCACAGGCCCGGGAAAACAAGCAAAAGATAGTAAATACCCTGGTGGCCGGGATTGAGCGCCTGCTGCAGTCCTACGGCGTTGAGGCAGTCCATGGTCAGGCCAGCCTCTTGGACGGCAACACCGTGATGGTGGATGGAACACAGTATCACAGCCGGTTTATACTGCTGGCCAGCGGTTCCGTGCCGGCTGTGCTCGATGTGCCGGGGATGGATCTGCCCGGGGTGATGAACAGCGACGAAATCCTGGAGCTTAAAGAACTTCCCGGGCGATTGCTTGTCATCGGCGGCGGGGTGATCGGTCTGGAATTCGCCAGCATATTTCGGGCCTTTGGCAGCCAGGTTACAGTTATCGAGTATCTGCCCGCCCTGCTCAACAGTTTGGACCAGGAAATCGGCAAACGCCTCGGGGTTTTTCTGAAAAGGCAGGGCATCAATGTCATGACCTCAACCGGGGTGCAAAGCATTGAGCGTGACCAGGACAAGCTTTTGATGGTGGCAGAGGGCAAAAAAGGCCCGCTTAGACTGCAAGCCGATGCGGTTCTGGTCGCAGCCGGGAGAATGCCCTGTACTGAGGGTCTCAACCTGGAGCAGGTGGGGGTTAAAACCGGGCCCAGGGGCTTTATACAGGTTGATCATACCTACCAGACCAGTGTGAAGAGCATATATGCCATCGGGGACGTTATCGGGGGGCAGATGCTGGCCCATGTAGCTTCGGAAGAGGGCATCGCAGCGGTTGAATCCATAGCCGGATTGAGAAAGCGGTCGGCCAGCCCTCTGGTACCCTCATGCATATTCACCATACCGGAGATCGCCTCCGTGGGCCTCAGCGAACAACAGGCCCGGGAACGGGGGATAAAATACCGCAGCGGCAAGTTTCAATTCGCTGCCAATGGCAAGGCCCTGACCATGGCGGAGACCGATGGCGTAGTCAAAGTGCTGGTGGATGAAGCTGATGTGATCATCGGGGTTCATATCATAGGGCCGCATGCCAGCGACCTCATAATGGAAGGCCTGGTTCTGGTGGAGCAGGGGATTACCCGGTCACAGGCCATTGATATGATCCATCCCCATCCTACTTTGAGTGAAGCCTTAAAGGAGGCCATTCTTGATGCCGGCGGGGAGGCCCTTCACCTGGCACCGGCCAGGAAATAAGGCTTGTTTTAAGGGGAATGGACAGATGCTGCAGATAATAAACCCTTCCGATGATCCTTATTTTAACATGGCGGTGGAGGATTACCTGGTTCATAATCCTGATTTAAATGAGGATATTTTCATGCTGTGGCAGAACCGGCCGACAGTTGTGGTAGGCAGGCATCAAAACAGCCATGCGGAGATCAACCTGGCCCTGGTGCGGCAGAAGGGCATTGAAGTGGTCAGGCGCTTATCCGGTGGGGGGGCGGTGTATCACGACAGGGGCAACCTCAACTTCACCTTCATCACCACTGCTGCGGGCATGAAGCTGGATTTTGCCGCCTTTACGGTTCCGGTCATCGAGGTGCTGCACCAGCTGGGGGTGCCTGCTGAGCATACCGGCCGCAACGATATCGTCATAAAAGGGCGCAAGTTTTCGGGCAATGCCCAGTATCGTTTTAAAAACCGCCTGATGCACCACGGCACCATATTGTTCGCCTCCAACCTGGAGGATGTAAGCCAGGCCCTTAAGCCCGATGCGAGCAAGACCATCGCTAAGGGCGTGGCCTCAGTGCGCAGTCGGGTGACCAACATAAGCGAGCATTTGCCCCGGCCGCTTTCCTTAGAGGAATTCAAAAATATGCTGCTTGAAAGGATACGTGCTCATAGCAACGGGTTTCAGCGCAGGGAACTGACTGGCCCTGAAATAGAACAAGTAAATGCTTTGCGCAACAGCAGATATACCAGTTGGGACTGGAACTACGGCCATTCCCCGCAGTTCAGCCAGCGCAGATTGGCCCGCTTCTCCTGGGGCAGCATGGAAGCCTTCCTTTTGGTCAAGCGGGGCATAATTGAGCAGTGCAGGTTTTTCGGCGATTTTTTTACTATCGCTGATCTATCCATTCTGGAAAAGGCCCTGCAGGGCGTCCCCCTGCGGGAAGAAGCCCTCAGAGGGGTTTTGGAGGCTCTCGATCCTGGCACCATCATACCCGGAGCGAGTGTACAGCAAATTATGAGCCTGATGATTGACTGACCTTGTGGTGAGAACACATTCTTAAACCAGCCTGTAAATACCAGCCATCCCGGTTGTCAATTAGATTCCAATCAAATCCGGGCTTCCGCGGGATTTGTTATACCCAGCTGTTTTAAAACATAATCCAAAGACTGTTTGGTATTTAAAACCCCGGCAAAAAGATCCCCGGTCTGCTGGAGGCGTTGAGGTGTGCTTAAAATATCGAAATCCTCAGGTTTGACCATATGGATTTCATCCCAGCTAAGTGGCGTGGAAACAGTGGCCCGGGCCCGGGGACGCACACTGTAGGGGGCACACAGGGTTTTTCCGCGCACATTTTGCATGTAATCCAGGTAGATTTTATCCCCCCGCTTTTCCACCGAGCGCTCGATGGTGGTGAAATCCGGGAACAATTGTACAACCATAGACGCCATAACCCGGCCCAGCTCTCGCACCACCTGATAGCTGTATAACGGCTGGATCGGGACATATATATGCAGGCCATCACCGCCCGAAGTCTTCAAAAAAGACTGAAGTTGAAACTGGTCTAACAGGGTTTTAAAAGCCAGGGCTGCTTCTACCACCTGTTTATAGCTGTTGGCCGGGGAAGGATCCAGATCAATTATCAGGAAGTCAGGGCAGTCCAGGGAGGATGAGCGGGACAGCCAGGGATGAAGCTCGATAGCCCCTTGATTGGCCAGCCACACCAGTGTGGCGGTTTCCTCCACCAGAATATATCGAGTGCCAGAATAGGTAAAGGTGCGAATCCATTCCGGGAGATGCTCCGGGGCATTTTTTTGGTAAAAGGATTTTCCCTCTACTCCATTGGGATAGCGGGTCATCACCAACAAGCGGTCTTTAAGATGAGGTATGAGCACTTGGCTTACGGCGACATAGTAGGATATGAGGTCAGCTTTGGTAAAGCCCCGTTCCGGCCAGAGTATTTTGTTCATATTAGATAGGGTCAAAACCCGGCCTTCCATGGCGATGGTCTGCTTACTGACCATTTCCAACCCCCCTTTGCTTCATAACTGGTTTGCAATGGCAAAACCTTTGATAACCGGATGCCTCAAGTGCATTTGCGGGGTCCATTCCAGGTATTCAATTATGACCTCCAGTATGGGCTGCACAAAATGGGCTGTTTCCTGCCTGCTCAAGGGCACGGGATGGGCAAAAGGGCTGGCGGCTACCCTCCAGTATTCAAGCCCTTGGGCCAGCTCATGCCAGCCAGATTCATTTATACCGCTGCTGGCCTTGCCTACAAAAATCAGCTCCCCCTCCTGCTCGATGCCCAGCAACAGGGATTTGATCTTTCCTTCTCGGGTCACATATCCTCCCACTTTACAGCGTATTTGCTGCTGGACCTTGATCTTAAACCAGTGATGATGTTTTTTTCCGGGGAGGTATGGACTCAGCCGGTTTTTGGCAACTATGCCTTCCAGACCGGCTTGCTCAATCTCGCGCAACAAAGCCTGACCATCGCCAAAACTGTCGATCAGGTAAAAGCAGCTGGCTGCCTGAGGATTAAAAAGCTCTCTTAAGCGGCTGAGGCGCTCCTCTAAGGGCAGGTTGAAAAGGGGCTCATGCTCAATTTGCAGAAGATCGAAAATTACGTAATCAACCGGCAATGAGTACTGCAAGCCCGAGATACGGGATGCGATGCGGGCATTGTCCCGCTGCATCACACTGGGAAAAACCGGTTTGCCCCTTTTCATCACCACTATCTCCCCGTCCACTATCACCCGGCGTCCTTCAAAAGCAGCGCGGAGTTTCTGCAATTCCGGGTATTGTGCGGTTCTTTCCCGGCCGCGCTTGTTGAACAATTTCACTGTATCCCGGTTAAGCAGGGATATCATGCGCACCCCATCCCATTTCACCTGAAAGATATAATCCGGTGAAGCCGGCAGGCTGGCGGCGGGAAGCGGTTCCATGGGGCGGAAGTCGAGCCGGTCGTTCATGAGGTTTTGGCCTTTGCCGCAGCTTTTTGTTTCTTTTTTCGCCCCCTGGTGTCTGATACCTGGCTATCAGCATGGCGGCTCTGCTGTGAGAGTTTTACGCTTTCCCGCAGGGCTTCCATCAAATCCACAATATTGCTGGGCTGTGCCGGCTGATCGGGGGTAACCAGCTCTTGATCGCTTACCTTGGCAGTGATCACTTCCCACAAAGCCTGGCGATATTCATCCCGGTACTTGTTGGGGTCAAAGTGCGAAGAAAGGTTTTCTATCAGGCTGACTGCCATTTTGACCTCGTTTTCGTGCAAGATGTTCTCATCCACCCCCGGGGACAGGGATTCTGTACTTCTGATCTCATCAGGGTAAAACATGGTTTCCATGAGCAGCCATTTTTCTTTTACGCGCAACACCGCCAGGGCTGATTTGCTGCGGATAACCACCCTGGCTATAGCGATCTTGCCGGTTTCCTTCATTGCCTTTACCAGGAGGGCATAAGCCTTTTCACCCCCCGTGCTGGCCTGCAAATAATAACTTTTGTCGTAATAAATCGGATCAACCTCAGACAATTCGACAAAATCGAGTATGTCCACAGTTTTAGTATTAACTGCAGGTATGCGTTCCAGATCCTCATCGTCGATCACCACATAACTGCCTTTGTGATATTCATAACCGCGCACGATATCATCGCTGCTGATCTCTTTTTGGCAGCGCGGGCAGTACTTGTGGTATTCCACCGGGCCCAGGCATTCCCGGTGCAAAAACTTAAATTTTATATCTTTATGCTCGGTAGCGGCATACATATTAACGGGGATATTGACCAGCCCGAAACTGACCGCGCCTTTCCAGAGTGTTTTCATAATCATCACCCCTCTTGTGCTGATATTTGTAGCATTCATAAGTAGGCTGGTAATTATGCCTGGTATAACAAAAACAAAAATAGTTGGTTAGCTGTCTATTGTCATGA
>LFSQ01000114.1 GCA_001512785.1 Syntrophomonas sp. DTU019
GCGCTCCAGGTCAACTCCAGTTTGCCTTTGGCTATATTCAGGGCTTTAGCTCCTACCGCCCCGTTAAACAGCCCTACGGCTTGTGAGCCATCCGCGCCTACCCCGTAGAAACCGCCGGCTACGATGTATACCAACAACAACGAACCAACGAAGTTGGCTATCCAGACGATAACCCAGTTCTTAAAGAGGTCTCCCCAGCTGCAGGAGCCGTTCATGGCACCGATCATCATGAACATGTTGTTGCCGGTGAACAGTTCGGCTCCGCCGATGACCACCATCATCAAACCGGTGCTGAACACGGCACCAAATAGAAACTGGCCTATGCCGTTGCCCAGGAATTTGGGTATGTCGTTGCCGACCACAGTTGCCAGGTTGGCACCGAAGCCGATGTAAGCCCCGGCCAGAATACCGAGGATAAACAGCTTGCCAAATGACAGCTTGGCTTTGCCGGAGCTGACATTACAGGCATTGCCTGCTACTTCTGCAGGTGCAAAACAATTCATGGCTTTCACCCTTTCCCCCATAAATCTAAATATGGTATTTGATAATCATTAATTCAGTTTGGCCTGGTACTCTTCACGAAAATGGCCCAGAGTTGTCAATACCGGGGCCGGAGCGGCCTGACCCAAGCCGCACAGGCAGGCTCTGGACATAACTGTCCCCAGTCTTTCCAGCTTGCCCAAATCATCCCCGGAGCCTTTGCCGTGATTGATGCGCTCCATCATTTCATGCATGCGCTTGGTGCCTTCCCGGCAGGGAATGCATTTGCCGCAGGATTCATGTTCGAAGAACTTGGTGATTCTCTCCACAACATCGACTATATCCCTGGTTTCATCCATTACGAATACCGCTCCAGAGCCCAGGGTTGCGCCGATAGCGCTCATAGAGTCAAAGTCGATAGCGGTATCCAACAGTTCCTCGGGTATGAATCCTCCAGAGGTGCCGCCGATCTGCACCGCTTTAAACTTTTTGCCGTCCCTGATGCCTTTGCCGTAGTCATAGATTACCTGACGAATGGTGACATTGGTCGGAACCTCAATAATCTTGCGTTCCACCACATCGCCGGTCAGGGTCAACAGCTTGGTACCGGGATAACTGGGTGCACCGATGGATTTAAACCAATCGGCTCCTTTTTCCACAATCAGCGGAATGTAGGCCAGGGTTTCGACGTTGTTAACGATAGTGGGCTGGCCCCATAGTCCTTTCACCGGTGGAAATGGAGGTTTGAAGCGGGGTTCCCCCCTGTGGCCTTCGATAGATTCGATCAGGGCGCTCTCCTCGCCGCAAACGTAGGCACCGGCCCCCATACGCACCTCGATGTCAAAATCACCCAGGACCCCACTGTCTTTGGCTTCTTTGATAGCCTGATTAAGGGTTTCCACTACAAAGGGATATTCACCCCGGCAGTAGATATAACCCTGCCTGGCACCGATAGCATAACCACAGATGGCCATGCCTTCCAGTATACGATGAGGCACGGTCTGCATCAGAACACGGTCCTTGTATGTGCCCGGCTCACCTTCATCAGCATTGCAGACCACGTATTTGGGCTCGGTTTCCACGCTGTATGAGAACTGCCACTTCATGCCCGCATTGAAGCCGGCGCCACCCCGGCCGCGCAGCCCAGACTTTTTCACTTCTTCGATCAGGCTCAGCCTGTCGGTTGAACGCGCTTTTTCCAGGGCTTTATATCCACCTGCGTTTATATAAGACTGCAGGTCGGTCAGGTTTTCATTTTCCTGTGGCAACAAAACACGCATCTCTTCCGCCATTATTTCCCTCCTTTCTTAATTGCATTGCGCTAAAATCTCAGCCACCCCATCAGGAGTCACATCGAAGTATGGCTTGGAATTAATAGTTATAACCGGAGTTGCCTGGCATTGTCCCACGCATTCGGTGAATTCCAGGGTGAATTTGCCGTCAGCAGTGGTTTCGCCCATTTTGATACCCAGTTGTTTCTCCAGGGCTGCTATAACCTCTTCAGCCCCGGCTATATGGCAGGGAGCGCTCTCACATACCCTGATGATATAGCGTCCGCGCTCTCCCACCTTAAAATAGGAGTAAAAGGTGGCAACCCCCCAGGCTTCGGCTTTGGACATGCCAAACACCTTGGCGGCTTCGGCCACGGCTTCTTCGGGGATATAGTTGTAAGCCCTCTGGACGGCATGATAGGCCTCAATTATCCCCCCGGGTTTATCTTTGTAACCAGCTATGATTTCCGTGAAATCTGGTTTCACAGCTTCACCTCCCTGTATTGATGTAGCTTACAGCAGCATAACCTCTACACTGCTGCCTGCCGGCACCGCAGGACTGCCTGCGGCAATATCAATTAACGCGTTGCATTGCAATAACGATCTTATCATACTCGGTTTTTGGCCTGGCAGCACTTCAGCTTCCCATCCGCTGTTGCCGTACCATGCCCGGGCCCTGACCAGCCTCCTGCTATTGGCGGCTTTGCCGAAACCGTTGATGCATCGGGCTATGACCCTTTTGGGCATTGCGGCCTGGCCCTGCATAGCCCTGATAACTGGAGCTACAAAAACATGGTAGCCCACAAAGCAGGCGGCCGGATTACCGGAAAGCGAAAACAACAGGCCTGAGTCCAAACGAGCCGCTCCGGTATGGCTGCCGGGCTGTATGGCTATATCCCAGTACAATACCCGGGCACCAATAGCGGTAAAGAACTCTCTGGCATCACTGCTGTTTTCCGTATAAGATCCGCCGGTGCAGATCACAATGTCGACCTCTTCCAATAACTCCAGCAATCGCGAAGCCATTTCACGGTTGGGGGCATTGGCTGCTATCACCGCTGTGCCGCCATGCTGCTGCACCAGGGCGGTCAGCATAGGTCCGTTGCTGTCCCGGGTTTGCCCGGGTCTGATTGGTATGCCAGCGGGAACCACATTGGGAGCCAGATTGACAATCCCTATACGGGGCCGCCGGTAAACCGGTACGGTTTCAATTCCCATGGCTGCCAGCAGGGCAATACTGCCCGCGTCCAACTGGGTATACTCACCCAGCATGATCTCACCCCGGCAAAAATCCTCGCCCTGGCTTTTGATGTTCTGTCCGGGTTTGACCATTTCTTCGACTAAAAGCATATCGCTATCACATCTGGTTTTTTCGCGAGGCACTACCGCACAGGTTCCAGGCGGCAGGTTACCCCCGGTTTTCACCTCTACGGCCTCATTGTGCTGCAAAGGCTGTTCAGGGGAATCCCCCAAACGATACCTGCCAACCATTCTGAAACTGCCTGGTATGGTTGAGGTCGAGCACCCTACAGCATAGCCGTCGACAGCAGATTGCTCAGATGCAGGCAGGCTGCGCGGTGCTGCCAGATCACTGGCCAACACCCTGCCCAGAGCATCCGCTATGGCTACTGGTTCGGTTTTAAGCTTTGGCAAAATGGCTAACAATGCTTGCTGTGCCTGCTCCAGGCTAAGATGCTGCAATGCTCTTGCCTCCCTTAAAGACAGCTGTTTTTCCCAAAAGCACAATGAGGAAAATAGCAATCCGGACAGTTTTCACATAACCCCCCGTGGGCCAGTGCAGCCAGATCAGCTTTATTAATCCTTTCCCCGGCGAAGATGCGGGGCAGCAAAAGGTCCAGTGTAGTCTTGCGGCTGAACAAGGCCCCACCGGGAATGCCGCATATGGCTACATGTCCCTGGTAGGCCAGCATAAACTGGGAACCCGGTAAGACCGGAACCCCATAGGAAACCACTTCGGCCCCCGAAGCCCTGATGCCCTGGGGAGTGGCATCATCGGCATCTACCGACATGCCCCCGGTTACCAATATCAGCTGAGCTCCTTCGGCCAGGGCGTTTTGTATTTCCGCAGCGATTAAATCCGAGTTGTCAGGCACGATTATCTGACCCATCCAGCGTCCGCCAAATGGCGCGATCTTTTTTCTGATAACCCTGCCAAAGCCATCCCTTATCCGTCCGCTGTTTACCTCACTGCCAGTGGTAATGACCATCACCCAGAGGGGCTGAAACGGCTTCACGCTCACCAATGGCCAGGGTGCCCGGCACAGTCGCTGGGCTTTTTCCATCAGCTGCCGTTCCACTGCCACCGGTACTACTCTGGTTCCTGCAACAACCTGCCCTTTAACCACACTGCGGCAATTGTGCAGGGTAGAGAAGATTACATGTTCAAGAGTGTTGAGTTGTTGTAGTTGCGCCAACTGCACGAGCAATAAACCGTCGTATTTCGCGATCAGGTCCACCCTGCCCTGATTGGGGCGAGTGTAATCAATTCCTGCACCGGCTGCGCTGGAAGCCAGCAACAAAGCGGCATCATCTTCATGCATCAGGTCATCATCAGGTTCCCATATCAGGACATTTTCCTTGCCCATGTCCTTTAAAAGGTTCACGTCTTCGGCAGCAATGACATGTCCCCGCTTAAAGGCACGATACTTCCTCTTCCCCGGTATTATCCTGGTGATATCGTGCCCCAGGGTCAACCCTACAGCCTGATCCACAGCAACCTTGCGCATAACCAACCTCCTAAATGGGCTCGATCTTAACCGCGCATACTTTGTATTCACCAGTTCCAGTGACCGGGTCTAATACCGCGCTGGTCAGCTCGTTGGTCGGGGTTGAAGCATAGTGGAAGGACATCCAAATCACACCTGGCAATACCCGATCAGTCACTCTTACAGCAGTGGTAACCTGACCGCGCCTTGAGGTGACCTTTACCAGGCTTCCGGTCTGAATGCCCAGTTTTTCAGCATCAACAGGGTTCACTTCAGCCATCTCTTTATCCCATACACTGCTGATCCCGCCCGAATAGGGGGTGGTTACGTTGTAATGGAACAGGATACGGCCGGTAGACAACAGATACGGATATTCCTGATCTGGCACTTCTCCTGGCGGTATATGTTCGGAAGGCTGGAAAAGCCCCAAACCGCGCGTGAACTTTCCGGCATGGAGATATGGTGTTCCAGGATGATCCAGAGTCGGGCACGGCCACTGCAGGCTTTCTTTCTCCAGGCGGTCATAATTGATGCCGGCCATAGAAGGCGTTAAGGAAGCCATTTCTTTCCAAATGTCATGCGGATGGTCATAGGCCATGGGATAGCCGATTCTGGTCACCATCTGGCAGATGGTTTGCCAGTTGGCCTGTCCGGGTATAGGTTCGATGGCCTTGCGCACCCTCTGCACGCGGCGCTCGGTATTGGTAAAGGTGCCATCGCATTCGGCAAAGCTGGCCGCAGGCAGAATCACGTCAGCGAACTGGGCGGTCTCAGTCAGGAACAACTCCTGTACCACCAGGAATTCCAGGTTGTCCAGGGCTTCCTTGATATGATTGGCATTGGGATCAGTCAAAACCGGGTTTTCGCCCAGTATATACATCGCTTTGACGGTGCCTTTGTGAGCAGCTTCGAACATCTCCGGGATCTTCAGTCCGATCTTGGCGGGCAGCGATACACCCCAGGCTTTTTCGAATTTCTCACGATTGGCATCAACGTTGACAGGTTGATAGCCGGGATATACATTGGGCAGAGCTCCCATGTCACAGGCTCCCTGGACATTGTTTTGTCCGCGCATCGGGCATACCCCGGTGCCGGGCCGTCCCAGATGGCCGGTCAACATGGCCAGGTTGGCAATGCTCATAACGTTGCGGGTTCCGCAGATATGCTCGGTTATTCCCAGGGTGTAGAATATCATGGCGCGGTCGGTAGTGGCATATAGACGGGCTACGGCGTACAGGTCCTCTACCGGCACCCCGGTTAACTCGGCAACGTATTCCGGGGTATAAGAAGCCACAACTTCTTTTAGTTCTTCGTAATTTTCGGTTCTTTCCTCAATAAAAGCCTTGTCTTCCAGGCCTTCTTTGATTATGATGTGCATCAGGCCATTGAGTAAGGGGATATCGGTCCCCGGTTTCAGCCTCAGCCAGTAATCCGCTTCGTCCACCAGGTCAATATGGCGTGGATCGCACACCACCAGCTTGGCTCCCCGGCGGGCTGCCTGGCGCATTTTGTAACCGATGACCGGATGTGCTTCAGTGGCGTTGGTTCCTATTAAGAGCATCATCTGGGCATGTTCGGTGATTTCATTGATCGGATTGGTCATCGCGCCGCTTCCGAATGTAGTAGCCAGACCGGCTACAGTGGGCGCGTGTCAGGTACGGGCGCAATGGTCCACATTGTTGGTTCCCATTGCAGCACGGGCAAATTTCTGCACCAGGTAGTTCTCTTCATTGGTACAACGGGCTGAACTCAAGGCTGCAAAAGCATCCGGTCCATATTGGGCCTTGATGGCATTCAAACGCTCGGCAATGAGATCGAAGGCTTCATCCCAACTGGCGGGTACAAATTGGCCATCTTTCTTGATGAGCGGTGTGGTAAGGCGTTTTTCATTATAAATGAAATCCCATCCAAAGCGGCCTTTGACACATAACATGCGTCCATTTACGGTGGCTTCCGGATTGGACAATACGCCCCTGATCTTACCGTCTTTAACCGCCAGGTCAAAGTTACATCCAGTACCGCAGAACGGGCAGGTAGTTCTAATCCGTCCATATTCCCAGCGCCGTCCCTGACCGACCATGCTCTTCTCGGTCAATGCACCGGTCGGGCACACAGCCACGCACTGCCCGCAAAATACGCAGTCGGATTCGATGTAGTCAACATCGCCGGCAGTAGTGGCTTTGCGGTCAAAACCCCGGTACAGGAAGGACAGGTTATCCTGACCAGTCATCTCCTCACAGGCGCGAACGCAGGCACCGCACAGGATACACTTGTTCAGGTCCCTGACAATAAAGGGATTGCTGTCATCGATGGCATATTGGTGTTTTTCTCCAGCAAAACTGCTTTCTTTTACGCCATAACGATAACAGTATTCAGCAAGTTTGCAATCCCCCATTTTTTCACAGGTCATGCAATCCAGAGGATGATTGGCCACCAATAATTCCAGTATAGTCTTGCGGGCTTCAATGACGGCCTCAGACTCGGTGTTGACCTCCATCCCCTCGAAAACCGGGGTTACACAAGCCGCTGGCAAAAGGCGATTTCCTTTTACCTCAACTACGCACATACGGCATGCCCCCAGCGGACTCAAGTCAGGATCGTAACAGAAGCGCGGAATATCGATCCCAACCATTTCCGCAGCCTGCAAAACAGTGCTTCCTGCCGGAACTTCAACCTCCTTTCCATTGATCACAATACTAACCATCTTCAAAACCTTCACCCCTTTCCGTTTTTGACCAGATATAAACACAAACAACCTCCTGCTTTAGAACAGGAGGTTGTTTGCATTTGACTGCTTTGGCATCAGGCAGACTAAAGCCATAATCCACAAGCAGGCAAATATCAGCCTTAAAATATTAAAGACGCTACTCCTTTCCAAGCACGGGAGGCAGACCCGTTTCCCGGTCTACCCAGCGGTCGAGGAGCCATGGCATAAGCTTTAGGCTCAACAACTCGGAGTACAAATATTAACTTTTTAAATCACCATATTGGGAATTCTATCTATCACATTTTTTCTTTATACCTGTATATTAGACATTTTTCTCAGAAGTCCTGCTGCTGCGGCAATTATTTCCCCATAAAAAAGGGAGGATGGCCCTCCCTGGAAAAGAGTGTTATTCCTTGATCCGCTTAAACCACACTATTTTTGTCGTCAAAATATGGCTCAGACAACCTGCTGTCATCCCTTTGTCCGGTTGAAACAGACCTGGCAACCCGGTCATGGGGCTTTCCCTTGCTGCAACGTTATCCCTCTGTCCGGTTGAAACAGACCCGTTCCGGATGACTGTACACATTGAAGCGTTGTCCCCGGGCGAAACCGACCACGGTAATGCCCAATTCCCGGGCCCGGTCAACCGTGAGCAGGGTGGGCGCAGAGCGGGACAGAATAAAGGGGATGCGGTTGTGCGCAGCTTTTTGCAGTATCTCAAAGGCCACCCGGCCGCTTAAAACCAGGCACTTATCATGGAGCGGAATCCTGTTCAGAAACGCATACCCGAACACTTTATCCACTGCGTTATGCCGGCCGATATCCTCGAAGCGCTGGATCAAACCATCTGGCCCGCCCAGCCCGGCGCTGTGGACCCCGCCGGTCTTTTTAAAAGTGTATGATTTCTCGTCCAGCTCGCTGATAATCGCCAGCAATTGCTCAGGTGTAAAAAGGCCCTTGCCGGGAGGCTGCTGCTGCAGTGGTTTTACTGCCCCATAGCCCCGACCGATGCAGGTATTGATAGTTCTGACCGATTGAGTATACCCCCTGGGCGGCGCTTCCATCACTATCTCGACAACATCGCTTTCCGGCTCATCGATGCTGAGCAAACTGCCATCAGGATCCAAAATCCCTTCACTTATCAAATAACCTACCGCCAGTTCCCGCCCGGCATGAGGAGAAGAAGCCAATCTGACCACTTCCTCGCCATTGAGCTTTACCTTGAGGTATCGCTCCGTGACCAGTGGTTCCAGGCTCAGTGTGACCTGTCCGCTGTCATATGCGGTTACTTCCCTGGTATCAGTCAACTCCTGTATACTCATGTATGCCGCCTCCCTTATTACTTCATCCCGGGTGCCAGGCACCACACTTATTCAGTTATTTTGCAACCTCGGTGCCATGCACCGGGACAGCGCCCTGATTATTTCACTACCATGACCGGGCAGGTGGCTGCTGATATGACCCTTAAGGTAACGCTGCCCAGCAAGGCACCTTTTATCGGACGGTGTCCCCGGCTTCCCATTATCACCAGATCAACACCCTGGGCCGCTTCATTAAGGATCTTGATGGCAGGATAGCCGGTTACGATCTTCTTACTGATTTGGATCGGCTCAGTCTCCAATCCTTCAAGTGTCGCACCAAATACCTTGTTTTCTATTCCTGTTACCTGCTCCTCTGACAGAGGAAAGTATTCCTTAAGGGCGGGGTGTTCGGATATTACATGAAAGAGCTCGATTTCAGAGTTGAGTACTTTTGCATATTGGATTGCGGTTGCCATTGCCCGTCGTGAATACTCAGACCCATCTGTTGGCACTAGGATTTTTTTGACCATTATCTTTCCACCTTGTATGAATAAATATGGTGCCTGGCACCTCTTTTATTTAAACTAATATTACCTGTAGTTGTCCAAAGTTTCTATACTTATTCGGTTAAAGGGACAATAAGATCGGCCATCGCTTTATTTGTTTTTGAAAGGATTTGACTATCGACAAAAACCGGGGAGGTAGATAATTTGAACAATCTGGATTTGAGCAAGGCTAAAGAGAGGATCAGAGCATTTATGCTCAATACAGGGGTGGATGATATCGGGTTCGCCAATTTGAAAGACTATGACAGTCCCAATTCTCCAGTAATAACCGACTTTTTCCCCCGGGCCAAATCAATCGTGGTGCTGGCATACAAGGAGCTGAGCAGCTGTGAAAGTATCAATTTGCAGGTTGCTATGAACGGGCGCATGGACCTCATGGAATTCTCGCGTTCCTGCAATTATAAGCTGGCCCGCTTTTTGGAGAGGGAATTCAATGATCAGGCGATGACTATTCCCGTTTCATATCCCCTGGAAATGAGCAAAAAAACCGGCGGAGCAGTAGGAGATGTGTCGCTGCGCCATGCTGCGTACGCAGCAGGACTTGGGGTTTTTGGCAGAAACAATCTTATTTTGCACCCCAAATACGGCAGCCGGATAATATTCAGCGCAGTGTTGAGCACACTTGATTTCGACTCAGACCCAAAAATCGAGGAGGAGCTCTGTACTTATTGCGACATTTGTGTGGAAAGCTGCCCGGCTCAAGCCCTGGATGAAGAAGGCAAAACACATGTGAACAAATGCCTGAGGAACTCGCAGCCATACGGGATGGGGGGTGCCATCGCTTTTTGGAGCAAAATGGCCCAGAGCAGTCCGGAAGAACAGAAAAAACTTCTGCTGGACGACCACTTCTGGCGCCTTTATCAGGCCCAAATAATCGGTTTTCAGTACTGCTGCTTCAACTGTTTGAGCACCTGCCCCCTCGGCGAATAAGTGTGGTGCCTGGCACCACACTTCAGACCGTCAAAAAAGGCCATGTTTTTCAAATTAGAACATGGCCTTTTCATAATGTAACC
>LFSQ01000053.1 GCA_001512785.1 Syntrophomonas sp. DTU019
ATAGCTTTACAGAGCATGAAAAAGATCGCGGGTGAAATCGGCCTATAGGGTAAATAGCAGCGATAAAACAAGGAATACTATTAAAGTCAGACCAACCTGAAGGAGGATTATATGGTCAATAAAGAGACCCTGTTAGGGTATATGCGGGCGGACAGTTACCGTCCCTTAAGCTACCGCGAGCTTTTAACCGTATTCGAAATCAGTGATGATGAAGAGGCCAGATTCAGCAAACTGTTAGGGCGCCTGGAAAAAGAGGGCGAGATCATAAAAACCCGTAAAAACAGATATGGCCTGCCGGAAATGATGAAGCTGGTGAAAGGGGTTATAAGCCTCAGCCAGAGAGGCTACGGCATTCTGGTTCCCGATGAGCCCGGACGACCCGAGGTGTTTGTTTACGGGAGAAATCTCAATGGGGCCATGCACCATGACCGGGTCATGGTGCGCCTGATCCACAGCCCTAATGGCGGGGATCGCCCCGAAGGTGAGGTGGTGCGCGCTATTGAGCGGGCCAACAAAACCCTGGTGGGGACTTATGATAAAGGCAAGCATGTCATTCAGGTTATCCCCGATGACCCGCGCCAGATATATCCGGTCTATGTGAGTCGCCCCCGCAAGCTCAAGGTCAACAACGGGGATCGGGTAGTGGTGGCTATAACCAGCTGGCCGGACAAAAACAAATATCCAGAAGGGCGTATCATTGAGGTTTTAGGTAATGCCGGTGAGCCCGGCCTGGATGTGGAGGTAGTGATCCGCAAGCATAATCTTCGGGTGGATTTTCCCCCGGCAGTGCTCAAAGAGGCTCAGGCCGTGGCCAGGCCGGTAAGCCCTGAGGAAATAAAAAAGCGCCGGGATTTGCGGGATGTGAGGATGGTTACCATAGACGGCGAGGATGCCAAAGACCTGGATGACGCGGTTTCCATCTCGCGTATCGCTGACGGCTACCGCCTGGGGGTGCATATCGCCGATGTCTCCCATTATGTAAGAGAAGACAGCAAGCTGGACAAAGAGGCTTGCAGGCGGGGAACCAGCGTCTACCTGGTGGACAAAGTGTTGCCCATGCTGCCCGGCGAGCTCTCCAACCATATCTGCAGCCTGAACAGTGGGGAGGATCGCCTGGCCATAAGCTGTATAATGGACATCAACCGCAGCGGTGAGGTAGTTAATTATGAACTGTGCAAATCCGTGATCCGGGTCGGTGAGCGCATGACCTACACCGCAGTAAACCGCATCCTTACGGAAGATGACCATGAAATGAAAGAGCGTTACCGGGACCTGGTGGAGGACTTTCATCTGATGAAAGAGCTCTCCGAAATAATCAGAAACGCTCGCATCAAGCGCGGGGTACTGGATTTCGATTTTCCTGAAGCCCGGATAATTACTGATGAAAACGGGGTTCCGATCGATGTCAGAGTCCGTGAACATGGCCCGGGGGAGATGCTCATCGAGGATTTCATGATCAAGGCCAATGAAACCGTGGCCGAGCACCTGTACCGGCTGCAGATGCCATTGCTCTACAGGGTGCACGAAAAGCCGGATGAAGAAGCGATGGTGAAACTCAACCGGGTTTTAGGAGTGTTTGGACACCAGATCCAGGGGGGGGACAAACTGGAACCCATGACCTTCCAGCGCATTCTGGCTGCGATCAAAGGCCGTCCAGAAGAGCAGCTGATATCCATGATGGTTTTGCGCTCCATGAAACATGCCCGTTATCTGCCCCAGCCCCTGGGGCATTTTGGCCTGGCATCGCGTTTCTACTGTCATTTCACCAGCCCCATCCGGCGCTATCCGGATCTGATTGTGCACCGGGTGTTGAGCCATGTCCTGGAAGGCAGCATGAACGAAGGCCGGCGGGCCGCGCTGGCAAGCAAAATGAGTTTTTACGGGGAGCATTCCACTTTCCAGGAGATCAAAGCGGAAGAAGCGGAGCGCGACCTGGTTGATATCAAGAAAGCGCAATATATGCACAAGTTCCTGGGCGAAGAGTTTACCGCCCGGGTGTCTTCGGTCAATTCCTTCGGCATTTTCGTGGCTCTGGACAACAGCATCGAGGGATTGGTGCACATCTCCAGCATCACCGATGACTATTATGAGTTCAATGACCGCAACTACACCCTGCGCGGCATATATACCGGCAGGACCTTCGCTATCGGAGACGAGGTTAAGGTAAAACTGGTGCGGGTGGATGTGAATGAGGCCAAGATTGATTTCGAGCTGGTGGAATTGATGGCCAATGGCAGCCAAGAGGCAAAGAACCGGGGACGCAGAAGGGCTCAGGCTGTTAAATGCGTCCGCCTGGGCCACCGTAAATAAAACACTATGCACAACATCAGGGTTTGAGAATATAGGATTTAAGCAGGGCATGGCTGCACTGCTGTGTTTTGTAGCAGGGCTGCCATGCTTCGTTTGTTCTTATTCCATTTTCCAAAAGGGATGGGCTTAATTATGTCGAATAATATCTAAGGAATGAAATACATAACCACTGTCCGGTTTTCGAGTCACTGTACCTAAAGACCACCATGGACAGCTGACCGTTAGGGTATAGCGGGAAACGGCTATGCCTCCCAATGCGGAAAGAAAACTAGACGGTACCACCTGTACAGGCTTGTTGGTGGTGCTCAGTCAGTTGTTTTCGCAACTGGCATTTATATTGTATGGGGGTTGGAAACATGAAAATCAACTGCAGAATGTTGGGCGTATTATGTGTTACCCTGTTGTTTGCTCTGCTCTGGCCTGCTTTTGCAGCGGCGGCAAACGGCGGTGGTGCCGGGGATGGTTCAGGAGGAGGCCAAAATCAACCGCTGATGGTGGAAAAGGTGGTTCCCGCTGACGGCGCAACTGGTGTATCCCTCAACCCGGAGATCAAAATTACCTTTAACAAGAATGTGTGTTACATGACGGTGCGTGAGAACAACCGCAACTGCTTTTCCATGTGGGCGGGCAATACGCGCATCCCTATTGAGGTTATAATGGCGGATGATCAAGTGGAGCGGGACAAACGCAATGATACTATCGTTAAACCCCTGCAGCAGCTTCAACCCGGGACTGAGTACAGAATTGAAATTGCCCCCAATCTGGAGTCCAAAAGCGAGGCTACTTTAGGCAAGAAGGCTACTATTACCTTTACCACCGCTGCCCCGGCTGCGGATGAAAAGGCAGCTGAAAAAACTGAACCGCCAGCATCATCACCCGCAAGTGCACCAGACCTCAAACAGGAAACACAAACCCCTGCGGCTCCTGCGGAAGAAGCCGCTCCTGATGTGGTAGAGGACAATCAGAGCCCTGAAAGCCAGGAAACAGCTGCCGAAACTGATGCTGCAGCAGCTCAGGAAGAGGTTGCTTCAGACCAGCAGGATCTGGCCGCACAAAAGGAATACAGGAACAAGAGGATTGCTATTGACCTGGCGATTGTTGTGGTCGCCGGGCTGGGGGCCTGGTATTTTTACCGCAAACGCCGCGGCCTCTAAAGGTTACGCCCTAATATAGCAACATGGGCCCCGATCATTGCCGCAATAGACATTATAGGATAGGTGTTGGTTGAGTTGTGACGAAAAAAGTAGGGATGTTTTTGCTCGTTATTGCGGCACCTTTTCTAGTAATCCTGGTGTCATTGTTGATTGGTCGTTATCCGGTGGATATAGCCACCGTTCTGAACATATTGGGCTGCCGGCTGACTATGCAGCCCTGTTATATCGAAGATATTTATCAAACTGTGGTCTGGGATATCCGCCTGCCACGGGCTATACTGGGGGCTATGGTGGGAGGCTGTCTGGCTATCAGCGGGGCAGCCTTTCAGGGATTGTTTCGCAACCCTTTGGTCAGCTCGGGGATTCTGGGGGTTAGTTCCGGGGCCGGATTCGGGGCTGCACTGGCTATCATCCTCTTTCACCAGGTAGCCGCGATTTATACCTTTGCTTTTTTATTTGGCATCCTGGCGGTTGTGCTCAGTTATATGATCAGCCGGGTATATAACGGAACCCCTACCATCATGCTAGTCCTGGGCGGAGTAATTGTTTCCTCGGTATTTTCAGCCCTCTTATCCCTGGCCAAATACCTGGCCGATCCCACGAATGAACTGCCGGCTATCGTTTTCTGGCTGATGGGCAGTCTGGCCTCAGCGCGCTACAGCGATATAATGATAGCCGGTATACCCATGCTGATAGGTGTAGCCGGACTTATTTTGATCAGGTGGAGAATAAACGTTTTATCCATGGGTGACCGTGAGGCACATTCTTTAGGATTAAATGTTACCATAAATAAAGGCATAGTAATCGCATGTGCTACCCTGGCCACAGCAGGAGCGGTTTGTGTTAGCGGCATAATAGGCTGGGTCGGGCTGGTTATCCCTCATATCGGGCGCATGCTGGTGGGGAATGACAACCGTATTCTTATCCCGGTCAGCTTTTCATTAGGAGCCACATTTCTGGTCATCGTAGACGATTTCGGCAGGATTTTAACCGGCTCTGAAATACCCCTGGGAATACTCACTGCCATTTTGGGGGGACCTTTCTTCGTTTACCTGCTCAAGAAAACTAAAGGGGGTGGCTGGTAAATGGCACCATTGCTGGAGGTAAGGGAGGTAAGCTTCAAGTATCCCCAGGCACTTATCCTTAACCGGATAAGTTTCAGCATCGACCCGGGAGAGGTATTTTGCCTGTTGGGACCTAATGGCTGCGGCAAAACCACACTGCTAGATTGTATTCTGGGCTGGCTCAAACCGTATGAAGGTCAGGTATTGATAAACGGCAGCCCTATCAGCCGCATGTCCGCACCTCAGATTGCCCGGCAAGTAGCCTATGTACCCCAGATGCACCAGAAAACCTTTCCCTATCTGGTGCGGGATATAGTGCTCATGGGGCGTGCATCTTTTATCGGCCCGTTTGATGTGCCTTCAGAGGAAGATGTGGCTATTGCCGAAAAAGCCCTGGATATGGTGGGCATTTCCAGGCTGAAGGATCGTCCCTATACTCAGCTTAGTGGCGGAGAGGGACAGCTGGTAATGGTGGCCAGAGCCTTAGCCCAGAACAGCCCGGTGATAGTGATGGATGAGCCTACCGCCCACCTCGATTATGGCCACGAATTGGTCATCCTGGAAACGGTGGTGGAACTGGTCAAACAGACCGGCCTGGCAGTACTAATGGCTACTCATGTACCTAACCATGTGTATTATTTTGAAAACCAGGGGGTCAAACCCCGGGCTGCATTATTAAAAAACACTCAGATCACCTCCTTGGGAAAGCCATCCGAGGTATTATCGGAACAAAATCTGGGTGAGTTATACAACATAAGAACCCGCATCATAAACTGCGCATTAGATGACGGGGGGCAGTTAAAACAGATAGTGCCTATAAGCACCATCAACACCAATAAGGGGGGGAATAGTCTTGAAAACATTTAGCTCCAGGCAACTCTCAAGGCGATACGGGATCAGCATTGTGCTGCTGCTGTTTTTAATGCTGGCGGTCACAGGATGTAACCGCAGCACAGCCGAAACACCTTCGTCAGCAGAAAAGCCCACTCAGATCATCACTGACACCATCGGCCGGCAGGTGGAGGTGCCGGTCAATCCTCAGCGCATTGCCTGCCTGTGCCCGGAAGCAGGCTATGCCATCGCTATGTTCGGAAAAGCCGACACTATAGTGGCTACCTCAGGCGGAATGCAAAGAGACCTGCTCCTGGTGGAAATGTTTCCTCATCTTAAGGGATTGCCGGTTCCCAAAAGAGATGAGGTAATCAATGTCGAAACCCTGCTCAGCGCAAAGGCCGAGCTGGCAATCGTCAAAGGTGACACCACCAGTAATGAAGCTGAAATGGAGAAGTTGAAAAAGGTGAAAATACCTGTTATTGCCCTGCAGTATGAGAGTATGGCTGAACAACAGTATGCTATGCAAATGATCGCTAAAATCCTGGGTACTGAGGCCGAGGGGCAGCGGTATACCGAATATTATCAACAGACCGTGGCCGAGGTTCAGAAAAGGGTTGCGGCTGTGCCGGAGAATGAAAGAGTCAGGATTTATCATTCCACAGCTGAGGCTACCCGCACCGATAACGCCAATACCCTGGCCGCAGATTGGACTAAAGCCGCCGGGGTTATCAACGTGTCGGTAGGTGAGGGCCTGGAGTTCAGCGATGGCAATCATTATGCCAGCCTGGAACAGATACTTATGTGGAATCCCGACTACATTCTGGTCAATGACCCCAATCTGGTTGGATATATAATGAATCATGAGCACTGGCGCCCGCTGAAAGCGGTTAAAAACAACCGGGTTTTAGCACTCCCGATCGGGATCTCCCGCTGGGGACACCCCAATTCCCTGGAAACACCTCTGGTGGTGTTGTGGACCGCCAAACTGGCCTATCCCGAGTTATTCGAGGACTGGGACATAGTCAAAGCCACCCAGGACTTCTATAAGGAATTCTTTGACTGGGAGCTGGATGAAGCCACTGTCGATAAAATGCTGAAAGGCACAGGCATGCGAGCCCCTAAAGGATAAGGCAGTCTTATGGTATATTCTTATTTGATGGGGGTAAAAGCCCAGAAGGATGGATAGTAGTCTTTTGATGAAGGTGAAATAGTGAAGCTAATAATCTGTATTGACGACACTGATCAGGAGGCAGTGCTGCTGGTGAGCCCTTTAAATGGCACCGGGAATCAGGGCGCCAGGTGGCGCACCTGCAGCAAGGATGAGCTCAGGGCTTACTGAACTACCATAGCAAATACTAAGGGGGGAGGAAATCAGGGAACAGTAGTGAAGAAACATTTAACAAGGGGAGGTTATTGCTAATGAGTCTCACAGTATATCGAAAGTACACCACGATACTTATGTTGATTCTGTTCTTGATGGCGGCGGTAGTGGGAAGTGCGTCCCCGGCATATGGGGCCAATATGAGTGTGGAATTGTTATTCCCGGCAGCAACCCTGGTCAGCGATGATGGGGATACAGTAGTGTTCCAGGTTGATGAAGCGATGGACTGCCAAAATATAGTTTTTATATGGAATTTTGGCAAAGGGTTGGATGATAATTTAGAGGCCAACAAAGGGATGGTAACCCTGGCCAGGGCAGATGGTGAGTACATAAGCCTGGATGCTGATCAGGATTTCACCTATACTGAGCAGGGTCAGCCCAAACTGCGACAGTTGGAAATGAACCTGCAGAGCATAGACCTGGAGCCGGGCGACTACACGATTACCTTGGGCGCTGATATCAATGCCAACAGCGGGGACACGCTGGGCAAAGACTATGTTTGGCAGTTTAGTGCTGTTGAGGCAGCAGAAGAACCGGCAGCTGATCCGGCCTGGCCTGAGGTAGCAACCCTGACGGTATCTAACCTGAAAGCCAATGGCGTAACCTTGACCTGGAGTGCCGCCAGCAATGCCACAGCCTATAAAATCCTTATCAATGGGGTAGAGACAGTGACCGTTACCGATGCGGTTTCCATTGATATCAATGATTTGGAGGCCAGCACTTCCTATACGTTTAAGGTTGAGGCCGGCAATGGCGAGGTTTGGACGGACAATGGCCCCAGTATAACCGTCATAACTGCAGCACCGCAAGCGGCAGAGCCTCCGCAAGTGGTTGTGGCTGAAATCAGCAACAAAGGCGATATAAGCATTACTTTTGACAAGGTAATGGCTGACCCGGCCGGAAGCGAAGAGCAGTTTGAGGTGACTGTCAACGGGACAGCAGTTGCGGTTACTGCTGTAGAAAAAACCAACACCCCAGAAAAGATCAAATTGGTCCTGGAAAACAAGCTGGCGGCAGATCAATCTGCTTTTATAAGCTATACTAAAGGCGAAGACGAAACCAAGCAGATCAAATCCGCGGATGGCGCAGCAGCAGAAAGCTTTACCTATCAAATTGGCGAAATTGCAGAAGAACCACAAACCCCTGAAGAACCGCAAACGCCACAACTGAAGGATATCGACGGCCACTGGGCCAAGGACAACATCGAACAACTGGTAGCTCTGGGTGCTATAGCCGGTTATGAAGACGGCACTTTTAAGCCGGATAAAGGCATTACCCGGGCTGAATTTGTCACCGTTTTGGTAAAGGCCTTTAAGCTGGAAGCCGAAGCGGGCAAGACCTTTAATGACACTGCCAATCATTGGGCTAAGGAGCAGATAGCTATCGCCAGTGCTCTGGGCATAGTTAACGGATATGATGCCAGCACCTTTGGGCCCGATGATAGTATCACCCGTGAACAGATGGCAGTTATGGTAGTGAAGGCCGCCCAGCTGGAACCGGTTGAGGGAGACACCACCTTTGTGGACAACAATCAGATATCAGCATGGGCTGCAGGCGCTGTAGCCGCTGCCTTCAACAATAAGATTATCAACGGCTACGAAGATAATACCTTCCGCCCCCAGCGCGGAAGCAGCAGGGCTGAAGCTGTAACCGTCATTTTAAATGCATTGAACAATGCAGCGTAAGTAAGCGTTAATTGCAAAGACCCTCCGGCTATCTGGAGGGTCTTTTAACATACTTTTTATGGGTACAGAGTAAAATTATGGATAATTATTGCTTGAAAATGGAATTTGAGTTATAATGAATAAGGCTATATTTTGAGGTGCAAAGCCCTGACCTTGGATTGATATCCAAAGGTGAGGGTATAATTTTGATTCAAGGGTTTGCTCAAATAAGATAGGGGTACAGGCATGGCAAAGAAACACGGTGGAATTAAGCCGGTAGTGGAAAACCGCAAAGCACGCTTCAATTATCATATAAAGGAAACCTTTGAATGCGGACTGGTCCTGGTAGGCACCGAAGTGAAGTCGCTGCGCATGGGCAGAGGCAATCTGCAAGATGCTTACGCAACCGTTAAGGACGGGGAGGTGTGGGTAAACAATTTTCATATCAGTCCTTATGATAAGGCCAGTCGATTCAACCACGACCCTATGAGGCCCAAAAAGCTGTTATTGCACCGTCGTGAGATTAATAGATTGCAGGTGTTGCAACGGGAAAAAGGCTATGCTCTGATTCCCCTGAGGGTATTCTTTAGAGATGGCCTGGCCAAAATGGACCTGGCCGTAGGAGTAGGTAAAAAGCTATATGACAAACGCGAGGACATCGCGGAGCGGGATGCTCGGCGTAAAATTCAGCAGTTGATTAAATCGAGAACGCAGACTTAAAGGAGATTGGGGATGAAATCACATGATCACAGTAAGGCCCGAAATGCCCGGAGATGAAGATGCCATACGTCAGGTCAACTTACGCGCTTTTGGTCGTGATTTGGAAGGAAAACGGGTCGATTTAATCCGCGGGTCGCGGTTTTGGGTGCCTGGATTATCCATGGTAGCATTAGATGGTGATAATATCGTAGGGCACGTTTTATTGAGTGCTGCTATGCTGGTGAACGACCATGAAGCCATGTCGATACTGTCCCTGGTTCCTGTGGCGGTACTTCCCGAGTACCAGGGGAGAGGGATTGGAACGAAAATGATCCAATGCGCGTTGGAAAGCGCTAAGAGTACCGACTTTCCGGCGGTGGTAGTCATGGGGCACCCCGGCTACTATCAGCGTTTTGGCTTTATCAAAGCATCAGACAAGGGAATATATGCCCCGTTTACCGTACCGGAGGAGGTTTATATGGTTCTGGAACTTATACCTAACGCCCTTGATAAAGTGACCGGTACGGTGCGCTATCCACCCTGTTTCTCAGCCCTTTAGAGGCCGGTTAGCGTAAAATTACCTTGGGAGAATGAATAAGGAAAACAAAAAGAGAATCCCTTCTTTG
>LFSQ01000049.1 GCA_001512785.1 Syntrophomonas sp. DTU019
TGGAGTATATCAGCCACGCTGTCGCCAACCGCGGGAGTAGGGGCCAATGACAGGTCCAGGATTCCAAATGGCACCCCCAGGCGCCTGGAGGCCACCCGGCCGACCAGTTCTCCAGCACGGGTGATCTTAAATGCGGTGTTCTTGATGAGATTGGCGAGTTCGCCCAGATCACAGCCGGGGTTGTTTCTCACCACTGAAGCCACCACTCCCGGGCCGCTTATGCCGATATTCAGCGCCGTTTCCGGTTCGCCCGGGCCATGGAAGGCTCCGGCCATAAAAGGAGTGTCTTCGGTCGCGTTGCAGAACACCACCAGTTTGGCGCAGCCCAGGCCGTCCCGGTCTGCGGTGGCCTCAGCCGTAACCTTGATAATCCTGCCCATGTCAGCCACTGCATCCATATTTATGCCCGATTTGGTAGTCCCCAGGTTGACCGAAGAACAGACCCGTTCAGTTTCAGCCAGGACCCGGGGTATGGTCTTGATCAGATTATAATCGCCATCGGTATAGCC
>LFSQ01000141.1 GCA_001512785.1 Syntrophomonas sp. DTU019
GGTCAACACCGTTGATCTGGTATACAGTGTTGCCGATCACGAAAGTGGACACAGCATGGACGCTAGGATCAGCCGGGGTCACGACCTTGGCCGCAACTAAATCAATTGAAGCGACATTGAATTCGCCGGCTTCGATAGCATTTGGCTTTGCTCCAGCAGCACGGCTGTTTTCAATTATAGCGGCACCACCAATTTTGATCTTAAGGTCGCCTTCAGGAATGGAGCGATCCAGAGTCAGCTTGATGTCTGAAACCTTTATGGTGCTGGCCTTGGTGCTCTCGGATTTAACCGGAATCTCTACCTGAGTGTCATTTTCTACGCGTCTAACATTGGCAGCGGAAATTTCAAAGTTGCCATCGGTAACCGTGACGGTAGGAGTTGCGGCAAACCTGGCTCCTTCGGTCAAGGAAAGAGTTATTACGCCTGGCTGATTTTTTAGGCGGCTATCATCATCTGGGCGGCTATCATCATCGTAATATTCTCCACCCTCAGGTTCAACCGCGCCATTTACTGGGTCTTTTTTCCAGACGCCCTTCTTACCTTCGGTGAAGGTTACATCGTTTATAGGCTGGTTCTGCACGCCGATTTTAACCTCAGCGGCCTTGTCGATACTGGCTATGGCCGGTGCTACTGCCGTGGCAATGACCAGACTAGTTTCCTCTGCACCGGCACCGAAGATCCTGGCTTCGATGTCACCGGATTTGTTACCTTCGATACTCAGGGTCAGTTTCAGTTCGATTTTAGCCTTCTTTGTGTCACTTGATTTGTCGATTTCGATGTCAATGTAGTTCTGGTCGCCATCTCCGAGATCAATCGAGGGAGTATCCAGAGCATTGTTGACAGTAACCTGATAGTTGGTGATCTTTACCCATTCGGGCAATTCAACGGTCAGGTCGCGACCATCCAAAAGGGTATTGGCAACTTTTTCTTCGATGGTTAATTTACCGGTCTTTTGCTCAAATTTACCGGCAACCAGTTCTTTAACATCGTCAATCTTCACATCAATGCCCCAGTCAACATATTCAGCGATGACCAGGTCGCCGTCGAAGATCTCATCATCTTCGTCCTCAACCGTGATGCCCACTTCTACTTCACCAAAAGAAGCAGAACGGCTAATGTCGATGAAAGGAGTGATGTAAATAGTGCCGCGTTGATTCCTGTCCTGCGGAGTAAAGGTGATGGTCAAAGTACGGCCATCGACATCCGTGCCAAAACTTGTTGGGTTGCTGAAGCCTCCACTAAGTGTAACATCTGCACTTTCAAATTTAAAGTTGGCGGGCAATTTAACAACCACTGTGGCCTCGCCATCTACTACATTGAGTGCAGATTCTCTCAACTGAATGGTGCCAGCTTCATTGGTGGAGCTTCTGGCGATCTTTTTGACCGAATCCACTGTAGCGGTCATTTTGCCTTCAGTGACGCGGGCAAAAATGTATTCCCCTTCGGTTACACCCGAATCGAGGGCCTCAATACTTACAGCCAGAGTGCCGCTAGCGCCATCAACTTCGAAATTAAGAGGAATAATCATTTTGGCTACTGCAGTTCCTGCAGGGGCTTCGGAACTACCAATTGTGACTTCAGCCACTCTGCTGGAGACCTTGACTACAGAGCAATTCACAAATACGTCCGGATTTGCTCTGTCCTCCGAATATGTCCATTTTACGCCCTGCGGGAGAACGATTTCAAAAACTTCCCCAGCTTTGAGTTCACCCGCATAATCATCATCTTCTAATATTCTTAAATAATGAGAATAATCGGTAGCATCAGTGCCCTCGCCACCTTTGTAATCTTCGCCATCGATGACTCCGAGAACTTTATTCACACCATTATCTGACCTGGCCTGTGCTACGCCCACGCCTACAAACATGGTTGCCAGCATAGTCAGTACCAATAATAAGGCCAGATGCCTGCTCTGTCTCTTAAGCATTTTTCAACCTCCTTGTTCAATTAGTATAGATTAGGTGATCAGAGTGCTAAACTCTATCTTTAGGTGATCATCATTTCTGAAAGCCTCTGCTTATCCCTTCCCTCCTTTGGCGACCGGATAAGGTTTTCCGGCTTTTTCAGTCCAGCATCTTGCAACTGGTTTGGCAATCTGCTGGACTACCTGTTTTATTTAGACAACTGCCAGGCAGAATTTGTTCCCAGTGAGCGCAAATTTTTTCAAATAAAGCAGGCACCTGCTGTCATTACTAAATAATAGATAGTTGTCCAACATATTGAGCCTTTCCACAGTCAGCCCTGG
>LFSQ01000016.1 GCA_001512785.1 Syntrophomonas sp. DTU019
TAACCAATTGTTTTGATGACCAATTCCCATTACTTATATATGCATAAAGACAGCAATCATGCCACCTTGCTGAAATCTTCTATTAATAGAATGCAAATCATTCACGGTAGGATAAAAATGATTATAGCTGCTGCCAATCGCCGGGATTATTACCCGAATCCCTGATCAAAATCAGATGATGGTTTTTCTGGTGGACATAGCCGCTTGTCTGTATAGAAAAGTGACCAATTCAGGTTCGATTTGTGTTAGTAAGGGCACATAGTGAGAGGATTGCTGTCCATATTCTCCCCTTCTGGTTGATTAATTGTTAAATAATTGATAGACCATCTGAGTAATCTACTTTATCATAATAACATAGATAAATATACCAAAAGGCTCTCATCATCTACCCCACAAGTTTTTTGCACTACCACACAAAGCCTTAATACCAGCATTTACGGTTTTCAGTAGATTATAGATTGTATACGACCCGCAGGGTGATGGGTAGTAATAAGCAGCAAAGGAGGGCGGTATGGAAACACAGCGGTAATAGTCCATGATGGAGTAAGTATGATGGAGTAAGTAAAGTTACATTTTGAGGAGGGGTATCAATGAGTGATTTCGTCGAACAAGCCAAAAACAATGCAGCCGATAACTTTAAGCAGGGATTAAACTGTGCGGAATCGGTATTCAAAGCTATTCTCGACACCGGTGTGGCACCCGATTTCCCGCCGGAAACGGTAGCCCTGGCTACTGGATTTGGAGGAGGCATGGGCCTTACCGGGAACAACTGCGGGGCTCTAATTGGGGCAGTAATGGCTGTCGGGGCTGTACACGGGCGTAAGAATCCCCTGGAGGGGGACTTCGCACAACGCGTCGATCGGCTCTATGGGAATCCCGGCCTGTACAGGTTCTTTAACGGGATAGCCCATGATTTCAAAGCACAATACGGTGCTTTGGACTGCAAGACCCTGAACAAGGATTATCCTGAATGGCAGGATAAAAACCGCTTCAAGGCGTGTATGAAAATGGTTATTGCAGCAGCGGGGATGGCGGCTGAATATATTGAAAAAGGCAATACCGAGGGATATACGCAGCCTTTTGGCGAAAACGTAGCCGGGAAGGTCTAATCTCTTTACAATAGTAAAGCTTCTTTAACAATAAGAAGGCGGCCAGGCCGCTTTCTTATTTTTGTTTTGATTTGCTTATCGTCCAACCGGGAGATGTCTATTATCCGGTCCTCATTGGTCTGTGTTTTCAGTCCTGTAAACGCTATCCTAAAAGTGAGCCAAAAGGGGCAAAAACGCTAGCGCAAAAAGATGCCTTTGCCCTGGAACAAAGAGCTCTGTTGCCATTAGCACTCAAACGCTATGAAAGCTGTAAGAGTGCTGAAGTACGAGTAAATTACTTTTCTACGGTCCGTTTCGAGACCAACAGCTACTCCGTACCAGTAAAATGGTCAGGCAAGCAGGTGACAGTTAAAGCCGGTGGGCTAGAGCTTAATATTTACTGCCGGAGAGAAAAGATTGCCAGTCACCCCCGCTGCTACCGAAAATACCAGACCATTTATCAACTAGAGCATTATATACCTCTGATAGAACAAAGGCCCCGTAGAAGATGCCCTGATATGGCAATTAGCCACCGGTGAATTTGTAACACCGTGAAAACGTGATTATGATTGGCAATCCCGGTAATGGTAAAACGCATCTGGCCATTGGCTAAGGCAGACGCAGGTGCAATTATGGTGCGATTCTGCACCACTGCTAACCTAGTGGCTGAACTAACCGAAGCTCAGCATGACCAAAACCTATTAAAACTGCAAAAGAGTATTGCCAAACTGGATTAACTGATCCTTGATGAACTTTCTTATCTTAGCTTTAACCGCAACCAAGCAGAACTCCTATTCCATGTGCTTTCAGGGCGTAATGAACGGGGAAGCGTCATTATTACCACAAACCTGGAGTTCTCTCGTTGGACGGAAATCTTTCCGGATACTATGTTAACTGCTGCTCTAGCAGACCGATTGAGCTATATGATAGAAATGATAGAAGTCAACTCACCTATGTTATTATCCCTAATGCTGCCTTTATGCCAGGGTAACCTTTATGTTGGTGCGAGTTGGTTACCGCCTGTATTGAAGGCCTTTATATTACAATTAAAGTACCGCGGGGCATACCCAGAATGTGGTAAATAAAATACCCACCGTAATTCCTGTGGGCAAAATTAAATCTAATTTGAAGAGGAGTTCAAAAAAGATCAATTAATTACCAAAACGTAACCTTTGGCTTACATAAGTACACATACCCTTGGATTTGATCCATTTACGGTAGTTATCTTGCCCCAGGCAAGTAATAATGACTAATTCCTGTGGTTGCTGAACAGCCACGATAGAGATACCCTCATATTTTAATTCGACGCAGTTGTCCATATCATGCGGCTTAAAGGCTACCAGTCGGCCTCTATGGGCTATATGCTTTAATTTACTTATTATCTCCCCATCTGAAGAAGAATAATCAAAGAGCCGCTCCCGATATCTTTTTATGGCATGCTTGGTCACCTTGACTAACATCAAACATCATCCCCACTTGCTACCTTAATCATCAAAGTTCGAGGCTGCTAAAGGTATGCTCCCCTGCCCTTCCCAACATCCTGTTGCACATCAATAGCTGCATTTATGCAATAAATATGCCAGTAGTCAGGAATTGAATTAACTAGTAGGTTATTCCCGGTTTAATGAATTAATTGTTAACAGCCTTGTGGTCGTATTGGGGGATACCGAAAACCCAACTTCAATTCATTTTTGTGATTCTACGATATTTCCCGGGTTCCATTTTGCCCTGCCTCCATCGTTCTCCTTGCCCTGATGCTCAGAAAAAAATGGACCCGCCGGTAGGAAGGCGGGTCAATAAAAATATATATATATGAAAAGGAGTTAGGGGGGAATAAAACTGTATTAATTTTATTGCAATTTATGTGCCATCTTTATAAATTAAAGATCAAAGAAATGCCCACCGTTGAACCGGTGGGCTAAAAAATTTATTGAAGAGGAGTTTAGAAGGGCTAATTAAAACATTTATGCAGATAAATATAATTGGTAAATTGCGACACTTTTCGATTATTATGCTTAATCTACTGACTATTATAATGCAATTCTCTTGCCATTTCATTGATACGTTGCAAAAATAAAGCCCTGTACTAGATATTTGCTGCTGCAACAATGCGTTTCACCGGTGTCGAGCTATTATAGGAGTTTTTAAAGTTTATTGCCAGCCATGCTGCACAGTATATGGCTTAATCTGTCAAAGAGCATCCTGAACAAAAATACATAATGTTCTAATTTTGTATAAAAAGTTGACACATTGTCCTAAAACTGTATCATATTTGTGTACCTATAATACGCGTCCTTTAGATTTATTTCACATGTTGTGTTATTTAATCGAATTTTCGCTAATCCAATTCCATATACTGCACTCGTACAGAGCCTCAGTTGTTTACAAGACACGCAATAAGGGATTAAAGGTAAGAAACGCTTTGAATCACTGCATTTCATTGGTGTAACTCTTAACAAAGGCCTTCCCCCGTGGGAAACGGGGGAAGGCCCATAGCCTGATTCTATTCGGATTTTATATCGCATAGTTTTGAGGGCAGGGGTGTGAGCCCACTTGACTGCTCTGCTGTGGAAATTAGAATTGATTCCCTTCTCAAATTGCGCATTTCAAAAAACATCATCGTAGCCGACAGACTCACGGCCAGTATATCAGCAATCGGGGCAGCCCTCCATACCCCTTCAATACCCCAGAATCTCGGAAGTATCAACAGCAAAGGAATGAAGAACAGAATCTGCCGCGATAGGCTGAGTACCGCAGCCGGGCGGGCTTTGCCCACTGCCTGGAAGTATGTGGAACTGACAATCTGAAAACCTACAATTGGAATCAATGCCAGATAAACCAGCATAGCATGGGTTGTCAGGGCAGTAAGCTGCCAATCGCCTTCGCTGAACAGCCCGACTATTTGCTCGGGCCAGATATGCAATATCAGGTACCCTGTCAATGCAATACCGGTTCCGGCCATTACAGCCAGTTTCCAGGTGTCTTCCACCCTTTTGTACTGCCTGGCACCATAGTTATAGCCAATAATGGGCTGGGCTCCCTGAGCTACGCCCAGGACCGGCATAAACAAGAGGGTGGCGATGCTCATCACTATTCCTATGGCTGATAATGCCATATCCCCTCCGTGTGCCACCAGGGTGTTGTTGAGAATAACCTGCTGCACGCTGGCGGCCATCTGCATGGCGAATTGCGCAAAGCCAATGGCCATTATACCGGATAGAATGGCCCATCTGGGACGCAGGTTGACCAGGCGGATCTTTACCAGGCTGCGCCCGGTAATATAGTAGCCCAGGACCCAGGAGGCTGATATCAGCTGAGCCAGTATGGTGGCAAAAGCGGACCCCTTCATTCCCCAGCCAAAGATAAATATGAATACATAATTCAGCAGGATATTGAACGCAGCGCCTATAAGCTGCGTACACATAGCTACTCTGGGGTTGCCCTCGGCGCGGATGAAGTTGTTGGCCCCCATGCTGATGGACCCGAAAGCCGCACCCAGCATTATTATCTGAGTAAAATCCATTGCATAAGGGAGCACCTCCGGGCTGCTGCCACAGGCTATCAGGATCTGTTCGGGGAACATGAAGAAAACCCCGGCGGCCAGAATCGGCAGCAGCACCAGCATAGTCAGGGCATTGCCCGCGATCTTCTCAGCTTCGTCCTTCCTTTGCTCACCCAGGCGGATCGATATCAAGGCCGTAGCCCCAACCCCCACCAATATGGATACAGCCATTAATACCACCATGATGGGAAAGGCTACGGTTGTGGCAGCGATGCCCAGTGAGCCGATTCCCCGGCCTACAAATATGCGGTCTATGATGTTATACAGGGAATTTACCAGCATGCCGACAATAGCCGGCACAGAAAAGGTCCACAGCAGCCTGCTTATACTCTTATCGCGCAATTGTAATGAATGGTCCATAAAACACTCCCTCAAACGTCTGCCCCAACCCCTGCCGGCTGAGCAATCACTATTACCCTTCTGCGGTACTGGGGATTTAGCCCGGGCATGATCAAACTCATAGCTTACAATTGAAAACTGTTACATTCTATTATAAACCAGCTTGACCGGTCAATGGATTTCTACATGTTAAAGGGAGGGATTAGAAGATGTCACCATTGAAGTGTGAAATCCCCTGATACCTCCTCTGAGCGTCTCCGCTGCCTTTCTCACCCAGACCCGCTAAAGCTGAATCAGCAGCAAACCAGCCAAACACAAGGCTATGCCGATAATATTCTGCAGGGTCAGCTGCTCCCGGTAAAAAACCAGGCCGATAACAACCAGCAAGGCCGCTACTATGGCATTGGCTATCCCGGCGGCCAGGCTGATCTTCCATCCCGCCCGGTATGCCAGGAGAAATCCGGCTTCCAAACCGATAATGGAAAAACCCAATGCGATGCTGGCCCAATGGATCTGCTTAAATATGGCCAATGCCGAACCATGGCCGTTGACAAAGAGCAAAGCCACCAGGCAGGCTATTCCGGCTGTAAAGTAGGTTACTACCAGAGTGGTGAAGGGGTTTATATGGCCTGGAATCGACTTCTGACAGATGTGGTAAAACACATTGGAAATTATGGCAAGAACAATCCCAAAATAATAGTTCATGGCAAGTACCTCATATTTTTCAGTCTGAGATTCATAGCATTATTGCGATTATAAGAAAACCGCCGGTTTTCGTCAATTAGAGCCCCCCGGTATGCTTCCACCGCCGGCATGAACTGCCCGACCTTCAGGCTTAAGCAGTGGTTATTGCTTTTTCCTGACAAACCTTGAGGCATTAATTATAATGACTGTAGGGTCTGATGGGTTGGCACTGTTTATAACTAATGCATAGGATAGGGGAATCCTCCGGCGATGAATACCCATTGCATCATCCTGTCGCAAATAAATAAACACTTCGGCGACAAGCACGTTCTGAAGGATATCTTCCTTGAAGTGCCTTACGGCCAGATATTCGGCCTGCTGGGACCCTCGGGCTGTGGCAAAACCACCATAGTGAAGATTATCGTGGGCATACTACAGGCTACCTCCGGAGAGATTCAGGTTTTAGGGCAGCCTATGCCTGATTTGAAGGTTATGAACCAAATCGGATATATGTCCCAATCGGATGCGCTCTACAATTCCCTCACTGCAGCCGAAAACCTGTATTTTTTCGGTTCGATTTACGGCCTGAGGAGAAACCAGGTTAAAAAGCGCGCGCTTGAGGTCATGGAACTGGTCAGCCTGGCTGAAGACCTGGATAAGCCGGTGCACGCCTATTCAGGCGGTATGAAGCGCCGCCTCTCTCTGGCTATCGCCATGCTTCACAACCCTCCGCTGCTGGTTTTAGATGAGCCTACGGTGGGGATTGACCCACTCTTGCGCCAGGGCATCTGGCGCGAACTCAACAACCTGGCCGGGCAAGGTGTGAGCATACTCCTCACTACCCATGTCATGGACGAAGCTGCTAAATGCCACCAGCTGGCCATGATGCGGGATGGCCGGATCATAGCCACCGGCACCGCACAGGAATTGCAGAACCGGGTTGGCGCCAGCGATATTGAGGAAGCTTTTATTCATTATGGGGGGCATCAAGATGAGGGTTAGAGCCCTGGTTTTTCGCATTCTAAGCCAGCTTAAACACGACCGCCGCACCCTGGCCCTGATGCTGGGGGCACCCATCCTGGTGCTGACCCTGCTTTATTTTATATTGGCTGAAGCGGAACCGGTAGTTAAGGTGGCAGTGATAAACGCCCCGGTGGAATATGCAGAACGCCTGGACGAATACAATATCATGGTTTATCGCTATGACCCCGGCGAAGCCAGCAAGGCCCTCGAGCAGGGGGAAGTGGTAGCAACTGTCAACATGGTCAACAACCGGGTTTATTTGCAGCTGGATGCCAGCAATCCCTCCAAGGCCAACCTGGTCCTGTCAGCCGTCGAACAGGCCAAGATGAACGCGCCGGCTTCACGCCCCGACCTGCAAACCGAGGTAGAATACATTTACGGCTTTGCAGACCTGCCGGTATTTGATACTTATGGAGCGGTCCTGATCGGTTTCATGGTCTTCTTTTTCGTCTTTCTGGTGGCTGGCATCTCCTTTTTGCAAGAGCGCACCTCAGGAACCCTGGAGAGGCTTTTATCAACCCCTATCAAGCGCTGGGAGATTGTAGCCGGATATGTGATAGGATTTGGACTGGTAACGGTTTTACAGTCATTTGTCATCGCCTGGTATTGTGTGTATGTCTTAAAAATGGTAATGATCGGCTCTTTCGCCCTGGTTTTGCTGATCACACTTTTATCTGCCATGGTAGCTCTCACACTGGGCATACTGGCTTCAACAGCCGCATCCAATGAGTTCCAGATGATGCAGTTCATACCTATAGTTATCGTCCCGCAGGTGTTCTTTTCCGGATTATTCGACCTGTCACCCTCACTGCAGGTGGTGGAGTGGTTTATGCCCCTGCACTATATAGCTGACGCTTTAAGGCAGGTCATGATCAAGGGCAATGGGCTGGCATCTATCAGCCTGGATTTAGCTGTAATCCTGGGTTGTTCCATTGTATTTATGAGCTTAAACACAGTGTTGTTAAAAAGATATCGCCGCATTTAAACCAAGAGGGGGGACTAGCTGGTGAAGAAAATATGTCTCATGATAGCTTTAGCAATGCTTGTGGGAATGGTTGTGGGTTGTTCCCCATCCCCCCTGGAGTTGCAGGGTATAGTGGAAACCGATCTTTACTCGCATTACTGTGAGGTTTCGGGCAAAATCATCAGTTTTCCGGTGCAGCTGGGACAGGAGGTCAAAAAGGGTGATATCATCGCGATTATCGACGACAGCAATGAGAAATACCTTTTGGAACAACTGCAGGCCGGCCTGGTAAAAAAACAGGCTACCCTGGCTGACCTGGAAACCGCGGTAGATGCCCTGGAAATCAAACAGGGGCAAAACAACCTGCAGCTGGCTGAGCAGGCTTATGAAAGCGCCCGGCTCAACCTGGAGCAGGCCCAGCAGAAATATGATAATCTACAGGCCTTGTTCAAGGCCGGGGCTGTCTCCCAATCCTCCCGGGATGATGCCAAATATCAGCTTGACCAGGCCAGGATAGCCCTTTCATCAGCCGCTTTGCAGGTGGACAATGCCCGCCAAAAGCTGGCCATGCTGGAAAAAGGCCCTGATCAGGAAAAAATCGCTGCAGCCCGGGCGGATATTGAACAGACCCAAAGCCAGATTCGCCAGGCGGAGGCCAATCTGGCCAAATATAAGGTAACCGCTATAAGCGATGGCATAATTGTCAGCAAGCACTTCCTGGAGGGCGATATAGTTAGTGCAGGTTCCAATCTGGCGGAAATAGCCTCACAGCAGGATAAGTACCTGGTGACTTACGTTCCCGAGGACTACATCAACAATATCAGTTATGGCCAGGAATTGGCCATATACAGCGGCAAAACCGAGTATAAAGGCACGGTGAGTTTCATCGATCTCAAAGCCCAGTACACCCCCAAGGATATGCAGACCCAGGCCAACAAGAACAAAAACAGCGTGAAAATAAGGCTTAAACTCGCAGCGGATAATCCCCTTAAACCCGGGGAAAAAGCGACCGTATTCGTCAGCCGCTGAGGCTGGCAAAACCCAACAAGCCTTATAGCGCCCTAACCGCTTTTCTTGCTTGACATCATGGTCATCAGCGATAGGGATCCTCTTCGCTTATCACCAGGGCTATTATGGTCCAGGCGGGAATATAAAATGCCCATGCCAGGTTCTGCATCCAGGGCTGGTATAAAGCGGTATAAGCCAGATTAAAGTGCACATAGGCTACCGCCAGATCAGAAATGTACATCAGAATTCCAGCCAGGGCCAAACAATAGCACACCTTTAACCGATAATAGTGGCGAAACAGGGTGCATATCATAGTCCAGGTCATATAGGTCAATATTACGCCGAATGATATGAGCCCTAACAAGGTCACTCCCTTAAGCCCGCCAAGCTCCAAACCATAAAATGCCAGCATGGAGATACCGCCTATCAACAGAGCGGTGATAATATCAGCCCGACCCAGTCTGAAGTTTTTCTGGTTGGCAATTATCAGGCAGATATACGCCAGGGCAAAAGCACCCACACCAAAGGCGGTAAATTTGCAGCCTGTTATGGCAGGCAGGAATCCCAGGAAAAAATCTGCTATGACCACGAACAGCAGGGCGATGCTCATCAGCCGCTGTTCCGGAGCCGATTTTTTTACATAGGCGGCTGCCAGAAACAGAGTGACCATAGTGCTGTATTTTACGTATTGAACCACACTTTCCCCGGTAAACAGGTTATCCAGAACAAGTATCAAAACAGCCGCCGGCATATATACGGCCAGAAAAACCCTTTGAGCGTTGTTCAAACAGGCTTCACCCCGCATTATGGGCCAATCATATGCTCTGCTATATTTATACGATGATACGGCCAGATTTAGCCTAATAACGCGTATCTCCCTGCGGTTTCGAGCAAGCCCGGCAACGGCTTGTCATGTGCTTTTTCAACCATTTCCATGGTATGAAGCACCTGGATATAATGGGTAAGTTCGTCCTCATTGCCAGATCAGCTCTTTGCTGCCACCAATTACCTTACCCCCCTTTTCTATCGCTGAAACTACCGTATTAACCGCCCATGTGAGCCTGCTTTTAGCCAAGTCTGATCCGTATACCCATATTTACCAAAAGGTTGAATGGGAATCGAGTAGAACTATGTAGCCAAAGGGTAAACGAGCATTTCCTGGATGCATTCTCACTATGCCATCAACTCTGGCAGGCATTCCTGGCAAAAGCTTTTTTACCCAAATAAGACTGCAGTTTTGAAAAAAGCACAAAGATAGGAAAGGTGATGCGCTTCATGAAAAAAAGGATTGCAATGGTTTTGTTGACAGTATTTATGGTAACTACCCTGGCCGTTCCGGTCTTTGCTGCAGATCGGTATTCCAGCTTCACTTCCCTGAAAAGATACAACACCTATGGAAAAGACTATAGAATCGTGGTCCGCGACCGGGCATCGTCAAAAGCCGTTATAGCCATCCATGGCGGCAATATCGAATTCGAAACCGATGATATTGCCTCTGCAATAGCAGCCCGGGGCGGATATGATTACTATGGCTTTATCGGTCTGAGAAAAGGCTTCGGACTGCATGTAACCTCGACCAGATTCAATGAACCCCAAGCCCGCAGGCTGGTGGCCAAATCCAGCCGGACCGTGGCCATTCACGGCTGCGGCGGTACCAGCCGGGCGGTTACATATGTAGGCGGGCGCGACCGGGTACTGGGCAACAAGATTAAAGCAGCTTTAAGAAAAGCCGGGTTTACCGCCGTATCAGCCCCGGCGCGCTTGGCCGGCACATCCAGTGCCAACATCGCCAACCGCAACCGAATCGGCAGGGGTGTACAGCTTGAACTCAGCGTTCCCATGAGGTCAAAATTAGCCAGAAACAGCGCTTTATTCAACCGCTATGTAAACGCTGTAACTAAGGCCATGAAATAAGCCTATTACGTTGAAATGCAGGCCCCCTCGCGGCCTGCATTTTTATCAATATAAATTATACGGGATACCCGGCGGGTTGCGGGCATTGTACCGCAACTCCTGCATTTCTATTGGCTCCATTTTTTACAACCCGCCGTTAAGGTTTTAACCCTCCGGTTACACCGGGTATTGCCAGATTCGGTTGGGAATCCCCGGTAAGCTGCAATTGAATATAAACCATAGATACTTTACAGGCAGCCGCTCAGTTCTATGGCTTGTAATCAAAATCAAACTGGTTGTTGCATTTCGGACAGGTCACCTTAAGACTGCCTTTATCGATTGGAACGCGCAATCGGGTGTGGCAGTTTTCACACTCAACCACGCGGTGATCGACCAGTTCCAAAATCCTTCGCTGATCAAAGCCAATGACCACATCATCACCTATAAAAAAGGTCGGCACCCCTCTTATGTTTCGCTTCAGCAGTTCAGCCTGTGCTTGATCATCAACACTCACGTCTTTTTCAACAAAACTGATTTGGTTGCGCGCCAGGAACTCCTTCGCCACGGTACAGGCCGGTCAGGACGGCGCGGTAAACATGATTACCTTTTTCACAGCTTATCCTCCTTTTGCATTACCCGGTTGCTTTTGTTTATTGATAGCAGTGTTTAAGGCCGCATCAAGCCTGATCTCAAACCTTCCCGCAGGACAGGTTTTGGGTTTTGCCGGCGTTGATCAAGGCTCTTCTTGCTGGTAGTGGACTAAAACCGGGCCTTATATATAGAATTATAAAAAAACAATATATCAAGGAGCAAAGAGTACATGCAGAAATTTACGCCCGCTTCACGAACCGAGCAATTATCCCCCTTTATTGTCATGGAGGTGCTGGAGAAAGCTCAGGCCATGATGGCCCAGGGCGAGGATATCATTCACCTCGAGATCGGGGAGCCTGATTTCCCTACCCCTGAACCGGTAAAAGAGGCCATGCTAAAAGCCCTTGCCGATAACGATACCCATTACACCCACAGCCTGGGGAAATTGACCTTAAGGGAGGCCATAGCCGAGCATTACTGGGAAAAATACCGGGTTCAAATCTCTCCGGAGCAGATCATAGTTACCTCCGGAACATCGCCGGGGATGCTTTTGCTGTTTTCCGCACTACTGGAAAATGGGGATGAAGTAATACTGCCTGATCCTTATTACGCCTGTTATCCCAACTTTATCCGCTATGTGGGCGGGAAAGAGGTTTTTGTGCCTGTATATGAAGAAGATGGCTTCAAATACCGCCCCGAGGAGATCAAGCAGCATTTGAGTTCTCGCACCCGGGCCATACTGCTCAACTCCCCCGGCAATCCTACCGGCATGGTGTTCACCGCTGCGGAGCTACAGGCCCTGGCTAATCTTGACCGGCTAATCATTGCCGATGAGATTTATAATGGCCTGATATATGAAGGTGAGGAGCACAGCATTCTCGAGTTTACTGACCGTGCTTTTGTGGTCAACGGTTTCTCCAAGCTCTATGCCATGACCGGCTGGCGCCTGGGGTATGTGATCGCCCCCCGGGAATACATACGGGCTATGCAGATAATGCAGCAGAACTTTTTCATATGTGCATCCTCTTTTGCTCAGGAAGGGGGTATCGCCGCCCTGCGCGAATGCGCCGGGGATGTCAAACAGATGCTGGAAATATATAATGAACGGCGCCTGTACCTGCTTGAGCGCCTCAAAGGCATGGGAATTGCCACCCGCCATGATCCAGTCGGAGCCTTTTATGCCCTGGCCAATGTAAAAAAGTATACTTATGACTCTTACCGATTCGCTTTTGATATTTTGGAAAAGGCCAAGCTGGCGGTTACGCCCGGCATCGATTTCGGCCCCAACTGTGAGGGATATATCCGCTTTTCCTACGCCAACTCCCTGGAAAACATCAAAGCAGGGCTGGACCGCCTGGAAGCGTTTCTCAAAGGTTGAACACCGGCCGGTTGAGCGCTAAAGGAAAACGCCTCTGCAAGCTTCTCCCGCAAATAAATAAGCCGCAGGCTGGAGCTCATCAGCACCTGCCTGCGGCCTGTACTATTCTCAACTGGCCGGCCTGCTAGGCCTTTTTCTTGGCCAGCATAGTGGTCTGGTACTCAATGACCTGCTCGCCACGCTGATTGAAAGTCCGGTTCTTATAGATGAACAGGTTCATGTCCGGGTTCTTGGTGGGCCGGAAATCAACCACTTCGGCGTTGGCGGTCAGGGTATCACCAAACAGAACCGGGGTGGTGATTTTAACATTGTCGATGCCAACATAAGCATAGATTTCATAGCCTACTTCTTCGAGCAGATAAGCAATCGTATCGGCATGGTGGACCAGGCCATCAGCTACGGTAAAAATAATCGGACCTGCCAGGGAGCGTTCCTTAAACCAGGTGTTCTTGGCATACTCCGAATTGCTATGTACCGCCATATTGAACCAGCAAAGTTGGTGTAAAATAGAAAAGTCTCCTACATCAAGGGTGCGGCTGACCCTGCAAGGAATTTTAGTACCCGGTGCCAGTGTGCCATTACTCATTAACATACCCCTCCTTAATTATTGCTGTTTGTTTTCCCAAAGGGACTGCAGTTTCAATCCTCCTATCCCGTTCGTCTTACTGCCCAGCGGATGGTCTGCCATCACCTCCCAGAATCAGACTCTGTGTAAACAGCAATCGGAACCCTATTGATGATTAAACCAATCGGGCCTGTATGCCATTTCTTGCCAGATTCATTTGCAGCATTCAGAAAAGGTATACTGGTCACAGCCAGTCTATTTATATCAATACGACATGGCAATTTGTGGTCCTGCAATTATTTCCGAGCATACCCCGATTTAATAGCCGGGTCATCAGCAAGGGGTAAAAAACGCACTTATATCCACAAGCTATCGCTTTAACCTCTGACAAGGGTGTAACATGCTATGCAACCGAGGTGCAGGCCAGGGCAGGTATAGCTTTTTCGCCCACGGCAACCGGCACTCACTGATACGCCTGGCAAGAATAAGCAGATTGCGGTGCAACGATTAAGGCATGATGGAGTGATTTACAAATAGCTTAACATACACCTCCAGTTTAGTAAATTTTTATAGAGGACTAACCATAGCCGGGCTACCCAGCCAGATCGATTTACCGGGTAAAAGCTGTTAATACCTGGCAATCACTGATAATATAACAGTAGCAGCTTGAAAATGATTGCTTTACCGGTTTTTATCTTCTTCCAGCGGAGGCTGCCGGGCAAAACCGATGAACAAGGGTAGTTTGAATACAACCTTTAATAACGACTAAGAATAAAAAAGACCCAAAAGGGTCTCAAATAATCAATATCCCAGTCACAACGAAAATACAGGCACTATTCCAACAGAGCGATCAACCCCCGCCCCCGATTGGCTTTGAGTCACTGTACGAACCTGGCTTTTTGCAGTTATCATCTTCTTTTTCGGGGCAGGCATTATCCTGATGATTTTTTATAACTGCTTCAATTTTATCGAGTGCATCTTTATCGAGTTTATTTCTTTTGGGCATATTATTCCTCCTTTGCAATGTCGTTTCAGCCCCTTTATAGTATCTGGACCCGGTCATTTTTTATTCAGTTCAGACCCGGTTGATTACTCTGTATTTCGAACCCGGGCTGAGTAGATACACCTGAAAAATAATCCTCTGTTTCAATAAGTTACCTAAAGCCTTATGGAAATAAAAAATCTATATGCTGAATTTATATCTAGGCTGTGTTGGTTAGTTGTGGTTGGAAAAGGGCCGGGCGTGCCAGCCTGTGCTCTACCTAGCGGCACGAAAGGGGGTTTGGGTGCATTTGGAGCTGTGGTACTTGATAAATGGCCTGGCAGTAATACTGGTTATAGTTCTACTGGCACCAATTAGCTTTGATATTCGCGGCGGCTATTTTCAAGAACTGCATCTGCAGGGAAGAATTTGCTGGGCAGGAGGATTGGCTGGTCTGGAGGTGGTACACAGCCAGGGTAAAACCGATGTTGTTTTGGGGTTATTATGCCTGAAGATTCCGGTTTCCTCAGATAAGAGCAAAACCAAAACCAGAAAAAAGACCAAAAGTCATAAGCAACATGCCAAATCAGCCCCGCACTTTTCAACTATCATCAATCGAAGGACTTTTAGCGCCGTAAAAGCCTCAGTGAACAAGCTCAAGCGGGCTATGCACCTGGATATTGATGTGTCCGGGACATACGGTTTCGATGACCCGTCATTGACCGGAAATGTGATGGCAATTTTGTCGGCGTTTCTTTGGAACTGCAACACTATTAATCTCTGCCCCGATTTTACTGGAACAGCAGCTGACATTGAGGGAAAAGCCAGGGGTTATTTCATTCCCCTGCATATTGGCATAATAATTGTATTATTCCTGTTGGCCAGGCCTATTAGGGACATCTGGTGGCCTATGATAAGAAGGCCCAAAAAACGAAAGGAGGCTGTTCAATATGCTTAAAGAAAGTCTTGAAACCCTGGTTTCTCATCTGGAGAACATGATACAGGCCAAAACGGTAGTGGGGGATCCCATTGAAAGCAATGGAAAAACCATCATTCCCCTGATTTCCATCCGGGCAGGTTTTGGCGCCGGCGGCGGAGAGGGCAATGAACCGCAGCGCGGTGGCGGTAAAGGCGAAGGCGGCGGAGCCGGGCTCAGTGTAACGCCAATCGCTTTGCTGACTATCGATCAGGAGGGCGCACAGGTCTATTCGCTGGGACAAAAAGGCAGTGTTTCAAAACTGGTTGAACTGATACCTGAAGTGATGAGCAAAATGGGCAAACCCGCTCAGCAAGGCTAGAGAGACCTGCCAGGAGCTAAATGCACGGATAAAGGGAGGTTTTGCTTTGCCTGCATACAGGGCTAACAAAACCTCCCTTTAACTGAGGGCCTACATTATGTCTCCAATAATTTAGGCAACAATTGCTCTCATACCGAGATTATGGTTGCCTTAATTTAAAACGCTATTTAATTAGCGGGCTTTATTGAATGTCTCTGGAAAGCTGTTTAATCGCCCTCCAAATCTCTTCAGGGGTCATTCCTTCCGCGCTGACAACCGGGGCATCGACCATGATATCTGACATGCCCAGAAAATTCCTATCCATCCCGGATAGAACGACCGCATCGACCTTTTGATTCCTGGCCGCATCAACCGTTATGATCCGGTACCCTTGTTCTGTCAAGAAGTTCCTCACCGGTGCAAGCCCATCATCCACAGCCACGACCTTATTCACCTTGTCACCTCCAAGCAAGTAGTAACCATATTATGCGGTGACAGGTCAGCCTTTATGCGAAACGGCCGCATAAGCTCAAGACTGCCAGCCAGAATGCAGCTAGGCGCGAAAGATCAGAACCGGACAGGGCGCCATCTGCAATACCTTGTGACTCACACTCCCCAGCACCAATTCCTTGACTGTAGAAAGTCCGCGGCTGCCCAATATAATCAGATCAAACTGGTGGTCCTTGGCATATTTGCATATCTTTGTGCTGGGATCGCCGCTTAACACAACGGTATCAACCTTGAGGCCAATACTCTCCAGGCTGGAGCGAGTATTCTCCACGACCAGATTTGACAGGGGGTCAATCCGGTTGGTTTCAGAAACTATGAAATCCATGGCCTGCAAGGTCAATGACGGAGCAGGGGTAACGCTTATCAAAGTAACGGCCTCCACCAGCCCGCCCTGGGCCAAACCTTTAACCAGCTTAATGGCTCCCTGAGAACTATCCGAACCATCCACTGCCACTAATACTTTTTTGAACATAGCCTACCATCCCCTCTTACATGTCAACTGCAATCAGAACCAGTTATTCAGAGTTCATTCCCGAAGGCATCGTTCCCGTTGCCTTGTTGATACTGTCTTACAGCATGGGTAAGCCATTTGCTATACAGTAAAGAATTTCCCATTATTTGGTGGAATTACTCCTGACCAACTCTACCTCTACATGCATCATAACAAAATTCCGCTTCTGGTTAATAGACTGTAAATTGTTAAACTATTCTCTTTTTGCCAGCGCAGCTCTCACAATGCTTCGCTCGCTGATGCGTCTATGCCGTATTTCTAGCGCAAGTGCTCTTCTATGTCGCGAGTGCTTCAATACTATACGGTTGTTAACCTGTTGGTAGTTACTGGCAGAGTAACATTTTTAAACCAATTTAATAGTATGTTATTGAGTCATATTACACCCATTACTAAGGAAGAGGTGATATTGATGGCTGATGTAATTGTCCGCGGCGATATTGATGGTCGTAACGATGCTGAGTTCCGTGCAGTGGTCAGTTGCCCTGGACCTACAGGGTCAATTAGAGGTCAAATAGATGCAGTAATTAGCGGAAGGGAAATTGAATACTCGTTTCGGTCAACCAGACCTACCAGGCTAGTCGCATCCCGATCGGGAAATACCCGATCTGTAAACGCAGTATTCAGCAACGCCAGAGTAACCAACCGGAGAAGTGGCGTAACCACTACCGGCGCTACAATAACTCTGACAGCGAGACGAAGCTCTACAGGCCGTCGCACTGCAACATTGACGATCAGGCGCCCTGGCAGGGCAACCCTAAGATCTTCCGGAACTCTTGATGACAGCGTTATAACAGTAAACAGGCGAGTATCCTGCAGACGATAGCCTTATCCTCCGTCCATTTAAAAGAAAGAGCGTCGTGATTGACGCTCTCAGACCGTCAAAAAAGGCCATGTTTTTCAAATTAGAACATGGCCTTTTCATAATGTAACC
>LFSQ01000090.1 GCA_001512785.1 Syntrophomonas sp. DTU019
GTAGTTATAAGGCAGATATATTAAAGCGAATCTACATACATTATAATGGAAAATAATAGAACTTGAAACCTATTGTGGACAGTTGCTGCATATTCATATATCTATTATTAACTGAAATATATTTATGCTGGCCTGGCCCCAAACAAGGCCAATATCAGCGATTATAGTCTGTTTCTATAGGCTTTGCAGCGGCTGCCGGATATCCCTGGCGGTCGCAGCAGGGGAAGGAGTCCCGTACCGATAGTACTGTTTTGGAGGCTGTTTTGATATTAAACCTGGACAACAACCAATTACTATGCCGGCACACTATACAGGCCAATACCTTCTGGAAGCGCCTGTGTGGGCTGCTGCCCTACAAATCTCTGCCCCCGGGGCAGGGCATGCTGATTGCTCCCTGTAAGAGCGTACACACTTTTTTCATGCGTTTTCCTATTGATGTAATCTATCTTGACCGCGAGCTGCGGGTGCTGGCGCTTTACGAAAATGTGCCCCGGGGAAAAACCCTGCCCTACCATAAGAAGGCTTATTCTGTGCTGGAGTTGCCTGCTGGAACCATTAAGGCTACCGGTACACAGGCAGGGCATCGGCTCCAGGCAGGGGCTGGATGACACGGCAGGAGAGATCCGTGCTGCCGTGAATTGATTTTTGGAGGAACTGAGGATATGTGCGGTCGCTATTCCATCCTGGATGACATCGATGAGCTGTGTGAGCGCTTTGCCTGCCCAAACCCGGGTTTCACCATGAAGCCGCGCTATAATGCAGCCCCCAGCCAGACCCTGCCGGTGGTGATTAAAAGCCCGGAGGGCAACCAGTTGCGTATGATGCGCTGGGGGTTGGTGCCGCGATGGGCCAGGGAGGCCAAAATCGGCAACCGGCTGATCAATGCGCGGATCGAAACCGTCGCTGAGAAGCCGGCTTTTCGCAGCGCTTTGCGCTACCGGCGCTGTCTGGTGCCGGCTGATGGATACTATGAATGGTTCCCCGCGGAAAAAGGCAAAATCCCTTACCGGGTGATGAAAAAATCCAGAGAAGTGTTCGCTTTTGCCGGGCTGTGGGAGACGTGGACTGATCCTCAGGGGGCTGATTTAGAAACCTTTACCATCATCACTACCGAGCCGGTGCCGGCTATTGCCTGGCTGCACAACCGCATGCCGCTGATCCTGCCCCGCCATTTGGAAGCTGTATGGCTGAACGGGCCGGAGGCTTTAAACCCGGAAGCCATAAAAGCATTGCTGTATAGGTTGCGCCCTGAAGATGAACTCGAATACTATGCAGTATCAACAAGGGTCAATTCCCCCAGTAATGACGACAGTTCGGTGATTGAAGCGGTATAGGCATTTCCACCTGCCTCCGGCTGAGATATGGCATGATCTGATGCGGGTGTTCATATCCTGCCGCCGCAGCCGGCGCATGGTCACGCCCTTCCCGACCTGGCCGGCCAGCAATGCCCGGCACACACCGGCAGCAGCCGGAGAATGTAGCCTTCCCCGATTATTCAGGATGAAAAGGTGCATGAAAGCGGCGGGTGAATCAAGATCCCAGTCTTCCCCGTTTGTTCAGAACGAATAGACGCCGCTTCCGCTGCCTGAATTGTTACCAGGATATCGGCCTTTCCTTATTTACTCAGGACGAAAAGGCAGCATTTTTCTATAAAGCTGTATATACTGACTTATCTCATAGCTGTAATCAAACCTGCTCTTGACCAGCTCTCGGGCTGCCAGGCCCATCTTGTAGCGCAGGTCAGGTTGTGTATGCAGGGTATAGGCAGCCCGGTATAAATCCCCGGGGCTTTTGATGTAAAAACCTTCCCGGCCGCTGGTGATTATGCCCCGGTTGCCTGGAACGTCGCTCAGAATAGCCGGTATGCCCAGGCTCATCGCTTCGAGAGCTGCCTGCGGTTGGCCTTCCGACTCAGAGCAGTTGATAACCACATCACCTGCGGCCAAAATCCCACTGATTTCGGTATGCGGGATTTCCCCCAGGTAAGTAGCCCAGGGCAGGGTGCTGATACGCTGCAATATGCCTTGTGCATAGGTCCGGTCAATTACCGGTCCCATTATCAACAAATACACCCGGCTGTCTTCATGGGCCAGTCTCTCCAGGCCGTCCAGGGCCAAATCCAGGTTTTTTACCGGGCGCAACCCGGTAGGCAGCAGAAAAACCGTACTGCCAGGCGGAATTCCGAAATCCTCCACTTTGCGGGCAGGTGCAGGGGGGAGGCAAACGCCCTGCGGGATTACCGCGATCCGCTTCTTAAAAGCAGGGTCATGGCCTATCAGCCGGGTTTTAAAATGCTCATGGAATACTACGATGTATTTTGCCATGCTTAACACCGGCTGGAGATTGCCATAACCTTGATCCCCCGCCAGGTTGATGTCGGTTCCGGTTAAGGTCACTATCAAGGGGTATTCACGCAGTTGAGGGCAACGCTTCACCAGTTCGGCCATGTGTAAGCCGTTGAAACCGTGGATAATGTCGAAACGATTGCTGTGCAGGTATTGGTGCAGTTTATTCCAGTAATCGGGATCTTCCAGTGACAGAAGCCCTGCGTTCAAGCCCTGGCGGGTCAGGCCGGTCAGGATGCGCCGGGTTGTCAGGGTATTGCCGCGCTGGCTTTTGTGAAACGGGGTGATGATGAGTACCCTTGGGCTGATACTATTCATAGGCAGGATTATCCGTTACCGCTTGAATTTTTATGAGCTGAAAACATTCGCAGTACATATAACTGCTGTTCATCACCGCGCGGTAACGGTTGAGTGCGGTGATGGCATCATCATAGCGAAAGCCTTCCAACTGGGAACGGTGCTCCCTGAGGGCAGCTATCTTCTTATCCATAAAGCTGGAGATGTCCAGGGCCAGGCCGGGGTTTAAAATCGGGCTCCATATCTCGTAGCCCAGTGCGGTGGCAACCGACCAGGGCCCCGGCGAGCATTCCTGAAACCAGGGTCCTGCAGACCGGCGCATGGCTTCTACAACCAGCTGGTGGGTAACCAGGTGGTCGGGAACCAGGTCCTGGCTGTGGGGCAGGTAGATGCGGTGAGGTTTTTCCGCCCTGATTAAACTGGTCAGCTTTATCAGGTATTCGGGTTTTATCGTGAGATATCCGTCAGGCCAGCGCAAGAATTCAGTGTCGTTTACCCCCAGAACCCGGGCTGCAGCCAGGGCTTCTTTTTCCCGCAGCCCGGCCAACTCCGCTTTGCTGACGGTTAAACTGCCGGATTCGCCGGAGGTCAGGTATACGATCTTGATTTGCGCACCCTCTTCGACATGACGGGCTATGCTGCCGCCGCAGCCCAGGACGTCATCGTCGGGATGAGGTGCGAAAACCAGTATGCGGTTGGCTGTAGTGCCCTGTACCATAAGCTATATTTTATCGGAAAAAGCCTAGCTCTGGCAACTGCGGGGGTGACAGGGTCTGTGTCAAGGTTTAGTAGGAGAAACTCCTGGTCTTAGTTAATAAA
>LFSQ01000150.1 GCA_001512785.1 Syntrophomonas sp. DTU019
AGAAGGGATTCTCTTTTTTGTTTTCCTTATTCATTCTCCCAGGGTAATTTTACGCTAACTAAGCTACTTATTTCGGAAAAGCGGGCCTAAACCAGCCCTCAACCGAACAGCTTTAATTGGGCGCTTTCCGGCAGACCCGATAAAGCGCCATATTTTCTCAGCATCTCCAAAGTGGTCTTGTTCATATGAGTTCTCATCTGCAAATCCTCAATGGACAGGAAAGGGGTCTCCCCTCTGAGGTTGACTATGCTCTGAGCTGCTGCTGCCCCTACATTGGGTAAAGCGGAAAAGGGCATCAACAATCCATTGCCCTGCACCTGGAACCTGGTGGCATGAGACTTGTAAATGTCTACCGGGTAGAAGCGGAAACCGCGCGCATGCATTTCCAAAGCTACCTCCAGGTAGGGCAGCAGCTTTTTGTCCTTGGCACTGGCCTTTAACCCCTGTTTTTCAATCTCCTGAATTCGCTTCTGAATTGCCGGGTATCCCCCCAGCATGGTCTCAGCCTCAAAATCTTCAGCACGCACACTGAAAAAGCTGGCGTAAAAAGCCAGGGGATAGTGCACCTTGTAAAAGGCGATGCGGAATGCCATAGTTACGTAGGCCGCCGCATGGGCTTTGGGGAACATGTATTTGATCTTGCGGCAGGAGTCAATATACCAGGACGGGATCGAACAGCGCTGCATGTGCTCCGCTTCTTCCTGGTTGACCCCTTTGCCCTTGCGCACGTTTTCCATGATTTTAAAGGCCTTTTGCGGGTCCATGCCCTGCTGTATCAGGTAGAGCATGATATCATCGCGGGTGCAGATCACATCGCTGAGCCTGGCCACCCCGGACTGCACCAATTCCTGGGCATTGTTGAGCCATACATCAGTGCCGTGGGATAACCCGCATATCCTGATCAGTTCCGACACCGTGGAGGGTCGGGTAGTCTCGAGAATCTGGCGCACGAAGCGGGTGCCGAACTCAGGGATGCCGTAGGTGCCCACCGTGCTGTTGATGTCCTCCGGCTCAATCCCCAGGGGCTCAAGCCCGGAAAAGATCTGCATGGTGGTCTTGTCGCCCATTTTGATGGTGCTGGCTTTGACCCCGGTCATATCTTCCAGCTGCTTTATCACCGTAGGATCGTCGTGTCCCAGTATATCCAGTTTGACCAGCTGTTCACCGATGGCATGGTACTCAAAGTGAGTGGTGATAATGCCCGAATCCTTGTTGTCGGCGGGATGCTGCAAAGGGGTGAATTCCAGTATATGGCGGTCCTTGGGAACCACGATCAACCCCCCGGGATGCTGCCCGGTGGTTCTCCTTACCCCGGTGATCCCTTTAACCAGCCGGTTAATCTCCGAGTTCTTGTAATTCAGGTCCCGTTCTTCACAGTATTTTTTAACAAAGCCGAAAGCGGTTTTGGCGGCGATGGTGGAAACCGTTCCGGCGCGGAAAACATTCTCGCTGCCGAACAGCTCCTCTACATACTGATGGGCCCGGGACTGGTAATCACCCGAAAAATTGAGGTCAATATCCGGTACTTTGTCGCCTTCGAAACCCAGAAAGGTTTCAAAGGGGATGTCAAAACCGTCGCGCATCAACTCCATACCGCACACCGGGCAATTTTTGTCGGGCAGATCAGCCCCGCAGGCAACCCCGCTGGTGACGAACTCCGAATATTTGCAACCCGGGCACAAATAGTGGGGCCCTAAGGGGTTAATCTCTGTTATCCCGGTCAGATAAGCTATCAGCGAAGATCCTACCGAACCGCGCGAACCCACTACATAACCGTCCTGATTTGACTTCTTGACCAGCTTGTGGGCGATGAGGTATAAAACGCTGAAGCCGTTCCCGGTAATGGAGCGCAGCTCTTTGGTGATGCGCTTTTCCACCAGCTCCGGCAAGGGGTCGCCATATAACTCCCGGCCGCGCTTCCAGGCCAGGTCGGTGATCTCTTCACTGGCGCCCTCTATCTGCGGGGGATAAAAGCCATCCGGAACCGGCTGTATCGCTTCCACCATGGCCATAATCCGGTTAGGGTCTTCTATTACCACCTGCCGGGCCGCTGCTCCACCCATATAGGCGAACTCGGCCAGCATCTCCTCGGTAGTGCGCAGGTAAAGAGGGTGATCGGATTCAGTATCATCATAACCCTGCCCAGCCTGAATGATGGCGCGCAGTATGCCGTCATGAGGCTCCAGAACGTGCACATCCCCGGTAGCTACTACCGGTTTGCCCAGTTCTTCAGCCAGGGCTACTATGCGGCGATTTATCTCCTGGAGGGCTTCCCGGTCGGGCAGAACACCCTGCTCAATCAAAAATTCGTTGTTGCTAAGGGGCTGTATCTCCAGGTAATCATAAAATCCAGCAATACGGCGCAGCTCTTCCTGCGGCAGGCCTTGCAAAAAGGCCTGAAATACCTCTCCGGCCTGGCAGGCGCTGCCGATCAACAGGCCCTGGCGGCGCTGGCTGAGTTCTGCTCGCGGGATGCGCGGCCGGTTTTTATAGAAATGGTCCAGATAAGACAGCGTGACCAAACGGTATAGATTGTGCAGGCCTTCCAGCGAGCGGGCCAGGATGATAACATGATAAGGCTTTTCCTTGATATCGTTTTCGTAGAGGTAGCCTTCCACCCCGTAAATAACCTTGATACCGTGCTTGCGAGCGGCCTGATATGCATCGGGAAAGGCCTGTACGCATCCATGATCGGTGATGGCGATAGCCTCATGGCCCCACTCTGCAGCCCGGGCTATTAACTGCTCCACTTCTACCAGCCCATCCATAGCGCTCATTTTGGTATGAGCATGCAGCTCGACCCTCTTTTTGGGGGCCAGATCAAGGCGCTGCGGGGCTTCCATGCTTTCAATCAGGCTGGCGAACAATACTGCTTCACGGGTAAAGGGATCATAGCGTATGTCACCGCAGGCCATTATCCATTGATCGATGGCCAGATTATCGTCTTCAGGCTTATTCAAAAACTGTTTGACGATAACGCTGCCGGTAAAATCAGTAAGATAGTATTCCACGGCGCAGCGCCCGCCGCGGATGTCCCTGATCTCTTTATGCCAGATCTGCCCCTCAACCCTGATGTTCTGCTGCCCTTCCTGCAATTCCCCCATCTTAACCAAAGTGGCTTTGGATTTGGATTTGTCCCTAAACGCGTTTTTACGGGGTTTGAGCTTAAAGGAATCGCAGCTTAAAACTTGAAGCTCAGCAGCCGGGATAAGGGTTTGCAGCTTTTGGGGCTGTTTCTGCTCAGGGTTTTCTTCCAATCTGATCCGGGCTATTACCTCCAGCCCATAATTGTCCTTAAACCACCGCGTGACCAGGCTGCAGGCCTCTATATTCAGCAATTCCTGGTATTGCTGCTGGTGGCTGCTGATCAGATCCAGGCGCTGGTTTTCTACCCTCCACCGCAGGTCGGACTCCTGCAGTTTCAGCAGCGGCAAAAGCGAAGGCCAGCTGTCACTTACCAGGGTAGAGAGAGTGGCATCGTCGAGCTGGGTTATGAGCTCAACCCTGATATCTTCATCCACATAGCTCTGCAGGCATTGAGCGGTCTGTTCCAAAATGTCGGCCGGCAAAGGCTTCTGTATTTCCACCAGGAGCCGCCACAGCTTTAGCCCTGGGTATACCTCCACTTTCAGCAAAACAGCACCCTGCCAGGCTTCAGCCTGGCAGAATTGAAAATCATTATGTAGTAAGCCATAAAAGTCTAGGCCTTTAGCCAAAATCTTCATCCCCTACTCCAAAATATCCTCTGCCCCCAGCGATCAGCTAATTCAAGCGATAAAGACTGCGTATGTCCTTAAGCTCCTCTAAGCGCTCCATTACCTGTTCAATTGAGGTGTTAGGAGGGGTCTGCAGCAGCAGTTCTATCTCCAGATCGTTACCTTCCAGGCGATTCAACTGAATATTCTTGATCAACACGTTCATCTCACCCAGAAGCGATCCGATCACACCTACCTGCCCGGGGCGATCCTCTACCACCAGCACCAGGCCTTTGTATTCCCGGCGCCCGGTAAAACGCTGTTCAAAACGAACGAAATAGATGAGCACGAACAGGATCAAAAGGGTCGTGGCTACTGCCGGCAGGTACAACCCGGCTCCCACCGCCAGGCCAATGCAGGCCACAACCCACAGCCCGGCAGCGGTGGTCAGACCCTGCACTGTAGTGCCTTCCCGCATGATGGTGCCAGCCCCCAGAAAACCGATGCCGCTGACTACCTGCGCGGCAATACGTCCGGGGTCGGCGTTTACCGTATGGTAATACTGCAGGTATATGTCGATGGAAACAATCATGGCCAGGGTAGAGCCCACGCATACCAGAGTATAGGTGCGCAGCCCGGCCGGCCGGCTCAAACTCTCGCGCTCCAGGCCGATCAGCCCGCCCAATATTCCGGCCAGGGCCAGTTTAAAGACAACCTCATAAATGGTCATGCCATTACACCCACTGTTTCTATTTATCCAAATCTATCGGGATCTGGTTGGCTTTGCTGATTATTCCTGCTACCTTTAGAGCCACCCGGTCAATATCAACCAGCTCTGTTTCACTTTCCCATCTTTTCTTCAATTCCACCCGGTTTTCCTGCAAAGCCCTGGGACCAATGGTGATGCGCAGGGGTATGCCGATCAGATCAGCGTCTTTGAACTTGACCCCGGCGCGCTGGTCGCGGTCATCGATTAAAACCTCAATTCCCAGGTTCTCCAGCTGTTTGTACACCTTCCAGGCGGCCTCCCATTGTTCTGATTTATTGGCATTTACCGGCACTATGATGGCATGATAGGGGGCGATGGGAATCGGCCAGATGATACCGTCCTGATCGTGGTTTTGCTCCACTGCGGCCGCCATGGTGCGTGAGATCCCAATACCGTAACACCCCATGACAAAGTGCTTTTGCCGCCCGTCTTTGTCAAGATAGGTGGCATTCATGGCCTCGGAGTACTTCAAGCCCAACTGGAAGATATGGCCAACCTCAATGCCGCGCATTTTTAAGAGATGGCCTTCACAGTGGGGGCAGGGATCTCCGACCTCTGCCGAGCGCAGGTCCAAAACCGCTGTGGCCGTAAAATCACGGCCGTATTTCACCTGGCTGTAATGATAATCATCACGGTTACAGCCGCAGCTGATGCCGGGCATCAATGGCACTTCCAGATCAGCATATACAGGCACATTTAACCCTACCGGGCCCAGCGAACCAAAGCCTGCTCCGCATCGCTCGCGTACCAGCTCTTCGTCGGCCATAAACAGTTGATTGCATCCCAGGGCGTTTTTTAGCTTGATTTCATTGAGTTCCCTATCGCCGCGCACCACCGCAGCCACCAGCTTGCCATCGGCGCTGTAAAAAAGGGTTTTGACCTGCTCATGTGCCGGGATGCCCATGTGCTCAGCCAGATCCGCAATAGTCCTTAAGCCCGGGGTGGGGATGGTGATCATTTCGCCATCAGCCCGGGATTCTGCCGCTTTTTCGACCGCAACCGGGCTGCACACCGCCTTTTCCACATTGGCCGCATATTCGCAGCGGTCGCAATAGACGATTTCAGATTCACCGGTTTCAGCCAGAACCATGAATTCATGGCTGGCACTGCCGCCGATGGCGCCGCTGTCCGCCTCAACCATGCGGTAGGACAGCATAAGGCGCTGGAAAATGCGATTATAGGCCTGGCGCATTTTCTCATAAGAAACCTGCAAGCCCTCATGATCGACATCAAAAGAGTACAGGTCTTTCATGATAAACTCGCGCGCGCGCATCAGGCCGAAACGCGGCCTGATCTCATCACGATACTTGTTCTGAATCTGGTACAGCAGCAGGGGCAGATCTCGATAAGAGTGCACCTCTGCATCCACCAGGGTGGTGATAATCTCCTCATGCGTAGGCCCCAGACAATAAGCCCTCTGATGGCGATCCCGCAGGCGGAACATCTCCTCGCCATAAACATCCCATCGCCCTGATTGCTGCCACAGTTCAGCCGGTTGAACGATGGGCATCATCACCTCTTGCCCGCCGGCGCGGTCCATTTCCTGGCGCACGATCTCGGTAATCTTCTTGATAACCCGGTAGCCCAGAGGGAGGTAGGTGTATACCCCGGATGTGGTCCTGCGAATAAACCCGGCCCGCAACAGCCATTGATGGCTGATTACGTCAGCCTCGCTGGGAACCTCTCTCAGGGTAGGATAAAACAACTGGGAACAGCGCATTATTTGACCTCCTCCTTTTCAGGCAATTTAAGTTCGGCTTGATTGCTTGCTAAAAGTGCATCTATTTCCGCCAGCAACACCTCGGTAAGCTGGCTTTCTGGTATTTTACGGATAATCTGGCCTTTTTTAAACAATAGGCCCTGGTTTTTGCCGCCGGCTATCCCTATATCGGCCTCGCTGGCCTCTCCCGGCCCATTGACTACACAGCCCATCACTGCCACTTTAATCGGAGCCGAGATGTGGCGCAGATGCCGGTCGACTTCGGTAGCGGTTTTAACCAGGTCTATCTCACACCTGCCGCAGGTGGGGCAGGAAATCAGTTCCGCCCCATGCTGGCGCAGCCCCAAAGCACTCAGGATCTGATAGGCTGCCCATACCTCGTTGACCGGATCAGCGGTTAAAGACACCCTGATGGTGTCCCCGATCCCTTCCGCCAAAAGAATGCCCAGGCCCAGGGCTGATTTTATCAAGCCCCTTTCCATGGTGCCGGCTTCAGTTATACCGATGTGCAGCGGGTAATCGACCAGTTCGCTGATCATGCGATAAGCTGCCACGGTTAATGGCACCGAAGAGGCTTTCAGGGATATTTTCAGATTATCAAAATTCATGGCCTTTAAGATATTGACATGTGACAGGGCGCTCTCCACCAGGCTGCGAGCGTTTACGCCCCCGAATTGCCGGGCTATATCCCTGTCCAATGAACCTGCGTTAACCCCGATCCGTATCGGTATGCCCCGATCCTGGCAGGCTTTCACCACCTCTTGAACCTTGTACCTGGCCCCTATATTGCCCGGATTGATACGCAGGCCGTCACATCCACCAGCGATGCTCTGCAAAGCCAGGCGGTAATCGAAGTGAATATCGGCTACCAGCGGGATATGGATACGCTTCTTGATCTCGGCTATGGCCAGTGCGGCCTCCTGGTCCACCACCGCTACCCTTACCAGTTCACAACCGGCTTTTTCCAGCTGGTGAATTTGGGCAACAGTCGCGGCAATATCCCTGGTATCGGTGCTGGTCATGGACTGCACCACTACCGGATGGCCGCCGCCGATCAGCAAACTGCCCAGTTTTACCACACGAGTCTTTTTCCTCATAGGCTAACCCTTTATCAAGCGCAGTATATCGTTGTAGGTAACAAAGACTATGAGCAGCATCAGGAGAAGAAATCCCAGCCAGTGAATTAAGCCTTCTTTTTCCGGATCGATAGGCTTGCGCCGCAGGATTTCGGCCAGGGCAAAAATCACCTTGGATCCATCCAGTGCAGGTATGGGCAAAAGATTTAATATCCCCAGATTGATACTTAAAAAGGCAATGAATGAAAGCAGGAATATGGCCCCATACTGCGAGGCCTCTCCCACCATCATGGTTATCCCTACCGGACCGGCCAAATCCCCCGATGATGCAGCTCCGGTAATAATGCTCCATATGCCGCTCAATAAAGCCCCGGTGAGCATAAAGGTCTGTTGAAAACCATAGACTACTGATTGAACAATGCCCTGTTTTTCGTAAACTAGCTGGCCCATCACCCCTATGGCAGGGTTCCCCGTACTGCTGTTCTGACGCGGCGCCATCTCCAGATTCAAGGTCTGACCATCACGCTGAAGGGTGAGGGTGATATTTTCACCGGCGGGCTTCTGGCTCATCACCGTGGTGATCTGATCCCAGGTGCTGATGGGCTGCCCGTCAATAGCCAGGACCCGGTCTCCCGGTTGCACCCCGGCCATAGCCGCCGGTTCACCGCTTATCACCCTGCCGATAACCGGTTCGTTGGTGGGGTGAGGCAGGCCGATAAAAGCATAGCTGTATATAAAAATCAACAGACCCAACAAAAGGTTCATGAGGGGTCCGGCAACCGAAACCTTTATCTTTTCCCAGGGGGTGCGGTGGCTGTAGCCGTTGGGGTCTTCATTGTCTCCCGGTTCTTCCCCTGCCATACGCACAAACCCCCCCAGGGGAATGAGCCTCAAAGTATACTCCACCCCATTTCTGGTAAATGACAAGACTTTGTAGCCAAATCCCAGGGCAAATTCATAAACCGGTATGCCTATACGGCGTGCCGTCAGAAAATGGCCCAATTCATGCACAAAAATAAGCACACCCAGAACTATGATGGTGAGGATAATTGACATGTTGTGCCTCCTTATAGCGGATTCCGATCTATATTTACCATTATACCCGTTTTGCGGTTAACTGCTGAATTATCATTTCTGACTGCTGTCTGGCCCACTGGTCAGCTGCCAGTATGGTTTCCAAATCCGCGGCTTGTACCTTGCGGTGTTTTTCCATAACCGCCGCCGCCACTTCCACGATATCCTTAAAGCCTATCTTTTCGCCAAGAAAGGCCGAGACCGCAACCTCGTTGGCAGCGTTCATGACCGCGGGCATGGTTCCCCCGGCCTTACCGGCCCGATAAGCCAGATCCAGAGCGGGAAAGCTCACCAGGTCAGGCTTTTCAAAATGCAAACTGCCCAGGCCGGCAAGATCCAGGCGGCCAGCCCTGCTCTGCATACGCTCCGGATAGGTGAGGGCATATTGAATGGGGATACGCATATCATGCGGCCCCAAATGGGCCAAAAAGGAGCCGTCGGTGAATTCCACCAGGGAATGCACTATGCTTTCCCGGTGTACAACCACCTCAATAGCGTCGTAATCCACATTGAAGAGATGGTGAGCTTCGATCACTTCCAGCCCTTTATTCATCAAATTGGCCGAATCAACTGTAATTTTGGGCCCCATCATCCAGGTAGGGTGTTTGAGGGTCATAGCTACGGTCACATCACGCAGCTGCTGCGGTGAATAGCCGCGAAATGGCCCGCCGGAAGCGGTCAGCCAGATCTTGTGCAAATGGTCTCTTTCACCGGCCAGACACTGAAAAATGGCGGAATGCTCGCTGTCCACCGGCAGGATCATAACCCCTCGCTGTGCAGCTTGCTGCATTACCAGATCCCCGGCTGCCACCAGGGTTTCTTTGTTAGCCAGTGCGATGCGTTTACCCGCCGCTATTGCGGCCAGGGTCGGTTCTATGCCGACTGCCCCGCTCACTGCCACCAGCACGATATCGGCACCGGAAAGAGCAGACAGCTCACACATGGCCGGCATTCCCTGAGTGAGCTCAGTTCCCCCGGGCAGCCTGGCCTTTAATGCCTTATAGGCGGTATGATCGGTTACATTTACTACCCGGGGCTGAAATCTGGCGACCTGCTCTTCCAACAGGTCGGTTTCGTTGTAAGCGGCTATACCCAGCAGGCGGAAACGATCCCCATGCTGCTCGATCACATCCAGGGCCTGGCGTCCTATTGATCCGGTAGAGCCCAGTACCACCACCCCGGTTTTGCCTTCAGACCTCATTGTTTTTCCTCCAATCGAAACGATCCAGCAGACCCGCCCGGTGGCAGGCAATCAGGATGACCAGGAGCACCGGTCCCAGTATCAGTCCGATAGTTCCGGCCAACTGCAGGCCTACATATAAGGATATCAGTGTAGCCAGGGGATGAAGCCCGATGTTATCACCAACTATCTTGGGTTCCAGAACCTGGCGCACACCGGAAATAAGCAGGTAGATAACCAGCAGGCTTATGCCCAGGCCGGTATGGCCGGCCAGTATATTATAGGCCGACCAGGGCAGAAATATCAGCCCCGGGCCCAGTACCGGCATGATATCCAGTAATCCTACCAAAAGGGCTATGGTCAGGATATATTTAATACCCAGCAGCTTCAGAGCTATCATGGTGACTATGGTAGTTATGGTGATGAGAATGCCATACGCTTTGGCAAAGCCGGTCAAAGCCTGGAACAACTGGGTTACCACATTGTTGGTGGGAGAACGGAAGCTGCCCGGCAGATTGCTCAAAATGAAGTTCCTGATCGTGGAGCGGTCATTGATAATCAGATAAGTGGCCACGGTGGTGATCAGCACCAGGACCAGAAATCCCGGCAGCATTAACAAAAACTGGGTCAGCCCGTCAACAGTGCTGTTCATCAAGCCCGATAAAACATCCACCGCCTTCTGCAGATTGTTTTCGATCGCTGTCTGAGCTGCCGGGGGCAGGTTGAGCTGCACATAAAACCATTGAAAATTGCTGATGGCGTCGATGAGCTGCGCTACCACCTGTTCCGAATAATGTACTGCCAGCGGGAACAGCCGGGTTATCTCGTTTATTACCACCGAGACCACCAGCGAAACCAGGTAGATAAAAGCCCCTACCACCAGGGCCAGACTGGAGGCTGTAGCCAAAGCGCGGTTGAACCTCAGTTTTACCTCAAAAAACACCACCACCGGCTCGATCAATACTGCTAAAAAGACCGCGATGATAAAAGGCAAGAAAACCTCAGGCAGGCGCGCCAGAAAAGCTAACAGGGCAGGAGCCACAACCGACATGAACAGATAGATTATGACCAGGATTAGAACGACTATGGCCAGCTTTACGAAGGTTTTTGTATATCTGAGCAATTCCGGGTCCATGTGCCACCCTCCTTCACGTATGCTGGGCCGGCCTTACACCAAAAAATAACAGCCGTAATATACCAGTGGCAGTACCAGGAGAAAGCTGTCAAAACGATCCAGAACTCCCCCGTGTCCCGGGATTATGAACCCGCTGTCCTTTACCCCAAAATAGCGCTTGATGGCGGACATGAATAAGTCACCCATCTGAGCTGCCAGGCTGGCGAACAGTGCTAGTATTATAAGATATGCGCCCTTTTGCGGGGCTAGCGCAGTAAAATGCAGGTACAGCAGGGCAACTGCCAGGCAAAACAGCACACTGCCCAGAGCGCCTTCCCAGGTTTTTTTGGGACTCAGTTGAGGGGCCAGCTTGCGTTTCCCCCATAACAAACCCAGGGCATACCCCCCCACATCACTGGCCCAGGTGAGCAATAAGGCCAAAAGCATGATCATAAAAGGGTCGGGCAGATTCAAGATGCGCAATGAATACTGCAGGGTCAAGCCCAGATAAACCGGTCCGAAAAGATTTAAAGACAGCTCGGCTACAGTGAGGCGGGGATAAAACCAAATCCCCGCAGCCACCACCATCAAGCTCACTGCCATAAGACCTGCCCAAATCCACTCTTCAGCCAGAAGCGGAGACGCCCATAAGAGGATGAGCAGTACACCGCCCGGCAGCCACAGTACCGGGATATTTTTTTGCCGCAGCATATCAGCGTATTCATAAAAAGCTACCAGGGCCAGCACAAGAAACAGTCCGCTCCACCAGATCCCCCCCTGATAGAGGCAGAATATCATCAGAGCCGCACCGACGAGGGCTGTGATCAACCTGGTTCTAAACATGTTTTTCACCTGCTTCGCTTCGGCTCAAGCCGCCAAAGCGACGATCCCGTTTCTTGTAATCAGCTATGGCTTCCAGTAAATCCTCTTTAGTGAAATCGGGCCACAGCCGTTTGGTCACCCAGATCTCGGTATAGGCGATCTGCCAGAGCAGGAAATTGCTGATGCGCATCTCTCCGGCGGTACGAATCAACAGGTCTGGATCGGGCAATCCGGCGGTGAACAGCAGTGAGGAAAAAAAGGCCTCATCTATGGTATCGGCGGTCATCTTTCCGCTGGCCACTGCAGCGGCAGCTTTCCGGACCGCAGTCAGGATTTCATGCCGGGCTCCATAATTTAAGGCGATGCTGAAGGTCAAACCGCTGTTGTTCCTGGTTTTCTTAAGAGCGGCTTCCAATTCCGTCTGACACCGCGGGGGCAATAAGCGATAATCCCCCAGTATATTGATTTTTATATTGTTCTCGTGTAATTCCTGCAGTTCCTTGAGCAGGTATTCAACCAGGAGGTTCATCAGGTAATCCACTTCTTCAGAGGGACGCCGCCAGTTTTCAGTGGAAAAGGCAAAAACCGTCAAATAGGGGATATTGAGTTCAACCATTGCCTTGACCACTCGTTTTAACGCGCTCATGCCGGCTCTGTGCCCCATAGTCCGGGGCATTAAACGCTTTTTAGCCCAGCGTCCGTTGCCATCCATTATCACCGCGATATGGCGCGGCAGATCCTCGCTCCCAGCACCCACTGTAATCCCTTCTCTCCGAAACGATAATACCCCCATCTAGGGGGGTATAGTAATTTACCCAATATTATAACCGCATCAGACTGGAAATAAAACCCGCCATTATACCTCCATGATCTCCTTTTCTTTGGCCTGGAGAACAGTATCGATTTTCTTGACATAGCGATCCGTCAGTTTTTGCACTTCATCCACGCCTTTCTTGCTCTCATCGGCCGAGATCAGCTTGTCTTTCTCGCTGGACTTGAGCATGTCATTGGCTTCGCGGCGAATATTGCGCACCGCTACCCGGGCCTCCTCGGCCCGCTTTTTGACCACTTTGACCAGCTCTTTGCGCCGCTCTTCAGTGAGCTGTGGTATAGCGATACGGATCACATTGCCATCGTTGCTGGGGGTTATGCCCAGATCAGATTTCATGATGGATTTTTCTATGTCCGCGATGATCGATTTATCCCAGGGCTGAATCACCAGCAGCCTGGCTTCCGGCACGGTTATGTTGGCCAGCTGGTTTATGGGAGTGTTGACCCCGTAATACTCCACGGTGAGCTTCTCCACCATGGCTGGATTGGCCCGGCCGGCCCGCAATGAGGCTAAATCTTTGCTGAGATGTTCTACACTTTTTTTCATGCGCTCTTCAGCATCGTTGATGATATCCTTGATCAATTGGATTACCTCCCTACATAAGTGCCAATCTTCTCGCCCATAACCGCCTTTAGAATATTGCCTTCTTTATTCAAATCAAAGACAATGATGGGAATGTTGTTATCCATACATAGTGAGGCAGCTGTGGAATCCATTACCCCCAGGCCCATATTGAGGACATCGATATAATCCAACTCGGTGAACTTTTTGGCCTCCGGGTTTACCACCGGATCGCTGTCGTAAATCCCATCGACCTTCTTAGCCATCAGGATTACCTCGGCCTCTATCTCAGCAGAACGCAGGGCGGCCGCAGTATCGGTTGAAAAATAGGGATTCCCGGTCCCGGCGGCGAAGATCACCACCCGGCCTTTTTCCAGATGGCGAATAGCCCGGCGCCTGATGTACGGTTCAGCTACCTCTCTCATCTCTATGGCTGACATCACCCGGGTGGAGTAGCCCTTCGATTCCAGGGCATCCTGTAAGGCCAGGGCATTGATGACCGTCGCCAGCATGCCCATGAAATCAGCGGTAGCCCGGTCCATGCCTTTGGCACTGCCGGCCACCCCACGCCATATATTGCCCCCGCCGACCACTATTGCGACTTCTACTCCCGATTTAGCCACCTCAATGACCTGAGTGGCTATGGTGGACAGTGTTTCTGGATTAATGCCGTATTTGTCATCCCCCGCCAGGGCTTCTCCACTGAGCTTGAGAATGATGCGTTTGTATTTGGGGCTCTGCAATCCGTCAACCTCCCCGCTCTATCACTTTGTCTATTTGGGCTGAATCTGGGCCATAACCTCAGCCGCAAAATCAGCTTTTTCTTTTTCAATGCCCTCGCCCACCTCATAGCGAGCAAAACGGCGCACGGTGATGTTTTCCCCGATGCGGGCTATGTGCTCATGGATAAGCTGTTCTACAGTTTTTTCGGTTTCCTTAATAAAGGGCTGCTCCATCAGGCAGTTTTCTTTATAGAACTTCTCAATGCGCCCATCGACCATTTTCTCGACGATTTTCTCCGGCTTGCCTTCTTCCAGGGCCTGGGCCCTGAGTACCTGGCGCTCCCGCTCCAATTCTGCTGCCGGCACATCTTCACGCCTGATATATCTGGGATTGGAAGCGGCTATCTGCATGGCCATATCGTAAGCCAGCTGCTTAAACTCCGGGGTTTTGGCCACAAAGTCAGTCTCACAGTTGACTTCCACTAAAACCCCGATGCGTCCGCCGCCGTGAATATATGAAATTACCAGGCCTTCGCTGGCAATCCGTCCCGCTTTCTTGGCGGCTTTGGCCAGACCCTTGGCCCGCAGTTCATCGATAGCCTTCTCAATATCCCCCGCACAGGCTACCAGGGCATTCTTGCAATCCATCATGCCTGCCCCGGTCCTTTCACGCAATTTCTTTACCATTGCTGCTGTAACTTCCATTATCCAATTCCTCCTATTTCCGGCGAATCTTTAAACCCATGTAATATCTCTATAGTCACAAAGAAGGGGTGTCGGAACAACACCAGCACCCCTCTCTCTTCCTTATGCGTTTACCTGTTCCCCTTGTTTGCCTTCCAGAACAGCATCGGCAATTCTGGATGATATTAACTTTACGGCCCTGATGGCATCGTCATTGCCGGGGATAACGTAATCGATTTCGTCGGGATCACAGTTGGTGTCAACTATGGCCACCACTGGAATGTTCAGTTTCCTGGCCTCGGCTACGGCTATTTTCTCCTTGCGCGGATCGACTACAAACACTGCCCCGGGCAGACGTTCCATATCCTTAATGCCCCCCAGGAAGCGTTCCAAACGCTCTTTCTCATTCAATAAGCGAGCCACTTCCTTTTTGGGCAGAACCTCCATCGCCCCGTCGGCTTGCATCTTTTCCAGTTCTTTGAGCCTGAGTACGCGCTTGCGGATGGTTTTGAAATTGGTGAGCATACCGCCCAACCAGCGCTGATTGACGTAAAACATGCCGCAGCGGTTGGCTTCTTCCCTGATGGTCTCCTGGGCCTGTTTCTTGGTTCCGACAAACAAGACCCCTTTGCCCTCAGCGGCTACGCTTTTAATAAAATTGTAAGCATCCTCGAACTTGCGTACGGTCTGCTGCAGATCAATGATGTAAATCCCATTTCTCTCCATATAGATATAGGTAGCCATCTTGGGATTCCATCGGCGTGTCTGGTGTCCGAAATGCACCCCGGCTTCGAGGAGCTGTTTCATAGTAATTACTGACACCTCAATACCTCCTTTCAGTTTCATTCCTCCGCTGTTTCATCCCGGCTGAGAACTCAACGGGTGAGCACCGCTCAACCGGTCCAGCAGCGTGTGTAATCACCAAAAATTAATATATCACAAGCCTATAGGTTTGGCAATATTCGATAATCTTTGGGATAGCGTCAAGGTTTAGTAGGAGAAACTCCTGGTCTTAGTTAATAAATATCTATCTTAAGCCGAGAAGGCAGTGATTT
>LFSQ01000106.1 GCA_001512785.1 Syntrophomonas sp. DTU019
ATCCGATCACCTTATAATCTCAATACCGCGCTCCCGGGCCATATCCTTAGCCATCGCGGTTATAACTGTATTTGGTCCGATTTTTATAGCCTTGCGCTTGCATACTGAAACATCTCCGGCGCTCAAGACCCGCTTGGTAAAGACATCGACATCCGGTACAGGCGGCGCAGTATCCTCTGTTGGCTTGTCGCACTGCTCAAAGCCCACACCCATTACAGCCGCGCTTAAATCACCGGATTTAACCAGGGTAATGCCAAATTCTACGAGCTTGTCGAGATTGCTCTTCAACATTTGTTTGAAGGCGGTATTGCCCAAATTCATATTTATCTTGTCCCGGGCGGAATCATAGGGATCACAGGCATCACACACCGCAAAAACCGGCTTGCCCCTCATAAGGGCATACAATACCAGGGTGTTGACCAGATTGTCGGCGATGCCGTGGGCAATCTTGGCAGCGGTATTCATAGTCAGCAAGGGTATTATCACCTTGTCGGCGTTCTTGCTCAGCTCTCCCGGTGATTTGCGGTTTGCTTCGGTAATGATTTCTATGTCTCCCAGCTTGGATTTCAGCAATTCACTGCCGATAATGGCTTCCGCCGCCGGGGTCAGGACCACCTGCAGACGGTAATTGGATGCGGCTAAAGCCTGCAGCTGTTCCAATACCTCTTTCAAGCCAATAGTCCCACCGCTGAACAGAACCAAAGCCCGTTTACCTTGGGGAACTGGTGTTTTGCTTTCTTCCCGGGCGGCTATCTTTTTCAAGACCTCATTTACGATCGTTTCCACCAGATCATTATCCATTTGTCTCACTCCTTGAATGATAATGCGATCCCCAGCGGGGTAACCAGATATGGCAATTGGGGAACAAATGTCTGACATCCGGTTTCCTGCTGAATGACAAAATCGAAACCCGGGTAACTGCAGGTGCCCCCTACCAGGTAAATACTCCTGGGATGGAAGCCTTTCAGGTGCTGTTTGACTATACTGGCGATTTTTTCAAAAACCGGCCGCACTACTGGGAACATCATGGCCTGCTCCCGTGGGTCGCGTTTTTTCACCTCGGCCTCCTCAGTAGAGATTTTATAGTTTCCGGCTATAACCAGATCGAGATGAAAGCCCCCGGTCGGCTCATCGGCAGTATAAATTACCCGGCCATTTTCCAGTACGGAAATGCCGGTGGTGCCGCCGCCCACATCGACAACCACACCTTCATCTATTCCCAGCACCAGTGATGCTGCAGTAGGTTCGTCAATAATCCGGGTTACTTCAAGATTGGCGGCTTCCAGAATATAACGGGTGACTTTGCTGTTGCCTCCCTCGGTACCGGGCGGTATTGCCGAGGCTGCTTTGAAAAGCTCCCGATCCAGGCGTTGAGTCAGGGTTTGTATATGGTTGCGTACAATATTGACTGCACCCAGATAATCTGTGACCATGCCTTCCCTTACCACCCGGGCTGGGGTGATTTCACCTGCTATGGGCGTGCCGAAGCCATCAACCACCACACTTACTACATTGGCGGTACCCACATCCACTCCCACAAACAATGGTTCTGCTGGGGCTTCAACCAGGTTCTCACCCATGCAGCCCGCAAGTTGATTCAATAACAGATTGGCGTTTTCCAATGGATTCGCTGTGGTCAGCATTTCGGTCATCCTCCATCACCTCGTTATGGTTTATGATGGATACACAGTGTGCGTGGTTCGCCCTTTACTCGGGGACAGGCCGGGTCGTTGCAAATGTTGCAGGTGGCTTTCTTCGGCAGCTCTGGTTCCTTTGGTTCCTCTGTTTCCTCTGCTGCGGCTGGTTCATCGTCCACCGAGGGATTTCCTTCAACCTGGTCGCTGTCTTCAGATTCGCCCTTGATATCATCCGAGGGCTCTAATTCTGCTTGTGCATCATCTTGTGCTTCATCTACATCATCTTCAGATGCAGGAGGATACTCATCTGGCACGGCCTCGCCGTCTGCAACTGG
>LFSQ01000072.1 GCA_001512785.1 Syntrophomonas sp. DTU019
ACTGTTACGGTAGTAGAAGGCTCTGGTGGGCCGACAATTGACGTTCTCTACGACGGTACAGTCGTTCTAACTCCTGGTGAAACCTTTACATTAACCGTTGGCAGCAATGAATATACAATTAATGATAACACCCCGCTGGGAGCCCTGCAGGCAGCCGCCGAGGCAGGCAGCTTCACCTATGTATTATCTGATAAGCGCTGGTCCTATGACGGGGTACTCCTGCTGGACGATGTAGGACAGTACGTCCGCCAATCTCCTGGATACTGGTATGCCTATGTAAATGATGTCTATAAGGATGGATACCAGAATACCCCGGATGGTCTAAACGTTATTGAACTGCTTGATGGGGATAAGGTTGAGTTCTATTATGCAGCTGGTATATCCGACCCCACTGACCTTAATGCAGTCCAGGCAGCAGCAATAGCAGCGGTTAAGACGGTGGTGGCATTATCCACTATTGATGTTCTTTATGATGGAACCGTCAACTTGGATCCGGAAGAGGTATTCACAGTAACGGCCTACAACTCCGGGACGGAATACACGGTAAATGAGAACACGCCGCTGGGTGCGCTGCACAAAGCTGCAATCGTTGGCGGATTCACTTACGATGTTACCGATAAGAATCATGACACTTCCGGTGCTCTGCTGCTGGATAATGTAGCCGAGTACAATTATGTGAAAAACGGCAGCGCATGGTACGCCTATGTAAACGGTACTTTAAAAGATGGCTATAACAATCCTGCTGGTGCTTTAAACCTGATACAGTTGGCAAATGGTGACAAGGTTGAGTTCTACTATGCGGATGTTGAAGACGAGAGCGACTTTAATGCGGTTAAGGCAGCAGCCACAGCAGCGGTGAAAACCACCGTTACTAACGGTGTGGTGCCTACCGACTGGACCCTGCAGCTCTCCGGGGCCAAGGATCAAACAGTTACCAAGGCCTACTTCGAGCAAGGGTTGACCTGTTCTTCATCACACTATGCGACCTGGATTGATGATGAAGGCAACGCCTGGGGAGGCATACCCTTATGGCTCTTGGTTGCTATGGTTGATGATGATCCTGATGTAGGAGATAATCATTTTAACTTTAACGATGAACTGGCCGCTGCAGGCTACGAAGTTAAAGTTATAGCAGGCGATGGATGGTCAACAGTACTTGACAGTGCTGATATCGCCCGCAGTGACGCTTATATCGTTGCCAACACCCTGAACGGGGAACCCTTGCCCCTCAAGACCGCATCCGGTAAAGACTGCTGGCCTCTCCAACTCAAGGGTTCAGCTATCTCGGGAGGACAACAGGTAGGCAACATTGTCCGGATTGAACTGTCAGGGTTACCTGAACCGCCGGCTGGATGGACCCTGGAAATAATAGGAGAAATCGGGGATACCATCACCCAGGAAGAGTTTGAAGAAGGACTGGCTTGTACCGGGTCCGGTCATTACCAGGAATGGACTGACAATGAAGGCAAGGTTTGGTCAGGTATTCCTTTATGGGTACTTTTAGGTGCGGTGGACGACATTGAGAACGGTAATCACTGGATCTTCAATGAAAACCTTGCTAACAGCTACACCGTAAAGGTAGTTGCTGGAGACGGCTTTAGCAAGACCTTTAACGGAGCGGATGTAGCCAATAACAACGATTATATTGTGGCCAACAAATGCGATGGCCAGCCGCTGACCGGTAGTTCAGCACCACTACGCCTGGTGGGTGCCGGTGTTACTAAAGAGGATGGCTCACTTGGAGGCCTGGCAGTTGGTAACATTGTTCGGATTGAAATACCTGAACTGCAGACTCCTGAGGCAGAGCCCGGTAGTTGGAACCTTACTCTAATTGGAAAGATCAGCGATGTCATTTCCCAAGCCGAGTTTGAAGCCGGTGTGGCCTGCCCGAATTCGGGTCACCTGGTAGAATGGACGGATGCTGATGGGAATGTTTGGTCAGGGATACCCCTCTGGTTCTTGGCCGGCTGGGTTGATGACCGCAAGCCTCACAGCTATGACTTTGCCCAAGCTGTAACCGGTTATAAAGTGGTGGTAAAGGCCTCAGATGGCTACAGTGTTGATTTTGAGAGTGCGGATATCAATAAGAGCAGCAACTATATTATAGCCAATAAATGCAATGGCGTAGCTCTTACCGATTCCTGGCCCCTGCGCCTGGTAGGCGATGGCGTTGCCAATGCAGGAGCCCTCACCGGTAAAAGCGTAGGAAAGGTAGTCGAAATTAAGCTAACCTCCTTTGCAAGCGGGGGAGGCACCATTCCCGAACTACGAATTGTCAAGTACGGTGAAGATGGAACCACCATTATAGCTGAAGAAACCATCAATTATCTGGAAATGATACAGCGATTCGACGTGATTGGGAATGGAGAAACGGTATACAAATTCCAGGGAGTAACCTTTGATCCGGAGGATATATGGGACGAAAATGAAACCGGTAAAGGCGGTTACAAGATAGCCAATGCCGTTAAAGGCACCCGTATCAGTGATCTTTGCAGCCTGGTAAGTGGTATGGGAACCGGCACCGAAGTCGTCTTAGTTGCCTCTGACGGTTATGAGACCAGGCTTCCTTATTCCTCCATATACCCTGATCCATCAGTATATGCACGCCAGGGGGATGCTATTCTGGCCTGGTATGCTGACGGAAAATATGTTCCTGACTATAGAGATGGCATGCGTCTGTACTTTACTCCAGAAGATACGGTTTATAGCCAAATGGACATGCGCTTGACCATGCCGGAACCTTACTGGCATTACTATGGCGCTGACGGTATTATGTATCCTTCCTGTGCCGGGCTGTCCGCAAAGTATATTACCGAGCTCAGGGTTTATTCAGTACCCCAGGGTGACTGGACACTGGAACTGGATGGAACCGAAATTGGCGGAATAGCATGTGACATCAGCAAAACCTATTTTGAATCAGCTCTTGCCTGCCAGTTCGGCGCCAATCACAAGGCAAGCTACACCGACTCTAAAGGACGTAACTGGGAAGGCATGCCCCTCTGGTTCCTGGTAGGATTTGTTGATGATTCCGACCAGCATTCAGACAATGCCTTCAACAACGACCTGGCTAACGCCGGTTACCAGGTGGTAATTACCGCAGGTGATGGTGC
>LFSQ01000154.1 GCA_001512785.1 Syntrophomonas sp. DTU019
TATATCTCGACTATCTACAACCGGGACTGGTCTGACCCGGCCCTGTACCATCTGGTCCTGAACACTGGCTTTCTGGGTGTCGATGAAGCTGTTGCCCTCTTGCAGTACATGGCTCGTAATCGGCCGGCCCTGACTGCCGCCGGACCTGAAGAGGCCTATGACCAGGAACAGAAGCCGGCGGTTTTCAAGCATCCCTCTGAAGAAGAGTTTGCCAGCATTCTGGATATGCATGATATCGAGTGGCAGTATGAGCCCCGTACCTTCCCCATCAAGTGGGATGCCGAGGGCAATGTCACCCAGGCCTTTTCCCCTGACTTCTACCTCCCCAGATTCGATACCTATATCGAGCTGACCACTATGGATCAGAAATATGTCTCGGAAAAAAAGAAGAAAGTAGAATTGTTAAAGAAGCTGTACCCGGGCATCAATATAAACATAGTATTCAAAAATGACTTCTACAGCCTGGCCAGACGGTTTGGATTGCGAAAGGATTAGTAATCGATGGACTTATCCGGTATCGGTAAAATCATTTTTACTCAAGAGCAAATTCAAAAGCGCATTGCTGAGGTAGGCAGCGAGATAACCCGTGATTACAGGGACAAAGATCTTGTGGTGGTGAGCGTTCTCAAAGGCTCGCTTTACTTTGTCGCCGATCTGACCAGATGCATAGATCTGCCGCTGGAGGTGGATTTTCTCTCCATCGGCCTATCATCCGATCCCATCCAAAAAGCCGGAGCGGTTCACTTCACCAAAGACCTGGATATTGTCATCAAGGGACGGGATGTTTTGCTGGCGGAAGACGTGATCGGTACCGGCCTCACCCTGGGCTACATCTGCCAGCACCTTGAGGCTTATGAGCCCGCCAGTTTGAAAATCTGCACATTGCTGGACAACCCGGCCGAGCGGCTGTTGACCATCAAAATCGACTACCGCTGTTTTGAGATGCCGGACACCTTCCTGATCGGATATGGCCTGGATTACCGCGAGAAATACCGCAACCTGCCTTACATCGCCGAGTTTAAGAAATAGGACGAATAAGTGCGGTGCCTGGCACCACACTATTTTAGGATAGCTTTTGGAGATATTCAAGTGTTCCGCTATCTCTTGTCATTTATTAAGCCCGTCGAAATAACTGCCCCTGATAAAATGATTGTGATCATAAGGGGGCTGCGATTCGAAGCTGCCACGCGCAGTGAAGTGCTGGCTCAAATCCAGAACACTACCGACTCTTACCGCCGAAGGCTATCCCAGGATATGGAGAATGTGAGTTACGGCCTGTCCGGGGGCAATATACACGGCAAATGGAATCCTCATTTAGCATTGCTCAAGAACGACATCAGGACACTGATGGCTTTGGAGCAATACCTGATCAATTGTGGAACATATAAATAACTGTGGTGCCTGGCACCGCAAGCCAAAAGACACCTCAAATAATGAGGTGCCTTCTGGCTTGAACATGAATCCTCCTTCGAGGG
>LFSQ01000013.1 GCA_001512785.1 Syntrophomonas sp. DTU019
GCCAAAAGACACCTCAAATAATGAGGTGCCTTCTGGCTTGAACATGAATCCTCCTTCGAGGGGGAATCTTATTCAATGTTAAGTTTTAGTGAATAAGTGTGGTGCCTGGCACCGTAGTTATCTCTGGTAAGGGGTGACTATCCATTTCAGGCAGCCATCCTTTTTGTTGCCAAAAATATCGTAACCTTTAACAATATCATTCAAAGGTGCCCTGTGAGTGCATAGGAAGTTGGTATTGATCTTGCCGGCCTTGATCAGTTTGATCAATTCAGGGATGCGGTTGGCGTTGAGCAGACCCATGCTGATCCTGATGTTCTTGATCCACAGGGTATTCATGGCCAGTTCCTGCGGGCTTTCAAACACTCCGATCAGTGATACGGTGCCGCCCGGTCTGACAGCGTCAATTGCCATATCAAAAGTGGGTTTGAATCCATTGGCTTCAATAGTTGCATCAGCGCCGCGACCATCGGTCATTTCTCTCAAGGCATCGCCGACATTTACGTTTAAGGGATTTAGCCCGATATCAGCAATTCCATTCTTGACAGCGAAATCCAGACGCTCCTGGTTAATATCAACCGCTACTATCTGAGCCGGTCCCCACAGCCGGGCAGTGGTCATAGCGCACATTCCAACCGGGCCGCTTCCCATAACCGCAACCGTGTCACCAGGTTGGATATTAGCCTGTTCGGCTCCGAAATAGCCGGTAGACAGGATGTCACCCACAAAGAGCACATCTTCCTCAGTCAGTCCTTCAGGAATACTGAACATGCCCAGGTTGGCGTGAGGAACCCGTACATACTCAGCCTGACAGCCATCAATCATATAGCCGAATATCCAGCTGCCGGTAGTGCAGTGCGAATAAATGCCGCGTATACAGTAGAAGCATTCCCCGCACTGGGTAACACAGGAAACCGCCACCTTGTCCCCGACCTTGGCGTTTCTTACCGCAGGGCCTACCTCTACGACTTCGCCCACAAACTCGTGCCCGATTATTCTTCCCGGCTCCACTTCCGGCATACCCCCGTGCCAGATGTGAATGTCAGTGCCGCAGATGGTTGATGTGGTGACTCTTACAATCGCATCATCGGGTTCGATGATTTTCGGTACTGGTACATCCTCCAGACCAATCTTTTCAGGACCGCGGTAAACCAGAGCTTTCATTGTGTCAGCCATTATTAATACCTCCCTTTTTTTCTGAAAGACTTTTTGTCCTTCAGTTATGACCACCCCTATTAGTACAGAAACAATAAAAGCCGATGGGTTAAATGCGCATTGAAGCACTTATAACGCATCGGTTTTCTTTGGAGCCCCCTACAGGGTTCTCTACAGACCACCGGGAATTTCGCTGATGTTTATTAATCGTTTTAATCGATGCTCGATTTTTCAGTTAAAACGCGGTCAAACACTATTACATGCATCCAGAAATCATTTTCCGGTTCCAACTCATAGGCATGATGAATGGCGGTAGCGCCCAACCTCTGTTCAAAATAGCCCACGTTGTCGATCGCATGCTGTTTTACCACCTGCATTCGAGCCGCCCTTACCACCTCTCTTCCCGACGGGGTATTGTTGATGTATTTTTCCGGCTCGGTTAAAAAACCCTCGCCCCGGATAACCAGCATATCGTCCCAAATGACGATTTTGGTCTTATCGACCCCTTTGCCCAGCTTATCCTTGAAGTATTTTTCCATGTAGATTTTAAACTCGTGCTGAAGTTGACGGCGTTCCTGGTCATTTAATCTGTGTCTTTGCATAGCGGCTAAAGAAACATTTTTATTGTTATTATCAACTAGCTTGATATGAGTTGCCATAATATCCCCCCACAATTCCCCTCACAATATTATGCAACACACTTTCAAACAATATTATGTAACACACTCTTAACTCTTGCAGTATCAACACGCTTTTATCGCCTGCAGGATATTCACATCTATTACCTGCAAAAACAATAAAAGCCAATATTAAACAAGCTACAGACATAGCTACTTAATATTGGTCTCTTAAAGAGCAACCCATGGTTACTCCGTCAGCCACCACATATTAAATTCTTCACACTGGAATTAATTTGTCAGGAATGCAATATACTCCTATACCAATGATAGTAAAAGCCATATTTACTTGTCAAGCACAAAAATATGGTAGTCTGTGTCAAGGTTTAGTAGGAGAAACTCCTGGTCTTAGTTAATAAATATCTATCTTAA
>LFSQ01000124.1 GCA_001512785.1 Syntrophomonas sp. DTU019
GTTTTTGAGGTCTCTTTTCTATCTCTGACCCCTTTTTACCTACTAAAACTTTACACTACCCTTCCTGGGGATAGCGTCAAGATACCTTGGGGTTATAACTTGGTATTGGTTTCTTATGCCTTCCCAGTTGCCCAGAATATATCGCTTGGCTTCCTGTACAAATCGCTTCTTGGCCTTTATCAGTATCCACCGATCTTCCCTGCCTTTTTTCCTTCCTTGCTTGCTTCCCGCACAGCTTGGTTTGTTGACCGTACCCGAACGAGCACAGCGCTGATTAAGTCAAAAGCCCTGGAAAGACTGACTGCTTGACCTCACCTGCTCGACCCTACCTCTTCATGCCCACATGATTAGCCACAGGTTCAACATTATCCCAATTTTAACGTTTTATACCAGCCTTACCATTAATTACCGCCTCAAATCGGGAGGAGACTGCTAATATTTGTAGAATTTTGTCTTAGATTACTTTTTTACCAAAATAATTTAACAAAGGGAGGGTTTAATTAACTATGTAGGTTTTTGAAACTAACTATTTTATTGCCAAAACGACATTATTGAGGAAAGGATGGTTTATCTTGATAAAAAACCTGGTCAAGCGTTTTGCAATAATAGCTTTAATAACATTATTTTCATTGAGTGGGCTAATCCCGGCAGTTCAGGCAGCAAGCTCCAAACCTGCAGCTACTGCAGCTTACGGAACCCGAGATCTAAGCTTAGGCAGCCAGGGTTCAGCCGTCACCCAATTACAAAAAGACCTCGCCAGTTTAGGCTTTTACTCAAATAGTATTGATGGATCATTCGGTCCCAAAACCCATGCTGCAGTGGTGAGTTTCCAGAAATCCCAGGGGTTAAAAACAGATGGCGTCGTAGGCCCGATAACCAAGAGGGCTCTATCTGAAGTACTGGATTTGGCCTTGGGCAGCCAGGGTTCGGCTGTCACCCAGTTGCAAAAGGACCTCGCCAGCTTAGGCTTTTACTCAAGTAGTATTGACGGATCATTTGGTCCCAAGACTCATGCTGCAGTGGTGAGTTTCCAGAAATCCCGGGGGTTAAAAACAGATGGCGTTGTAGGCCCGGTAACCAGGGCAGCTCTAAATAAAGCATTAACAGGCTCCTCCAAGGCTACCAGAAAAACCGTTACTATTGCCGCCGGGACTATTTATGCGACCCCTATGTATATCAACGACAGCGGTGTTCCCGGACCGGTAGTTATGATCGTAGGCGGTGTACACGGCAACGAACCGGCCGGATACACGGCAGCAGGGAAAGTAAAGGATTGGAATATAAAGAAAGGTAAACTGATTGTATTGCCACAGGCTAACAAGAAGGCTGTAGAAAGAAAGACCCGTACTTATAACGGAGACCTTAACCGTCAATTTCCGCAAAGCAGCAAAGAATCGTGTGATAGCACCCTTGCCAAGGCCATCTATGCTGCTGTGAAGAATTATGAAGTTGACTGGCTAATGGACATGCATGAAGGCTATAACTATACCAAAATCAGTGATTCTGTGGGGCAAAGCCTGATTTATTATCCCTCAACCCCTGCTAATACCATGGCTAACGCTATTGTAGACAAGCTGAACAGTGGTATCAGCACATCGTATAAGAAATTCACTTTATATCGCTACCCGGTTAAAGGCAGCCTGGCCCGGGCTTCTGCCCAGTTTCTCGGGGTTCATGCCTTTATTTTTGAAACCTGTGACAATCCCAGTCTCAGTGTACGCGTGAATTACCACCTTAAAGCGGCCGATACTCTACTATCCCGCCTGGGTATGCTGTAGACCAGTATTTCTCAGGTCTGTGCTGGGTAGTATTCACCCGTCAGGATGTTATAATAGTAGGTGTTAATAAGCATAGAGGAGAGAATACATGACTTCTAACGCCAGACAATGGGTGCTCTTGATAAGCCTGGTTTCGGTAGTAATAGCATTCGGTCTGTGGACCGCCAGCCGCAGCCCCGAACTGGAGATTCAACTGCCTCAAGGAGCAAATCTCATACAAGCTGATGATATGGTGATTGCCACCGCACAGGGGAAGGTTACAGTTGGAGAATCGACTCCTGAGGAAGTCGCTGCCCTCTTTCCAACCGGGAAGAACCTGGGTATGAGCACGGTCTATTATGACCAGCAGCAGGGCTGTACTTTTACTTTCACCAAGCTGGACAGGCTTAAAGTAATGCATATTGAGAGCCCATCTCTGGTAACCGCACGGGGAATCAAGGTGGGTGATCGCTTTGATCCAACCGTAATCGAGGCCTACGGCCCCAATTACGGTTTTGCCAGAAAACCCGGGGCGGTTGGGGATATCGATGCAGCTTATGGTGACAACCATGGTGCGGTGATTTTTCAGGTGCGCAACAACATCGTCACCAAAATCATCCTGCAGAAAGAACCCCCGCGCTAGGACGATAATACCTATGCCGGTCTACTTATAAAGGGAGGGTCACACTGACTCTCCCTTTATCTTGCAAAACTTTCATATTTCAAAACCGCCAAAGCGAATCTGCATTTGCCAAACCGCTACGCGGCTCAGCTATAACCCTGAACTCTGGCCAACTTACAACTGTTTTAAAAGGTTTGCCATTTCAATGGCGGTAAGAGCGGCGTCAACCCCCTTGTTGCCGGCCTTGGTGCCGGCACGTTCTATAGCCTGCTCGATGGTATCGGCGGTTATAACCCCGTAGATTACCGGGACCCCGGTCTGCAAGCCTACCTGCGCTATGCCTTTGGTCACCTCAGCCGACACATACTCGAAATGCGGTGTGGCCCCGCGAATTACCGCACCCAGGCAGATTACCGCATCATAACCCTTCTGTGCCATGCGCAGTGCTGTCAGGGGCATTTCAAAAGCCCCTGGCACCCAGACTACATCGATGTTATCAGGATTCACATCATGGCGTACCAGGGCATCAATACAACCGGACAACAGTTTGTTGGTGATGAACTCATTAAACCTGGATACGATCAGTCCAAAGCGTTGTCCCTGTCCCACTACTTTTCCTTCGAATACTTGTGCCACTACTATTCCTCCTCTATGCATTAGCCTTATAGATTTACCAACAAATGGCCCATTTTATCCTTTTTGGTCTGTAGATAGCGGTGGTTCTCAGTTTTGCTGGGGATCTCGATGGGCACACGCTCGGTTATCTCCAGATCGTATCCTTCCAGGCCTTTGATCTTTTTCGGATTATTGGTCATCAGGCGCATTTTGCGGATACCCAGGTCGACCAGAATCTGGGCCCCGATACCATAGTCCCTCAAATCCGGCGCGAATCCCAGTTTGATGTTGGCCTCTACCGTGTCCATGCCCCTATCCTGCAGTTTATAGGCTTTGATTTTGTTGCACAAACCGATACCGCGGCCCTCCTGGCGCATATACAGCAAAACCCCTTTGCCTTCAGCCTCGATCATCTCCAGGGCTTTTTGCAGCTGATCGCCGCAATCACAGCGGGAAGAACCCATCACATCGCCGGTTAAACACTCCGAATGCACCCTCACCAGTATGGGTTCATCCGGATCCCACTCCCCTTTGACCAGAGCCAGGTGTTCTTTATGATCGAGCAGGGACTGATAGGCCACTGCCTTGAAATCGCCAAACTTGGAAGGCAGTCTGGCATCGGCCACCCGTACCACCAGTTTTTCACGGCGGCGCCGGTATTCGATAAGATCGGCAATGGTAATGATCTTTAAGCCATGCCTGCGGGCGAATTCGATCAGTTCAGGTACCCTGGCCATGGTGCCGTCGGCGCTCATAATCTCACAGATTACCGCCGCCGGATAAAGTCCAGCCAGACGGGCCAGGTCGATCGAACCCTCAGTATGCCCAGCCCTGCGCAATACTCCGCCTTCACGGTAGCGCAAGGGAAAAATGTGCCCCGGACGTCTGAAGTCGTCAGCAGTGCTGTCCGGCGCAATTAGAGCCGCAATGGTAGCAGCCCTTTCATGAGCAGAGATGCCGGTAGTACAGGAGCGATGATCTACGGAGACGGTAAAAGCTGTCTCGTGATTATCGGTGTTGTTGGTTACCATCGGTTTGATATCTAACTGGTCGAGGCGCGCCCCTTCCATAGGTACACAGATCAAACCGCGGGCATGGGTAGCCATAAAATTGATTACCTCCGGGGTTGCTTTTTCAGCCGCCACCACAAGATCGCCTTCGTTTTCACGGTCTTCATCGTCAACTACAATGATCATCTTGCCTTCCCGGATGTCTGCAATTCCTTCTTCAATGGTGTTAAACATAATAACTGCCTCCTTTATAGAAATCCATGCAGGGATAGAAAATCAATGCTCAGGCTGCTGCCTGCTGATGATTGATCATTCTTTGACAGCAGTTTTTCCACATAGCGGCCAATAATATCACTCTCCAGGTTGACCTCCTGACCGGGCTGTTTATACCCCAAAATGGTGAGCTGAGCAGTATGGGGTATCAGCGAGACGGTGAAGTGATCATTGCCGACATCAACCACTGTCAGGCTCACCCCGTCTATGGCAATCGAGCCTTTGGCTACGGTGTATTTCAAGACCTCGGGCGGGGCTTTGATGGTGAATACGATGGCTATATCGAAGCGTTCCCGTTTGACTATCGAACCGATGCCATCCACATGCCCCTGAACCAGATGCCCGCCCAGGCGGTCAGTGAGCCTTAAAGCCCGTTCCAGGTTAACCGGGGAGCCGGCCGTCAGGTTTTTTAAAGTGGTTTTGACGAATGTCTCCGGCATCACATCTGCCCAGAATTGCCGGGGTTCGAATTGCGTAACCGTCAAGCACACCCCATTGACCGCAATACTGTCGCCAAGCTTAATATCTTCCGTTATCTTCTCCGCTTTCACCCCTAAGCGGATGGATTGGGCGCCCCGTTTTATATCACTGATGTATCCGATTTCCTCTATAATTCCAGTAAAAATAATTCTCACCCGCTAACTATGATTTGCTGCCGATAAGTCGGTTTTTAATATATCCAGTGACCAGCATATCCGGACCAATAAATGTCACCTGCACATCCTCAACCGCAATGGCTTCTGCCATATACTTGAATCCGCTGCCCTCCACCGGAGATGGTGCCATAGCCCCCCCTATGATTTTAGGGGCGATGAACCAGCATAATTTATCAACCAGATGGTGTTTTAACAGGCTGGCGTTGATATTGCCGCCTCCCTCGACCAGAACGCTGCACAGCTTACGTTGAGCCGCGATCTGCAATACCTGCTCCAGGTTGAGTTCATCGGCACTTCCGTCGACGGTTATGATCTCCAGGCCCAATTGCTGTAACTGCTCAGCCCGCCTGGGGTCAGCCTCTGCGGAGGTAAATACCAGAGTGCTTTGCTGTCTACTGGTGAGGGCAATCTGGCTATCCAAAGGCAAATCCAGGCGACCGTCCACGATTAAGCGTACTGGATCCCGACCTTTACGGTCACCAAGCCGGGTATTCAAACGGGGATTATCGGCCAGCACCGTACCTATTCCTACCAGTATAGCATCGGCTTGATCCCTGAGCTGGTGCACCCGGTGGCGAGCCGGTTCAGAGGTAATCCATTTCGAGTCTCCGCTTGGGCTGGCCAGCTTGCCATCCAGGGTCATGGCGGTTTTTAGAGTGACGAAAGGCAAACCAGTAACAATATATTTAAGAAAAACCTCATTTTGTTTCTCGGCTTCAGCCTGTAATAAACCGGTTTGGACCTCGATGCCGGCCTCCCGCAGTGCGCTCAGGCCATGGCCGCTGACCAGCGGATTGGGATCCTCCATAGCCACCACGCACTTTTTAATGCCGGCCTTGATCACTTCCCTGGTGCAAGGGGGCGTCAGGCCATGATGGTTGCAGGGCTCCAGGGTTACATAAAGGGTGGCACCCCGAGCTAATTCTCCTGCCTGGTTTAAGGCATGGATTTCGGCATGCGGCGTTCCGGCTCGATGATGATAGCCTTCGCCAACCACCACCCCATCTTTGACCACTACCGCTCCTACCAGAGGGTTGGGACTGGTCCGGCCGGTAGCCAGGGCGGCTAACTCAAGCGCTCGGCGCATATACTGCTCATCCTGATGCATGATTGCCTCCAAATAAATAAAACCCGATACTTTCATCGGGTAATACAAAGCCAAGCCGAGCAGAACATGCTCAACTAAACCCTCTTCTCCCATCCAGACTGTCACTGTCGGCCCCGGAGTTTCACCGGATCATGCCTTGCGGCTCGCGGGCTTTACCGCCGATAGGGAATTTCACCCATCCCCGAAGAAAGTTGCATGTGTTATTTTTTAATATACTTGATGTTAACACTAGTAATCCCTTAGGTCAAGCGCGCAGGAGCTTAAGGCTGTTGATAGCCTCGGCCACACTGTTATGATTGAAGACATAAGAGCCGGCTACCAGGACATTGCACCCTGCCTTGACCACATCCTGACCGGTTTGTGCATTTATCCCCCCATCAACCTCCAAATAGCATGCCGGTCGGTGATGTTCGATCATGGCTTTTACTCGCTTTATCTTGGGCAACACCCCGGGTATGAAGCGCTGCCCCCCAAAGCCGGGATTGACCGACATGACCAAGACCAGATCCAGCTCCGGCAGTATCGGCTCCAACAGCTGCTCGGAGGTGGCCGGGTTCAAGCTCACCCCAACCTGACATCCCAGTTCTTTAACCATGGTCACCACCCGGTGCAGGTGCCGGCAGGCCTCCACATGTACGGTTACCAGGTCGGCTCCGGCTTCAACAAAAGCGGGGATCAATTGCTCCGGCCTGTCAATCATCAGATGAACATCGAGAAACAAGCCGGTAATACCGCATATATCAGCCACTACCTGCGGCCCGATAGTCAGATTGGGTACAAAGTGCCCGTCCATCACATCTATATGCAGCCAGTCGGCACCGGCTCTTTCCACCGCTTGAATATCCTCTCCCAACCGGGCAAAGTTCGCGCTAAGGATCGATGGGGCAATTAAGATCACCTATAGCACCTCTCATTTCTCATCACTTCCTCTAAAACAGCGATGTAATTGTGATAACGCAACTGAGCAACCTGCCCATTCTCCAGGGCCTGCTTCACCCCGCATTCCACCTCGCGGTAGTGCAGGCAATTCTGGAAGCGGCACTCCCCTGCAGGCTGCGCAAATTCCGGATAATAAGCCCCCAGCTGGCGACTGGACAGGTCCTCGGGCAGGTCCAGAACACTGAACCCCGGGGTGTCAGCTATCCAACCGCCGCTTTCCATGGGGTATAATTCTACGTGCCGGGTGGTGTGTCTGCCCCGACCGATTTTAGCGCTGACCTCCTGGGTCTTTATGGCCAGATTGTCAACCAGGCTGTTTAAGAGAGTAGACTTGCCAGTGCCTGATGGTCCGGCAAAAACAGCAATTTTCCCCTTAACCGCCGTAAGCAGTTGCTCCAAACCACAGCGTTGTTTGGCCGAGGTGTGGATAATCTCAAATCCCAGTGCTTTGTATATACGCATGATATCTACAGCCTTCTGGCTGGCCTCGAGATCGCATTTGTTCAATACGATCACCGGGGTGAGTCCGGCGTGCAGTATCAGTATAAGCAGGCGATCCAGCAGCATGGGAACCGGTTCAGGTCGGTTATAAGCCATTACTATCAGGACCAGGTCCACATTGGCAATGCGGGGCCGATATAATTCATTCGCACGGGGTTCCAGCCTTTCTATAATACCGTGGGTTTCGTCCAAAGGGGTGATCAACACCCTGTCTCCGGTTAAAACCACCTGTTTTTTGACTTTGCCCCTTAGCTTGCACTCGTAGATTTGGCCCGCTTCACCCTGAACATAGTAGAAGCCGCTGTATTTCTTTAATATCAATCCATTAACCGGTTGATGGGGCATCTACTCCCTCCTGCGAATAGGTTGCCGGGGTTGCTTACTCCAGGTTGAATACCTTGAAGCGATCGGAATTCAACCTCACCTCAGCGCTGCCGCTGCCGTAATAACTTACCGTTACAGAAACATTGGTTCCTGCTCTATGGGTTTGCTTGTACACCTGACGGGTACCCTCAGCGTCACTGACCCTGATTTCTACCTGATATTGTTCTTCTTTGGTTGGCAGGGTAAACTCCAGTGTTTCGGTCTTATGAGTCTTCTTGATACCATCGCTCACTACCAGGTTGACGGTACTCCCCTGTTCGATCAAAACCCCTGAGGTGGTATCCTGGGATATCACTATGTCCTTTTTGTAGGTGCTGCTTTCCTGCCGGGTGATTTTGCCCGGTATTAAACCATCCTCCTCCAGCCTTTTTTTGGCTTCTTCCAGGCTCAAACCGACCAGATTGCGCATCGGGACCTTAGGCGGGGCCTTGCCTTTGCTGACCATAAGGTCGACTTTGGTGCCTTTGATCGCTTCTCCGCCAGCAACGGGGCTCTGCGAGATAACCAATCCCAGCTGATAGCGATCATCATAACTCTGGCTCACTGAACCCATGAGCAGACCGCTGTTGCGAATCTGAATCTCAGCATCTCCTTGAGAAAGCCCCACCACATTAGGAACAGCGACCATTTCCGGGCCTTTTGACAGTATCACCGAGATTTCCCGGCCGGTCTTAACTGTCTGCTCAGCGGGCGGATCCTGTGAAATGATCAGATCCCTGGCAACCTCATCGCTGAAATTGTGCCCGGCTACTGCTATTTTCAAGCCCACCGCATCCAGCTTCTCGGTGGCTTCCTTCATATCCAGGCCTTTGACATCAGGTACCTGAACCTCCTTGCCGAATATACTGCCGCCCATGACCCACCATATTCCGGATAACAGCCCCAAAATGGCCACTGCAATGATGGTCAAACCAGCCGGGCGTAGCTTGCGCCGGGTATTTGGTTTTTTATTGCCGGCTTGAATAGGGCTCATAATAATAGTGGCTCCGTTGCGATCCTTCCTTATTCTGCTCACTGATTCGTCCAGGTCAATCAGCGCATCACGCATTTCTTCAGCACTGCTGAAGCGATGTGCAGGTAGTTTTTCCATAGCTTTGAGGGTAATCTCCGACAAAGCCTTCCCTACCGCCGGATTGATTTCTACCGGCGGAACAGGCTCGTCGTAAATGTGCCTGAAAGCCAACGTAATGGGACTCTCCGCATTAAAAGGAGGCCTGCCGGTCAGCATTTCGTACAACACGCAGCCCAGAGAGTAAATATCGGTGGCCGGGGTAACCGGTTCAGCTTTGGCCTGTTCCGGGGATATGTAGTGTACGGTACCGACCAGATCCCGGGCAAAGGTAAGGGTTTTTTTGTTGATGGCCTGGGCAATGCCGAAATCCGCCACCTTGACAATGCCTTTTTTGGTTATCAATATATTGTGTGGTTTTATATCACGGTGAATTATCCCGTTTTCATGAGCATGGTGTATGCCTTCGCAGATCATGATAGCGATCTCTGCAGCCCTGTCAGGTGCGAGCGGGGCTTCTGCGGCGATGATTTCCTGCAAGGTCTGGCCTTCGATATATTCCATGACAATGTAATGCACATTGCCTTCCTGACCGACGTCAAATATATTTACTATGTTGGGGTGTGATAGGCTGGCCGCAGCCAGGGCTTCGGTTTTAAAGCTCTGCACGAAAACCTGGTCCTGCGAATATTCTTCCTTGAGGATTTTGACCGCAACAATACGGTCCAGGCTCTTGCAGTGGGCTTTATATACGATGGCCATACCGCCTTCGCCTATCTCCTCAAGGAGTTCATATCGTCCACCCAAAACCTTATCTTTCACTAGTGTAACCTCCTAGTCGATGAGTAGAAGTATGAGGGTTATATTGTCATAACCGCCTCTGGCCAGTGCTGTTTGTACCATTTCCCGAGCAATTTTATCGAGATCACGGGGATATTCCTGATAAATCGCCAGCATATCCTGCGGAGTCAACAAGTCACTCAGGCCGTCACTGCAGATTAAAATCGCATCACCGGAAGAAAGAGGAACCTCGCAGCTGTCCACCTGTACCTGTGGGGCAATGCCAACCGCCCGGGTTAATATGTGATTATAAGCGCAGCTGCGACATTCCTCTTCACTGAGCAACCCCTTACTCACCATCTGTTCAGCCAGGGTATGATCCCGACTGAGTTTTTCAATGTGATTATTGCTAATGCGAAATAATGCACTATCTCCAACATGACCCATAAACAAGCGGTTTTCCCCTATTAAAGCCACTGTAGCGGTGGTTCCCATACCACGCAGGTCGGGATTGCCCTGGCTGGCTTCCCAGACCTTGTGGTTGGCCTGCTGTATGGCACCTTCCACCAGGTTGATTGACTGGTCTGAAGGGTTTGCTTTTATCCAGGCATGAATGGTTCGCACCGCCAAACGAGAGGCCACATCGCCGCCGCGATGCCCCCCCATTCCGTCACAAACCGCGAATAAGCCCCTGGCGGTATCAACCAGGTAGCTGTCTTCATTTCTTGACCTAATATTGCCCGTATCGGTTACTATACTTACTTTCATAATCCACCCTGAACTGTCGAGATGGGGCCAAAAAGCTGACCCCGGTTTATTAAAGGATGGCCTCCCTGTCCCCATTAAACTGGCTTCACCGCCAGCTGTCCACAGGCTGCTTTGATATCGCTGCCATGTTCTTCGCGTATGGTCACGTTCAATCCCAGGGCAACAAGCCAGTCATAAAACTGCTTGACTTGGTTGGGGGCTGGCCTGTTGTATGGCAAACCGTCTACTTCATTATAGGGAATTAGATTAACATTAGCCAAGAAAGGTTTTATAAGTTTTACCAGGTTTTCTGCGTCTTTGCGGCTGATATTAACCCCATCAAGCATGATATACTCGAATGTAACCCTGCGGCCGGTCTTTTCAATATAGGTGTTAACCGCCGCCATCAGTGTTTTTAAGGGGTATTTCTTATTTATCGGCACCAGCTCATCGCGCAGCCGGTCATCGGCAGCATGCAGCGAAATAGCCAGAGTCACCTGTAAATCCGTCTCCGCCAGGCGCAAAATGCCATTGGCTTCCCCGCAGGTGGAAATGGTGATATGCCGCTGGCCCAGCTTAATGCCGCGGGGATCATTCATTATCTGTATGGCCTTGATTACCTGCGCAAAGTTGAGCAAAGGCTCGCCCATGCCCATGAATACGACATTGCTTATCAGAGGGTCCTGGGGGTTTTTCAAGCGGCGCTTCAGTTCACGCCTGGAGCCCAGCAGCTGACCTACTATTTCGCAGGCCGCCAGATTGCGCTGAAACACGCCCTGACCGGTGGCGCAAAAAGCGCAGCGAAAAGGACATCCCACCTGTGAAGAAACACACAGGGTGTAATGCCCGTTCAAGTTGCTTGATTGGGGAATCAGCACCGTCTCCACCCTTTTTTTATCATTCATCTCCATCAGGAATTTGCGGGTGCCGTCTGCTGAAACCCGTTGTTTTAGAACCCGGGGAATGGAAATGCGTGCTACTGCATCCAATTGCTGGCGGAGTTCACGGGGGATATCGCTCATTTCATAAAAAGAACAGCAATCTTTTACGTAAATCCAGCGGTGCAACTGGCGGCCGCGGAAGCGCGGCTGCCCCATCTTGACCGCAAATTCTTCCAGCTCCAGCATGTTCATCCCCAGGAGTTCGGTTTTTTTCATACTATTCATGGCCTTTTCTCCTCATTAAAGCATAAAACATGCCGTCACAATGATATCGTCCCGGCATAAGGGTCAGGCATCCCCGCCGGGCCTTTTCACTATCCTCGGCTGTCAGGGGAAAGAATCCAATATTCTCCGCAAATCCCTGCAGCCCAAAAGGGGCGGCCTGCAAAAATCGAGCTATGACCTGCTCATTTTCCGCCGGATTGATGGTACAGGTGCTGTACAAGAGCAGCCCGCCGGCTTTAAGCAGTCCGGCCGCAGCCTGTAAAAGCCTGAATTGCAGCTCGGGCAGGTTTGTTACCGCTTCCTGGCTCAAGCGCCACCTGGCATCGGCCCGGCGGTTTAAGACCCCCCAGCCTGAGCAGGGGGCATCCAACAGGACCCGCTCCGCTAAAGGAAGAGCAGGGCCAAGGGTTGTTATATCGCTCTGTAAGGGCTGCACGCTTTTTATTCCCAGCCTCTGACAATTGGCTTTCAACAGCCCCAGCTTATGAGCATGCAGTTCTACCGCAATTATCCTGCCCTGATCGTTCATCCATTCCGCCATATGAGTGCTTTTGCCGCCTACCCCGGCCCCCAGGTCATACACCAGTCCTTCCGGGGGTGGATCGAGAATAGCCGCAGCCAGCATGGAACCCTCATTTTGCAGGTAGAACAGCCCCTCACCATATGAATTCAGCTCACTCACCGGCTGTTTCAATTCCCTGATATGGATCGACCAGGGGGTATAGCGGCCCGCTTCAGCCCTCACCCTTTCCTGCCTGAGCCTGTCCAGAAGCCCGGGCTTATCAACCTTTAAGCGATTGACCCGCGCTACCACCGGCGGCGGCGAGTTTAAATAGCTCAACAGTTCCTCAAGCTCGCTGTTGTCAACCAGCCTGGCAAATTCCTCTACCAGCCAATCCGGATAGGAGTATCTGAGGGCCATATGCTGCAAATGGTCTTCCGCCGGGAAATGAACCTTTTCCGGGCTGCGCAGGTAATTGCGCAATACCCCGTTGACAACCGCTGCCAGCTTTCTGCCCGCTTTGCGGGTGGCCAGCTTCACTGCGTCATCTACACAGGCATAAGCGGGAATTCTATCCATAAATCGCAGTTGGTATAATGATATGCGCAGCACATTGCGTATCCAGGGCTGTTGTTTGCTTACCGGTTTGGTCAAAAACAGGTCAAGCACCCAGTCGAGGTGCCTGACCATACGTACGGTTCCATTTACTATCTCTGTAACCAGATGGCGGTCAGCCCAGTTTAAGGTACTCGCGCGCAGGGCATGTTCCAGGGCCAGGTTTGCATAGCGGCCTTTTTCCAGGACCTCATACACAGTTTCCAAAGCGGTGAGACGCGCTTTTTCTCCTGAAGCTGCCGGACACGATTGAGTCCCTTCACATGGTGCAGATTCTTTAATCGTCATTGCCCCCCATAAAAATCAACAGATAGTACAACAGGTTTGCTACCGCCGATATGGTAGCCGCCAAGTAGGTCAGAGCAGCCGCACCTAAAACCTGTTTGACCATGGGAATTTCATCGTTGCTCACCAACCCGGCTGCGCTCAGTTCAGCCACTGCGCGCTGTGAGGCATTTATCTCCACCGGCAGGGTTACCACATGGAAAAGAACTACCAGGCTGAACAGAATGATGCCGGCCAGGATCAAGCTGGGGCTGCGCATGATAAAACCGAGCAGCAATATCGGAAATGAGGCCGATGAGGCAAAATTGCTCACCGGCACTATGCTGTGCCGCAGTTCGAGCAGGCCGTAACGCTGGTGATGCTGAATGGCATGCCCGCTTTCATGAGCAGCTACCCCTATAGCTGCCAGGGAATTGTTGCCATACACGGTCTCCGAAAGCCGTACCGCACGTGCCCGGGGATCATAATGATCCGACAGTGAGCCCGGTACAGCTTCTATAGCTATGTGCCCCATCTGGTTGCGCCGCAGTATGGTTGCGGCCGCTTCCCGACCGGTAATGCCTCGCTGCGATCTTACCTGTGAATATCTTTCGAAAGTGGTTTTAATCTTAAACTGTGCATATAGCGATAATGCCAGGGCCGGTAATATAAACAACAGATAAGTCATAAACAACCTCCTTTGCTAATCGTCAACAGAGCTCTCTCTATCTCTGCCACATCAACATCGGTATTCAGACAAGGACCATGCGGTCTGCAGTTTAAAACCCCCAGAACCGGAAGTTCGCCGGTGTCCTGAATCCCGGCCGACAGGTCGCGCTCGCAGGCTACAGCGATCACCGCCTTGGGTTTAGTCTCTTTAATCCATTTTCTGGCCAATGTGCCGCCGGTAGCGACCCTCAGCTTGACGCGGTATTGTTCCGCCAATTCCTTCAAAGCACCGATTTTACACTTACCGCAATTCCTGCAATTATTTATGTCAATAGTAATCTTAAACTTGCATTCCGAGTTCTGCAGGCAGTGGGGCAGCAAAATCATAATGTCCTGGCATCGCAAGGCCAGGTTTTTGTTGCCTACTAAATAGTTATTCACAGATATGAACGACTTGAGGATTTTATCCTTATCAATGCCAAAAAACCTGCCGGTCAATAAAGTCAGGGGAAACAGCATGCCATTGGCCCACTGGGTCAGGGTTTCCAAAGAGGGAAACGATTTGCAGCGGATTATCATCATCACTATAGCCAGTATGCCCAATCCCAGGACGGCAAATATGACTGCGGCGATAACCAGCATACCTATGAGCAACACCTGGTTAACCAGGATATCACGATGGGTGAAAATGTACCAGACAAGGGCAGCTATGCCTATCACCATTATCAGGCTAAATCCCAGCAGCCCGACATAAAGACGCTTTTTGGCTTGCATTACCTTTTCCTCATCTTCCCAAAATAAGGCCTGCCGGCAGGCGCTGACCGGCCGCGAAATCAGCGGCCGCCATGCGCTTGCGGCCTTCTTTCTGCACTTCCAGCACCTCCAGGACTCCCTGCCCGGTCTGTACCAGCAGCCGGCCGGCCGCAATGGTGAGCAGGCCTGGAGTGCCCTCTGCGTCAACACTGGCTACACGGCTCTTATAAATCTTTAATTTCTTGTCTTCTATGGTGGTATAAGCACCCGGTGTGGGGCTTAAGGCCCGAATTTGATTGTGTATCTGTTGAGCGGGATTCTGCCATGAGATAAGCTCATCTTCCCTGCTCAAAACCGGCGCATAGGTAGCCTGACTGTGGTCCTGCTTTTCCCTGCTTGCAGTGCCGTCAGCAATGGCCCTGATGGTCTCCAGCAACAGCCCGGCCCCTGCTGCAGCCAGCCGGTCATGCAGTTCCCCATAGTTGATATCGCTGTCAACCGGTACTTCCACCTTCTTGATCATGTCACCGGTATCCAGACCTTGATCCATATACATGGTAGTAACCCCGGTAACCGTCTCCCCGGCCATCAACGCCCGCTGAATGGGGGCTGCGCCCCGGTAACGAGGCAGCAGGGAGGCGTGCACATTGATACAGCCATAGGGCGGAAGAGACAGAATCGCCGGCGGTATGATCTGCCCATAGGCTACCACCACAATCATTTCAGGCTGCCACCTGGCGATCTTTTGGATGGCAGCCTCGGACTTGATCCTGTCCGGCTGATAAACCTCCAGGTTTTTTTCCAGGGCATACTCCTTGACCGGGCTGAAAGAGAGCTTATGCCCCCGCCCGCGGGGTCTGTCCGGTTGTGTTATTACCCCTGCTATTTCCTGCCCGGAATCAATCAAGGCCTGCAAGGAAGGCAGGGCAAATGGCGCTGTTCCCATAAAAACGATTTTCAACCCTATACCTCAACCTTCTCTTTTGATCTCGATGGCTCTATCAATAAAAAGTATACCATCCAAATGATCGATTTCATGCTGAAATGCCTTGGCCAACAGCTCGGTGCCCTCCATTACCACCTCTTTGCCGTGGCGGTTCAGCCCTCGTACTTTGACGTACAAAGAACGCGGCACCCTTCCTATAATACCGGGTACGCTGAGGCAGCCTTCGGTGCTGGTCTTTTCACCTTCACGCTCGATTATCTCGGGGTTGATCAACTCTATATACTGTTCCCCGGTATCGATCACGATGAGGCGCTTCGGTATCCCGATCTGCGGTGCGGCCAGGCCCAGACCCTGTTCGGCATAAAGGGTGTCCCGCATATTATCCAGAACCCGCAGGATGCCGTCATTGATCTTGGTAACTGCAGCGCAGCGGGTTCTTAAGGTTTCATCGGGTAGTTTCAACACTTGGTATACAGCCATTAAACACTCTCCTAACATTAACAAATCGAATCTTCATCTATAAAGTGGACAACGGGTCTATATCTATCTCGATGCGCACCCCGGGCGGAAATCTCAAGCGCCTGAGGAAAAGCCCTATACTGGCCAACAAGGCGCGATTCTCAGCCTTGACCAACAGTTGCTGCCGGTATTTCCCGCGCAAGCGGCTGATGGGACACGGGGCCGGCCCCAAGACCATAATATGGTCCTCTTTGGCATCTATTATCTCATAAATTAAGGAAAAAATGTCCTGCCCAATTTGCTGGGCTCTCTCTTCCTGCCCATCCCAGACCACTATGCGCAGGAGACTGGTGAAAGGCGGGTACTGCAGAATCCTGCGCGATTCGATCTCGGCCTGGTAAAACCCTTCATAATCCTGGAGAGCCGCCTGCTGAATGACTACATTCTCGGGGTTGTAGGTCTGTATCAAAACCTCCCCGGGCTCCTGCCCCCGGCCGGCCCGGCCGGAGGCCTGCACCACCAGCTGCAAGGTGCGTTCATAAGCACGAAAATCGGGCAGGTTTAGCGTAACATCAGCATCAACTATCCCCACCAGGCTTACCCCGGGATAATCCAGGCCTTTGGCTACCATCTGTGTACCGATCAGAATATCTATTTGGCGGGTTTGCATATCATGCAAAAGGCCTTTTTGGTGCCCGGTTTTGCGGCTGCTATCCATATCCAGACGTCCAATTCTAGCCTCCGGGAACAGTGCGGCAACCTCGCTCTCCACCTTCTGCGTCCCGAAACCCAGGGGCCTGAGAGCAGATAATCCACAAGCCGGACAAACCCCGGTAACCTCCTGCTTATAGTCGCAGTAATGACATAAGTAGCAATTGCTGTCCTGATGATAGCTCAAGGACACTGCACAGCAGGGGCACATGAAGCTCTGGCCGCAGGCCTGGCATATGGTTATTGGTGAATACCCGCGGCGGTTCAGAAACAGTATGATCTGCTGTCCATGCTGTAACCTGGTGGCTATGGCTTCTTTAAGCTCAGCTGAAATGGCCGTATGGCGCCCCTGGCGATAATGCCGGCGCATATCGATGATTTTTACTCGCGGTAAACAGGCCGGTGCGATGCGGCCCGGCAGTTTCAGCAACCTGTACTCGCCGGTCAGGGCCTTATAATAGCTTTCCAGGGATGGGGTAGCACTGCCCAGGATCACGGTGGCCTTCTCCTGCCTGGCTCTGGCCAGTGCTACTTCCCGGGCATGATAGCGCGGGGTTTCTTCCTGCTTGTAGGTGGTTTCGTGCTCTTCATCCAGGATGATCAGGCCCAGCCGTTTAACGGGGGCAAAGATGGCTGAGCGGGTGCCCAACACCACCTGAGCCAGCCCCTCTTGAATCCGCTGCCAGTTCTGATAACGCTCGCCATCCGGCATCTGACTGTGCAAAACCGCCAATCCGGGAAAACGGGCCTGAAAAACCTGTTCCACATGCCTGGTCAAGGCTATCTCCGGAACCAGCATTATGGCCTGCCTGCCGCTGTCCAGCACTTGTTGAATGGCCTGCAGATATATCTCCGTCTTCCCGCTGGCAGTGACCCCATGCAAAAGCCAGGCCGTGTACTGGCTTTTTTTCAGGCCGGGCGTAAGCTCAGCCATAACCGCCTCTTGCTCCGGGGTCAGAACCTTCTTTTCGGCTGCAGCACCAGCCGCAGGGGGATCGGTAAGGCGCAGCCAGCCTTTTTTCAGCAAGGCTTTGAGGCTGGATTTGGGCACCATCTTTTCCAGGGCCCGGGCCTCGATCAAGCCCTTTTGCCGGCAGATGCGCAATGCCTCGGCCTGTCTGGGAGCCAGTCTGGATAACGAGTCCTCCTCTGTTTCAGGAGCACAGTCACCAAGAGCATAATACTGCTCCGTTATGGCTGGAGACATTTTATAATTGCTGGACAATGCTATCCAGCCCTGTTCCATCAAGAGCTGCAATTCACTTGGCGTTGCTAAACCCAAAGCCTGCTGGTATTCCAGCTGCCCGCAACTCCACAGCTGCTCCATCAGCTCTAAAGCAGCGGGGCTGAGATTTTGGCAGTGGTGATCTTCACCCCGCTCCACCAAAGGTATGATTACTCGCCCGCCTTTGCGGTGCAGCGGTCTGGGGAGCATGTTGTTGAGAGCTACGGAAAGGGGGCATATATAGCTATCTGCTATCCAGCGGGCCAGGCTCAGCATGCCGGAGTCTATAACCGGCTTTTGATCAAGCACCTGCAGGAGCGGCTTGATTTCCTGTCCCGCATCCAGGACCGTATCTGCCACAACATAGCCTTCTACCATATGGCTGCCCAATTCAACCAGTACCCGCCTGCCAAACAGCTCATGTCCGGCCAGATACTCGGGCACCCGGTAGGTAAAATAATTATCCATACGAGAAGTGGGCAGATTGATCAGAACTTGCACACCGCGCATGTTTACCCTTTTTCCGTTTGCATAGAACACGATGCCGCAGATGGATGCGACTCAGCCTTTAGGGCTGTATACGCCGTCTCCTACCTGCGGCGGCACAACAATATGAAAAACTACTGCTCATAGTCCGGCTTGCTGTCTTAAGGTTTCCGCTTTATCGATTCTCTCCCAGGTAAAGTCGGGATCATTGCGGCCAAAGTGGCCATAAACCGCGGTCTTTTTATAAATAGGCCTTCTTAACTGGAGATTTTTGATTATGGCCCCGGGCCGGAGGTCAAAATTCTGATTGATCAGCTCAATAATCCTCTCATTGGGAATCCTGCCGGTACCAAAGGTTTCTACCATCACCGCTACCGGGCGGGCCACCCCAATGGCGTAGGCCAGCTGAATCTCGCAGCGGTCGGCTATTCCCGCGGCAACGATGTTTTTGGCCACATAGCGAGCTGCATAGGCGGCCGAGCGGTCTACTTTGGTGGGATCTTTTCCGGAAAAAGCCCCACCCCCGTGACGGGCCATTCCGCCATAAGTGTCCACTATGATCTTGCGCCCGGTCAGCCCACAGTCCCCCTGCGGGCCGCCAACCACAAAACGCCCGGTGGGGTTGATTAAAAAACGAGTCTTTTCATCCAGCATGGCTGCAGGCACAACCGGCTTGATAACATGCTCCACCACATCCCGCTGAATCGTGGCATGATCCGCTTGGGGGTGGTGCTGGCAGGAAACCACGATGGTATCCACCCGCACCGGTTTGTTGTCAACATACTCCACCGTGACCTGAGTTTTGCCATCGGGGCGCAGATAGTCGATGATTTGCTGTTTACGCACTACGGAGAGGCGTTGGGCCAGCTTATGAGCCAGCATGATCGGCATGGGCATAAACTCTTCAGTCTCATTGCTGGCATAGCCAAACATCATGCCCTGATCACCGGCACCCAGGTTTGCATATTCGCCATTACCGGTGTCCCCGCTTTTAGCCTCCCAGGACTGGTTGACTCCCAGGGCTATATCGCAGGATTGCTCGTCTATGGTGGTAATCACCGCACAGGTGTCGGCATCGAAGCCGAATTTGGCACGAGTATAGCCGATTTCCCTGACCGTCTGCCGTACCAGCTTGGGTATGTCCACATAGCATTCACAGGTGATCTCCCCTGAAACCATGACCAATCCGGTAGTGACAAGGGTTTCTGCTGCCACCCGGCCATTGGGATCCTCGGCCAAAATGGCGTCCAATATAGTATCAGAAATCTGATCCGCTATCTTGTCGGGATGCCCTTCAGTTACAGATTCGGATGTAAAAAGTGTTTTGGTCACCCTGGTTCATCTCCTTAACAATTGGTTCTACATCATGGCAATTACTTTATCAATAATAGCCGCTGCAACATCCCTTTTACTCATTTTGGGTAAGGGTGTCACCTCTCCATGGCGGTCGATCAATGTGACGATATTGGTATCAACGGCAAATCCCGCCCCGTCCATGGTTATATCATTGGCTACGATAAAATCCAGATTCTTGGCAATTAGTTTCTTGCGCGCATTTTCCAGCACATCCTCGGTTTCAGCGGCAAAACCCACCATTATCTGCCCGGGCTGCTTTTTGCCCCCCAGGGTCTTCAAAATATCGGGGGTGCTTACCAGTTCAAGCACCAGCGACTGCTTTTTACCTTCGAGTTTCTTTATTTTCTGCTCAGCGGCTCGGGCTACGGTGAAGTCGCCCACTGCGGCGGCGCCGATTATTATATCGCAGGCCGGCTGGTATTGCATCATGATTTCACACATTTCCTCGGCTCCCCACACGGAAACCAGTTTGACCCCTCGGGGCGGCTCCAAATGAGTCCTGCCGCTGACCAGTATCACATCCGCTCCGCGGGCCGCCGCTTCTTCCGCCAGAGCATAGCCCATCTTGCCGGTACCGCGGTTGGTGATGAAACGCACCGGGTCAATATTCTCACAGGTTGTCCCGGCATTCACCAGGACCCTTTTTCCCATTAAATCAGTTCGCGGATAGAGCAGGCATTTAATCTTTTCATATATGAGATCGACCTCCGGAAGCCGGCCTTCACCGGTTACCCCGCAGGCCAGCAGGCCGCTCTCTGGCTCCATGAAATGTACCCCGCTGTTCATGAGCTTTTTAATGTTTTCCTGCACCATAGCATTCCTGTACATATTGGTGTTCATGGCCGGGACTACCAGGACCGGGGCGGTGTTGGCCAGGACAATGGTAGAGAGCAGATCATCAGCCAGGCCGTGAGCCATCTTGGCGATAAAGTTGGCGGTAGCCGGTGCAATCACCAGGAGATCCAATTGCTCGGCCACACCGATATGCTGCACTTTCCATTGGCTGGACGGTGCCCACATATCAGTCAATACCTCGCGCCCCGACAGGGTTTGCATGGTCATCGGGGTGATAAATCTTGTAGCCGCTTCAGTCATAATAACGATGACATCTATATCCTGTTCATCTTTTTTCAGTTTGCTGACTAAATCCGCTATTTTATAAGCGGCAATACTTCCGGTTATTCCAATTCCTACTGTTCTTGGCATGTCAGGCCTCCTTGGATGTAGCATCAGGCATCAGTTTCAAAGTTACCTTACCTTTGGTAATCTCGTCCAGCGCTTCGGTGACCATAGTGGATAAACGGTTGTTTTCATCATTTTTGTTTTGCTCTGACAAGACCCGGGCACGCTTGGCTACTGCCACCACTACTGCATATTTGCTGGAGGCAATATTCATTATATCTTTGGTAGAAGGAGGTATCACGAGCAATCACCCCAGATTCAAGTTTTTTCTTTTACAGCGTTCCGCAGTTATAATGGAACGGACCTTTTCAACCGCATCCTCAATACGATCATTGACTACAATGTAATCGTAGTATTTCATATGGGCCATTTCCTCTTGACAGGCTGCCAGACGAATTTGAATACTCTGCTCAGAGTCATTGCCCCGCCCGCACAAGCGCCTGCTAAGCTCTTCTATGGTGGGCGGGGCAATAAAAATAAACACCCCTTCGGGCATTTTTTCCTTAACCTGTAAAGCCCCTTGAATGTCGATCTCCAACAACACGTCATTGCCCTGGGAGAGCATGGTAGTCACATATTCTTTGGGCGTACCGTACAGGTTTCCATAAACCAAAGCCCATTCCAACAGTTCATCATTGTCTATCATCTGTTGAAAACGGGCTGGGTCGGTAAAGAAATAATCCTGGCCATCGATTTCACCCTCGCGCGGTGGACGGGTAGTTGCTGAAACCGAAACGTGAATGTCCTCAACCAGCGGCATGAGCGTGCTTCTCACTGTGCCTTTGCCTACTCCAGAAGGCCCGGATATTACAAAAAGGATGCCCTTTCTAGTAAACAATTACAAGCACTTCCTAAAAGCTTATACTTCCTCGTTAATATCCTTCGAAGTAAGTCGATTGGCAACCGTTTCCGGCTGAACCGCGGAGAGAATGACATGCGCGCTATCAGCGATGATAACCGCTCTGGTCCTGCGGCCATAAGTGGCATCGATAAGGACGCCCTTTTCCCTGGCCTCCTGAATAATCCTTTTGATCGGCGCTGATTCCGGACTGACAATGGCCACTATGCGGTTAGCCGCCACTATGTTGCCGAAGCCGATATTAACCAATTTGATATCCATATTACCCGGATTAACCGGTCCACCTCCTAGTTACTCAATATTCTGCAACTGCTCACGAATCTTCTCCAGTTCTGCTTTGACTTCAACCACAACCCGGTTCATCTCCAGGTCATTGGCTTTAGAAGAAACCGTATTAATCTCTCGGAACATCTCCTGAACCAGGAAATCGCACTTACGTCCCACCGGTTCATTTGAATGCATCAATTCCTCCAGATGCGCAATATGGCTCTTCAGCCGAACCATTTCCTCGGTAACACTGACACGATCGGCGAACAAGGCCACTTCCTGCAGGATCCGCTGTTCATCCATCGCTTCATTGCCAAGCAGTTCAGCGATACGGCTTTTAAGCTTGTTTTGATATTCCTGCACAACTAGCGGAGAGCGGGCTTCCAATACTTCCACGGCTTGCAAAATCACCTGATTACGAGCCAGTATATCCCGGCTCAGGTTGATGCCTTCGCGGGTGCGCATTTCGATCAGGCTTGCCAGGGCCTGGCTTATCGCCTCTCGGACTACCTGCCAGACCACGTCCAGGTTTTCTTCCTCATCCTCCAGGCTAAAAACCTCAGGGAGCCTAAATACGTCAATTACGCTTATTTCCGGTGAAATATTTAGATTTTCTGCTAATTCCTTCAAATAGTTATAATAAGCTAAAGCCAATCCTTTGTCAACCTTAATGGTTCGCTGCGAATCATCGGATTTTTCAATATTCAAGCTGATCTCGATACGCCCCCGGGTGAGCTTTTGCTTTACCTCTTCCTTGACCTTTTCTTCCAGGATGCTGTAACGCCGCGAGGTGCGTATATGGACATCAAGAAAACGGTGATTGACACCGCGAATCTCACAACTAACCATATAACCCAGACCGCCAACCTGGCTGCGGCCAAAGCCGGTCATACTCCGTACCATGCTGCACAACCCTTCTGTAATTGATGGTAAATATGATTGGGGCAATCATTTCTCCGCACGCATTTAATTATACACTATTAAAAGAAGCTATGCCCTTGATTAAGTGATTTTAGTCAACCGCCAGAGGTGCCGGTCTTAAGACACCTTTCCACAGATATGTCAAATAGCGCCACAACAGCCTGCTGCCGGTTACTATCAGGATGAAAAGCCATTGCCACCCATTCAGGGCACAGGTGGAAAAAACACCCTGCAAAGCCGGCAGGTATAATATCGCAAGATGCATGGATATGGAAATACAGACCGCCAGGACCAGAAAGCGGTTATTGAAAAAGCCCAGTTCAAACGGGGAATAGCGTTCCGAGCGACACTCGAAAACATAGCACAGCTGGGCGAAAACCAGTGTAGTTAAGGCCATGCTGCGCGCCAGGATAAGCGGTTGGCTGTGATTGAGCCAGGAGGCCGTGGCCATGCCTACAACATAGGCCACCAGGGTGACGGCAGCGATATAAAACCCCCGGCTGACGATAATCCATCCCAGTTTGCGGGCAAAAATACTCTCATTGGGCGGACGGGGTTTATGCTTCATAATGCCGGGTTCAGGCGGCTCTAAACCCAAAGCCATAGCCGGCAAACCGTCAGTTATGAGGTTGACCCACAGGATTTGAATAGGCAGCATGGGCATGGGCATGGCCATCAAGGAAGCCAGAAACATTACCAGAACCTCGCCTATATTGCAGCCCAACAGATAGCGCATGAATTTGCGGATATTGTCATAAATGGCCCGTCCTTCATGCACCGCTTTGACAATGGTAGAAAAATCGTCATCAGCCAGAATCATCGCTGCAGCCTCTTTGCTCACATCGGTACCGGCGATGCCCATGGCCACACCGATATCCGCCGCCTTTAATGCCGGGGCGTCGTTGACCCCGTCACCGGTCATGGCCACTACATGCTGCCGTCCTTGCAAAACCCTGACAATGCGATATTTATGCTGGGGAGAAACCCTGGCAAATACCCGGGAGTGGATTGCACCGCGGTACAGCTCATGGTCACTCATTTGGTCAATTTGTGCCCCGGTAATGACTGCTTCGCCGCCAATGCCTACCTGCTCAGCAATAGCCCGGGCAGTGAAGGGATGGTCACCGGTAATCATCACCGGTATAATACCGGCCTGTGTGCACTGCTGCACCGACTGTACGACCCCTGGCCGGGGCGGGTCTACAATCCCGCATATGCCCAACAGGATCAGATTTGATTCCAGGTCGCGGTCACTGGCCGTCTGTGCTTCTTGAAGGCCTATGTCGCGAAAAGCAAAACCCAAAACCCGCATGGCCTGTTGTGCCCACTCGTCCTGCAGCAGCCTCAGTTTTTCCCGGTGTTCAGGGCGGATGGGGGTGACACCGCCTTTGGCCATGACCATGGAACAGCAGGGCAAGAGTGCTTCCAGGGCGCCTTTGGTCAGGACCTGGGGCTGGCTCTCCCCGGCAGTGACCACAGTCATCATTTTGCGCTCCGAATCGAAGGGATATTCCCTGATCCGCTGGCGTTCTCCCCGGCCAAGACCGGCTTTGATGGCCAGAACCTTTAAAGCTCCTTCAGTAGGATCACCCTGTATGATGTCCTCGCCATTGATCTTATCCGTATAGGCATTATTGCAATAATAGGCCACCTGCAGCAACTGTTTTAAGGCCTGGTCGGCCGTGGGCAAGAACGGCTGGCCATTCCACAAAAAACCACCCTGCGGTGCATAGCCTGCACCTTCCACCTCGATTACTTTTTCCAGGGTGGCGGCTCTTTTTACCGTCATCTTGTTCTGGGTCAAGGTCCCGGTTTTGTCAGAACAGATAACGGTGGTGCAACCCAGGGTTTCAACCGCGGCCAAACGCCTGATAATAGCGTGGTTTTTGGCCATGCGCTGCACCCCCAGGGCTAAGACCACGGTGACAATAGCCGGCAAGCCTTCGGGAATGGCGGCCACCGCCAGGCTAATGCCGGTCAAAAGCATGATCATCAGTTCCTCGCCACGGTAAATCCCGAGCACTGTGACCAGGCAGCACACCGCCAGGCAGATTACTATCAACACTTTGCCCAGCTGATCCAGTTTGAGCTGCAGCGGGGTGGGGGCTGGCTTGGTCTCCGCGATCATTTGCGCAATCTGTCCCATCACGGTGCGCATACCGGTTTCAACCACAATAGCAGTTCCCCGCCCGCGGGTGACTGAGGTCCCCATAAAGGCCATATTGCTCCGCTCTGCCAGAGGGGTGTCGGCTTCCAGCAGTTGGTCGGCCTGCTTGCTCACCGGAATGGATTCACCCGTCAAGAGGGATTCATCAATCTCCAAATTGCTGCTTGAGACCAGGCGAAGGTCAGCCGGAACCTTATCCCCGGCTTCCAGGAATACCACATCCCCCGGAACCAATTCCTGGGCCGGTACTTTACAACGCTGGCCCTCCCTGAGAACCATGGCATAAGGCGAGGCCATTTTCTTAATCTCTTCCAGAGATCGTTCCGCACGGTATTCTTGAACAAAGCCCAAAAGCGCGTTGAGGACTACAATGGCCATGATGGTGATGGCATCGGCCATATTGCCTATCAGTCCGGATATGACCGTGGCAGCTAACAACACCAAAACCATGGTATCAGTAAATTGTCTCAGCAACATGGTCAGGGGGTTTTGTTTACTTGCTTGCTCCAGGATGTTGGGATAGATTTTCTGCAGATTTCGCACCTGATGCGAAGAGAGCCCGCTTTCAAGCCCGGTGCCGAGTTTGGCGATGGTTTGCGGTACAGTGGTTTGATGCCACCAGATTTTGCTCATAATAGGCCCCCGTTTGCTTTTTAGCATTCTTATTCAAGCAATCGGGGCCTAAGAACGGGAGACATGCCGGCGATTCCTGACAAGTCTTGCCAGGCTGGCGGTTTAAGCGAGATGAAATTGCAAGCCGAGCGGGGGTTGGCAATCAAGCCCGAAAACAATCGGACAGCGGATAACAGCGGTGACTATCAGGCGGAAAAAGCCGGTTTCAGCTTTTGACACTCGTTCTCATCGAAGGCTTGTTCATTAACCGCGGAAATAAGATGCCGCTGATTGTAAACATAGATTTGCCCCGGTTTGGGGGAATCATAGAACCCATAACTGCGCAGCACGAATTCGCTCACCCGCTCACCCATAAGCAGGACAAAATGAGGATTCAATATATCAATCTCTTCAATCAAATAGGCTAGGCAGTTTAGAATCTGCACAGTGTCGGATTTGATAGGTACCCCATTGCAGGGCTTTTTGGTCAGTATGCAGTTATGGTCCCTATCCAGCAGTTTGCTGGTAGTATAGCAAAATGCACTGTGCCGGGCCGAGCAAGTCTTCGGGGTACAGCGTATCATAAAGGTGTGATAGATCTTTTCAACGCCCAAATAGTGCTTGAGCAAATTGCGCATTTCGATTATCCAGTTGAAATCGCCGGTGTACTGGTTTTCCCCTTCGAATACGATCAAAACCTCCGGAGCCAGTTCCCCTTTGCCCATAGCCGGCCGGCGCACACAATGCAACTGCTCGGGACAGCGCCTGCAATCAGAAATTCTATCCTCCAAAGCGATGATACGCCGGATATTCTCTTCCCTCAGCCCATTAGCCAAATACTAAACCTCCCAACCCCTGGAATCTCATCTGTCTGCCGCTAATGCCCCGGGGTTGCTGCTGAACTTGCAAGGTAAGCTTACTCTAATTTATAAAGGTATTCCCTGGTTCGCTGGTTGATGCCCCAGGTCGCATCGGATAATTTATTGGTGATGTAACTGCGCAGGTTATCATCTAATTCCGGGTCAGTTTTATCCATTATCAGATAAAACACCCGCAAAACATCGTTTAAATTCTTCATCAGGCGCTTGGTGGGAGCCTTACTCAAAACGTCTTCTTTGCGGCCGTAGAAATATATCATCCTCTTGATTACCCAGAGGATTTCCACATTGGACCAGGTCTTCTGATTCAACAGCTCATCCAGCAAGGCATCAGGTCCCATGCTGAACTCGCGTTCTTCCATGGCCTTCCATTCCTTGCTGCCAAAAATGGTTTTCGGCAGGTAAAATATGGAATTATTCTCGTCTGACAAATCTATTCCCCCATATCAAATGATGCGTTTGGCGCCGGCATAGGTTCTGGCATAAAAGTCTTCTGACAATGACGAATAAATAACCCCACCGCTGCGAGGTGAACTGGAGTGGATGAACTGCCCGCCCCCGGTGTATATACCCACATGGTCGATATTGGAGCTGTAGCATTTGAAGAAAACCAGATCTCCGGGCTCAAGCTGGCTTTTTTCCACCGCTGTGCCCAAACCATACTGGGCTGAGGCGGTGCGCGGCAGATTGTAACCGTTCTGTTTAAATACAAATTGTGCGAAGCCAGAGCAGTCAAACCCCCCCGGGACCGCTGCCTCCGTATTTATACGGGGTACCCAGGTACTGGGTGGCCGTTTTTACAATGCGCATGGCCGCACTGTTCTGGCCTCCACGAGATACCGGCACCGGTTCGGGGAGAATGCGCAAAGTCACCCCTGGGTTTAGGATGTCACTTTGAAGATTATTTATTTGCTTAAGGTAAGCCAGCGATATGCCAAATTGCTCTGCCACCTTATCCAGGCTGTCCCCGGCTTGCAGCACATAGTACTGTTCGGCCGGATTGGTTGTGGCCGCCGTAGTTGGCGCGGCCGCGGGCGCGGCTGCGGGCGCGGTGTTTGCCCCCGGGTCTGCTTTGACCCGCAGGGTATCGCCAGCCTTGATCAGATCGCTTTGCAAACCATTCAAGGCCTTGAGTTCGTCCACCGTCATATTAAACTTCAAGGCGATACTGCCCAAACAATCGCCGGGTTGAATCACATAGCTGCCAGTTCCCGCAGTTCCTGCTGCAGAACTGGTGTTAGTCTTATTGCTGGCCGGGCTGAGTTTTAATACATCACCGATTTGCAGATTGTCGGTTTGCAGCTGATTGATAGTTTTTAGATATTCAACCGTAACACCGTGCTGACTGGCAATTTTCCATAATGAATCACCAGCCTGCACTGTATAGGTCAATGGCTGAGCATTGATCAGGGCTGCGGTGGAGCCCACCCACAAGAGAGCGCTTAGTGAAATTGCTACAATTTTTTTCAAGATGTCCTACCCTTTCCAGAATATTACCAATACTGCAGTATATTCTACAGGGTAGGGAAATCTTCCTGCAGGGAAGTTGATTTTCTTATCTGATTAGCGTGATTTCCCTATAATAGGCCTTTATTTTATCCATGTATTCAACCTTGATGCCACTCTGCCCCAGGCGGTTGCGCGTGCCTTCGGTAGCATGGCCATGAAAATCCGAGCCCCCGGTCACCAATAGCCGCCTTTGCTCAGCCAGAGCCATGAAATGGCCGGTATCCTCAACGGTATGTTCGGGATAAAAGACCTCCAGGCCTTCCACTCCCATATCCAACACCAGCTCTGCCAATCCGCGCTGTCGAATTAAGCCGGGATGTGCCAGAACAGTTATGCCCCCTGCGGCATGGATCAATGCTATGGCCTTTTGCGGGGTAAGTTTATAGCGCGGCACGTATGCCGGACAGCCTCTGCCGATATACTTGTTAAATGCTTCTCGAATCGAGGAAACATAGCCTTTTTCCCTCAAAGCCTGGGCTATGTGCGGCCGGGCGATCAGGTCTTTGGGGGCCAATTTTTGCACCTGTTCGAATGTGATGGCAAAACCCATTTCCCGCAAGCGGGCTACCATGCTTTCAGCCCTTGCAAAACGAGCTGCTTTGATCTCTTCCAGGGCTTCTATCAGCGGTAGGTATTCAAAATCAATAAAATACCCCAGAATATGTATTTCTTCATCTTCCATCTCGGTATTTAACTCAATTCCAGAAATTAACTCCAAATCAAGTTTTTCTGACTTTAAGCAGGACCAGGCCGCCGGCAGGCCTGCAACCGTGTCATGGTCGGTTATAGCCATCCCCGCCAGGCCCAGCTGGCAGGCCCGGCGAAGTACCTCGGGGGGTGAAAACACGCCATCTGAAGCACTGGTATGAACATGCAAATCATATAACATATCTTTACCTCATCAATTTGCTGGGAACAGGGTACAGATTTTACCTGCTCGAATAGATTATATAACAACTGCCCGGCTCATGGAGCAAATACCTGCTCCAGAAAACCCGCAGCATTGTCATGCAGTATGGCCTGGATATCATGCGCGGTAAAACCCCGCCCTTCAAGCCTAGCTGCCAGCATTGGATATTCGGCCACATCGCTTAAAAGCAGATTATCCGCCCCGTCGAAATCAGAGCCCAAAGCTACGTGTTCAACCCCCACCAGAGAGCAGATATGGACGATGTGATCGATCAAACGCTCTATATCGGGATTGCTTGCATCAACAAAGTCCGCAACCAGATTTACACCGATAATGCCCTTGTGTTCGGCCAGGCTCTGGATTTGATGATCGGTCAGATTGCGGGGATGCTCGCACAGTGAACGTGCATTGGCATGTGAAACCATCACCGCTGCACTGTAACAGTCCAGGGCCTGATAGAAGCTTAATTCCCCCACATGGGCCAAATCCAGGATACTTCCCACTTGCTGCATTTCCGCCAGCAAACACCGGCCAGCTGTGCTTAAACCAACCGGCTCAGGATCCAGAACCCCCCCCGGCAAAAGCATTGTTATAGTTCCAGGTCAGTCCCAGGCTGCGCACCCCTAAAAGATGAAAAAGCGGCCACAGGCCGGGGTCTTTGCCCAGGGCATCGGCTCCTTCCAGATGGAGAATAATGCCCAATTGACCTTCAACCCGGGCTTTTTCCAGGTCCTCATGCACGGCTATTAAGCAGGCCCGGGCGGTTTTGCTTAGATTGGCTCCAAAACAGGCCATTTGCTGGAGAATCGCCCTTAAAACAGCGTTATCGTCCGGCTTGTGGCTGAACAAGGCCAGGAACTGAGTGGTCAATCCTGCCTTTAAAGCCCTTTGTATATCGAAATGGAATGGATTGCGCGCTAAAGAATAAGCGCTGTTGACCAGTTTGGATAAAGTGTCGCAATGCAGATCGATCAAATCGCCACCTCCTTTGGGGCATGATGCCATGGGCATAAATAAAAACCTGCTTTTGAGCAGGTTAACAATACGATATTTCTGTAAAAAAGATGATTTCAGACCTACCTGGGCTCAATTATGAGCTTGATAGCCGTCCTCTCCTCCCCGTCTATCAATATATCAGTAAAGGCCGGTATGCAGATCAGATCCATACCGCTGGGAGCAACGAATCCTCGCGCTATGGCTATTGCCTTAATTGCCTGGTTGATTGCACCGGCTCCAATAGCCTGTATTTCGGCAGCTCCTTTTTCTCTAAGAACGCCTGCAAGTGCCCCTGCCACAGAATTTGGACTGGATTTAGCTGAGACTTTTAATACTTCCATCCGATTAACCTCCTCCTCCTCATATCTTTATGTACAGACGCGTTGCTCTCCTACATCTATATTCTAATATGGAAGCATCAATTCCTTCTTTTATAATAAATGTATTGGATAAAATTTCAAATTATTCGCTTAGAATCTTCGAGATTCGCACGATTTTGTTAACCTGATGGGAATTATCATCCAGGTTTAAGACCACCCCTTCGAGCTGCGCCTTCCCGCTGGCTACATCCAGGCGCACCGGTCGTCCGGTGAGGAATTTTTCCAAGACCTGTTCCTTTTTCATGCCCAGAACCGATTCATAGGGACCGGTCATGCCCAAATCGGTTATGTAGGCGGTTCCTTTGGGCAGAATGCGCTCATCGCTGGTCTGAATATGGGTATGGGTCCCCAAAACCGCCTGCACCCGACCATCAAAATAATAACCGAAGGCGACCTTCTCAGAGGTGGCTTCGGCATGAAAATCCACAATAATGATGTCCGCCTGCCCTTTAAGTTCAGCCAGTACCTCGTCAACGGCAACGAAAGGGCAGTCCAGCGGGGGCAAAAAAACCCGGCCTGAGGCGTTGATCACCGCTATTTTGATGTTAAACCCGGCGGTGTAAACATTATATCCCCGGCCAGGGCAAGGTGAGGGGTAGTTCACCGGCCTTATCAGGCGGGGCTCATCATCAATAAAGCGCAGAATATCCTTGTTATCCCACACATGATTGCCCATGGTGAGAACATCTACTCCCGTGAAAAGCAGTTCCTGCATCACCTCGCCGGTTAGTCCCCGCCCCCCGGAGGCATTCTCCGCATTGGCAATCACAAAATCCACCTGGTACTGCTGCCGCAGTACCGGCAACAAAGCCTTGACAGCCCGCCGCCCGGGCCTTCCCACAATATCTCCAATCACCAGAATATTCAAACTTAAACCCTCACTTATTGAAAACCAATACCCTGCCTCCTTCGCGATAGGAGAGAAAGCGATTGGTCTCAGCATCTTCTCTGCTTATCTTCTGTATTAAGTTGCGTTTTACCTTCCGCTTCACTGATTCTTCTATTTCCATGTTGGTGCTGTCACGGTAGATCTGATCCTGAAAAGCATCGGCCAAAAGCTCGATAAAAAGCTCGGTTTCCTCCTCCGAAACGCTGTAGCTGTCCCGGTGGTAGCGCAATAAAATGAGCCCGGGCGCATAATGTCGGTATTCCAAGCTAATCCACCGGGGCTCGGTTCCTTTTATACTATGAAACAGTTTCACCGCAGCAACCACCTGTTGCTCGAACTCGGCTTGTTTTTCAAGACTTACTTCACCCTGCAGTGCAGCCTCGAAGATCAGCCGTTCCTGATCGGCTTCATATCTCACCGCGCTTAGCTCTGGATACTTCAGGCTGGCACTTATAAACACATCCAGACCGGAATCCTGGTACATAGGTATTTTCTCCTTAAACTGCGTAATATAAACGAGTTCTGCAGCAAAAAGCGAAATCCTGCTCTATGTAAATATGTAAAATATAGCAAACAGGGCTTTGTTAAGCCCTGTTTCCATAATCTGGATCTTATTGTGATCTTAATGCCAACCTATTTGGCATACTCAACCGATCTGGTTTCCCGTATCACTATCACTTTGATCTGCCCGGGATAATCGAGATCCTGTTCCACCTTGCGAGCGATATCGCGAGCCAGGTTTATGGCCTGCAAATCATCCACCTGATCCGGCTTGACAATGATGCGCACCTCGCGCCCGGCCTGAATGGCAAAGGATTTTTCCACACCCTCAAAAGAATCGGCCAGGTTTTCCAGCTTCTCCAGGCGTTTGATATATGCCTCCAGGGTCTCGCGCCTGGCGCCGGGGCGGGAGGCTGATATAGCATCAGCCGCCTGAACCAGAATGGCTTCAATGCTCTCCGGCTCAATATCACAGTGATGAGCAGCGATGCCGTGAATGACCTCTTTGCTCTCCCGGTATTTTTTGGCCAGTTCTACGCCGATTTCGACATGAGGGCCGGATATTTCGTGGTCCACCGCTTTGCCGATATCATGCAGCAAACCGGCCCGCTTGGCCACAGCTACATCGACATCCAATTCTGCAGCCATGACTCCTGCCAGGTGAGCCACTTCTATTGAATGCTTCAACACATTCTGCCCATAGCTGGTGCGATACTTGAGCCTGCCCAACAATTTGACCAGCTCAGGATGCAGGTTGTGCACCCCTACCTCAAAGGCAGCTGCTTCTCCAGTCTCACGAAGCTCTTGCTCCATTTCCTTCTGGGCCTTTTCCACCATTTCCTCTATGCGCGCGGGATGAATGCGCCCGTCGGCAACCAGGTTGGAAAGGGCTTTTCTGGCGATTTCGCGGCGTATCGGGTCAAATGAGGAAAGAATGACCGCTTCCGGGGTATCATCGATGATCAGATCGACCCCGGTCTGGGTTTCAAAGGTCCTGATATTGCGTCCTTCCCTCCCGATTATACGGCCTTTCATCTCGTCATTGGGGAGAGCCACTACGGACACAGTAGTCTCAGAGACCACATCGGCAGCGCATTTCTGAATTGCCAGGGAGACAATGTTTTTGGCCCGCTTGATGCCCTCTTCGCGGGCTTCGGTTTCCAGTGTTTTGATTAAGGTAGCGGTCTCCTGGCGGATCTGCTGTTCAACATTATATAAGAGTAAATCTTTGGCCTCTTCTGAAGTCAAACCGGACAGTCTTTCCAATTCCTTCAATTGTTGGGCCATCACGGTTTGCAATTCCTGATTGGTCCTTTCCGCTTCCCTGATCCTCTCCTGCAACTGGCTTTCCTTTTTCTCCACATTGTCGCTCTTTCGGTCCAGTTGCTCCTCTTTTTGGATCAAGCGCCTTTCCAGCCGGTCCAGTTCCCGGCGCCTTTCCCGGATCTCCTTCTCAGCCTCCAGGCGGCTGCGGTGCAGCTCTTCCTTGCCCTCCAGCAGGATTTCCTTTTTGCGGGCTTCAGCTGCTTTGCTGGCCTCCTCGATGATGCGCGAAGCTTCTTCTTCCGCCGCACCAAGCCGGCTTTCCGCTATTAAGCGGCGACCGTAATAGCCAGCGATCAAACCAATCGCCAAAGAAAGGGTTATAACAACAAACTGCAATAAGGTATTGATTCGTGTTCACCTCCTTAAAACAAATTCAAATATGCGCAGTAAGTAGCGGACAAATAAAAAAACCAGGCTGTACACCTGGCTTCTCGAAGTATCTTATCCTGTTTTAGCCGACAATAACGGATGGGGATGGTCAATCCTCCCTCCCAGAAATACACCACCAAACCAGGAACCGTTATAGCAAGCTTTGCTCAACCTACAAGACATTTTTAGATATATTTAAACACTCAGTCAGGCTTCCCCAAACCGTTCGGCCTGCGCATAGCTCTTCATCAGAGTAAATATATATAAATCTGGCCGTCTTTTTGGTCAAGGTTTTCTTCAGATAGGATACTTCTACCAGAGTCCTATATAAATTCTATTTACTTTCCTCTACAGTGTCAAGATTCCTGTTGCGCTGGAGTTTGCGCATTGCGCAGGGCCAATTTTTCCCGGATCAGGTTCTCGATGTTTTTTGCAAAATCGGGATTGTTCTTCAGGTATTCCTTGGCATTTTCCCGGCCCTGTCCCAGTCGCTCGCCTTGATAGGAAAACCATGAACCGCTTTTTTGTATTATGTCCATTTCGGCAGCAATATCCAGGAGGTCACCTTCTTTGGATATTCCCGTGCCGTACATGATATCGAACTCTGAGGTCTTGAAAGGGGGTGCTACTTTGTTCTTCACAATCTTGACTTTGGTACGATTGCCTATCAATTCCGTCCCCTGCTTGATCGGATCACCTTTGCGAACCTCCATGCGCACCGAGGAATAGAATTTCAACGCCCGCCCTCCAGTGGTGGTCTCCGGGCTGCCGTAAACAATGCCCACTTTTTCACGGATTTGATTGATAAAAATACAGGTGGTTCTTGACTTGCTGATGTGAGCGGTCAGCTTCCTTAAGGCCTGTGACATCAAGCGGGCCTGCAGGCCTACATGCACATCACCCATTTCCCCATCCAGTTCTGCTCTGGGAACCAGGGCTGCCACCGAATCGATCACAATCACATCTATAGCCCCGCTTCGAACCAGAGCCTCAGCTATTTCCAGGGCCTGTTCACCGCTGTCCGGCTGTGCCACCAAAAGGTTGTTTATATCCACCCCAAGCCGCTTGGCATACAAAGGATCCAAGGCGTGCTCCGCGTCAATAAAGGCCGCCATCCCTCCCTGGGCCTGCGCTTCGGCAATAGCATGCAGGGCCACCGTAGTCTTGCCGGATGATTCGGGGCCAAATATTTCAATCACCCGGCCCCGGGGCAATCCCCCTACTCCCAGGGCCAAATCTATAGACAGGCATCCCGTGGAAATAACCTCCACATTCATGGTCGGGTTTTCGCCCAGTCGCATTATGGCCCCTTTGCCAAACTGTTTTTCAATATTTCTAATCGCGCTGTTTATGGCTTCAATCTTGCCTTGGTTATTCTCCGCTTTATCCACCGGCTCTCCCCCTCAAACATATGTTCGCTTAAACTGATTATATACAAAGGCTTGTGCTGCTGTCAATTGATTTTCTGTTAAATTATGGCAATTATCATCCCCGCAGGGCGAAAGCCTGCTCAATGCGGTAGTGCGGCCCCTCCCTGCTAAGCCGGCTTTCCATGAGATAAAAAGCCTGTACGGGAAATGGATTTGATCTGGTGGTAGCTTCCAACAGGCGAGCCTTATTCAACAGTTCCTCAACATTGCGCTCAGACCGTATTCTCCCCAGGGTGATGTGAAAGCGGTGAATTTTTTCGGGTTCAAACCCCAGATCCTGAACATAAGCATCGATGCGTTCGGCCAGGAATTCCGCTTTTTCAATATCTCCGTTCAGCCCCATCCATACCACCCGGGGCTTGCGCTTGTTGGGGAAAAAGCCCAACCCGTTTACTCTGAGGTAGAAAGGCGGGCAGTATTCAGCCACTTGGTACAAGCGGTCTCTAACCTCCCTGAGCTGACGATCATCGATATCGCCCAGGAACTTCAGGGTGAGATGATAATTATCATATTCAACCCACTTCACATCGGGATTGGTCTGGGCCAGCAGCCTTCTGACCTGCTCGGCCTGATCTTTGATGACCTCAGGCGCGGGAATGGCGATAAAAGCCCTCATTTTGCCCCCTCCTCGGTCAAAAGGGATCGGCGCACCATATCCAGGGCGCTTTTCGCGGCCAGGGTGCGAATACCGATGCGGTCACCTACAAAGCGCATTTCTTTCACATTCACCTTATCCTTGTAAGCCAGGCCAATATATACCAGCCCCACCGGCTTTTCCTCACTGCCTCCGTCCGGCCCGGCAATCCCGGTTATGGATACGGCTATATCGACACCGGAGAGCTGCTTTATGCCCAGGGCCATTTCAGCAGCCGTTTCCCGGCTCACTGCCCCGTATTCCTGCAAAGTTGTCTCCTTCACCCCTACCAGGCTCTGTTTGGCCTGATTGCTGTACGATACCACTGAACCCCAGAAGTATTTGGAGCTGCCCGGCAAATCAGTTATCATTTTGCTGAGCAATCCACCGGTGCAGGACTCAACCGCCGCCAGGGACAGCTGCTTTTGTGACAGCAGGCTGGCCACTACTTGGGGCAGGCTAGCTTCATCGCTGCCGATCACATTGTCTCCCAGTGCAGCGGTGATGCGGCTGCACAGCTCATCCAAGCGCTGTTCTGCTTTTTGCCCATCCGCATTATCGACAGAGAGCTTGATGGTCAATTCCCCTTCCTGGGCCAAAAGAGCCACCCCATAATCCTGCTGTTTGTCCAGGATCTCTCCCAGCAAATCCTCCACCTGTGACTCACCGGGACCGAAAACCTTTATTATGCGGGTGTGCTGCTTTGCTCCCTTAAGGCCGCTTTCCTGGCTTAAAAGGGGCTCTACGGCAGAAAGGTACATGTCCTGCATCTCCCGCGGGGGACCGGGCAGCAAGACCACTATCTTCCCATTCTTGGCCAGGTACATCCCCGGAGCAGTACCCAAACGGTTGTGTAAAACCCTGGCTTCGGGCGGAAACATGGCCTGTTTGAGGTTGCTCTCGGACATTTTTCGCTTGCGCCTGGCAAAGAATTGTTTGATAGCCTCCAGCTCAGCTTCTACGATCTGCAGTTCGCAGCCTAAAAGCTCGCATACCACCTCTTTGGTCAGGTCATCTCGGGTAGGCCCCAAACCGCCTGTGGCAACTACCAGGTCGGCCATCTCAAGCCCGGTTTTAAAAGCAGCCTGCATAGTATCGCGATTATCCCCGACAATGCTTTTGCCCATCACTTTAAATCCCAATTCGGTCAGTTTCTGCGCTAGAAACATGGAATTGGTGTCAACCGTACTGCCGAGCAAAAGCTCAGTTCCTGTTGATATTATATAAGCCTTGTGCATCGTTTTGCTCTCAACTCCTTAGCTCCATCCCTATTATTATAAGCATTTTATATGTATAGGACGCAACAACTGCGTAAAGCCATGGATATCCTGTTTGGCTGCGCTGCCATGAAAACCCCGTTGCCAGGCCTATAACACGGCAGTTCAAAACCTATTATGGTGTTTTTGTGCACCGGAAAGAAGGTGAAGCAAAATGGTATTGGCTCTTTCAACACCGGCATAACGCCGGATTGCGGGCACAGAGCTTAAGATGATTCGCGGCCAATGGGGCCAGGGGTGATAAGATTACTTCGCAGCGGAAATATGCTCAAACAGCCAGGGTTAATGGCAATGGCGTTCAACCGGCCAATCGAGATATCATACCGATGGGCTTGGTGCATACTGCAGGCGGGCAGGTTAAATCCTTGATGATATGGCGATGGGAGACGCGGGGACCAGTCCCTGGTCCTGCGTCTCCCCTCTTGTCAATCCCTATAATCATTAATTGATGATCTCTACAAAACGCTGCCTTTCAATGGTCTCTTCCTGCTGCAGGCTGGCTGCCAGGGCAAAGAGGGCCTCCTTTTTATCCAGCAGCAGCTTGACGGCCTTATGCTCAAGCTCCACAATTATGTTCTTGCATTCTTCAAACAGGCTCTCCTGCGGCAGGTCGTCGGCATGTACTATCCCTAAGGAGGACAATCCGGCTTCAACAATCTGCCGGGCGGTATTCCAGCAGGCTTTGAAATCCCCCTTGGCTCCAGTGCTGCGGTTGCCGTATTTGATCTCCTCGGCTACAGCCCCTCCCAGGGCTATCATGATCTCTTTCTCCAACTGCTCCCGGGTGTACAAATACTGGTCATCAGGCGGCTTTTTGCGCATGAAGCCCAGGGCCTGACCGCGCGGGACAATGGTCACTGAGGAGACTGAACCCGGCAGCAGGGTTTCGCTCAACAGAGCATGGCCGCTTTCATGTACACTGACCCGTTCCACTTCTTCCAGGGAGGGCTTGCGTTCCAGCTTCTCCCCCAGAATCACCTTGTCTATGGCTTCATTAAAGTGACGGCTCAAGATCACCGGGCTTTGTTCACGCATTGCCAGTATGGCCGCTTCATTGGCCAGGCTTTCCAGATGAGCCCCGGAAAACCCAAAGGTGGCTGCAGCTATTTCGTCCAGACAGCCGCGATCAGCCAGGGGCTTGTTGCGGGTATGAATCTCCAGTATTTTCCTGCGCCCCATTTTATCCGGCAAATTGACCTGCACCTGGCGGTCAAAGCGCCCCGGCCTCAACAAGGCCGGGTCCAGCATGTCAGCCCGGTTGGTCGCCCCGATAAGCAGCACGCGCACTGTATCATCAGGATTGATGCCGTCCATTTCCACCAGCAATTGATTCAAGGTCTGATCATATTCCATATGACTGCTGTTCTTGCCGCGCTTGGCCCCCAGTATCTCCAACTCATCGATGAAAATAATGGCACTGTGGCAGCTTTGTCTGACGGCTTTTTTGCGGGCCTCATTGAACAGCTGCCTGACCCGTTTGGCCCCCACCCCGGCATACATCTCTATGAATTCGCTGCCTGAAGCAGCCATGAATACCGAACTGGTGTAATTGGCAGCCGCTTTGGCCATCAGGGTTTTTCCGGTTCCCGGCGGGCCAACCAGCAGTACGCCTTTTAAGGGGCGAATGCCCATCTTGCGGATCAAATCAGGGCTGCGCAGAAACTCCAGGGCTTCGCCCAGTTCGTTGATGGCTGAGTCCTGCCCGCCGATATCATCAAAGGAAACCTCTTTTAAGCGCTTTTTGCCGTTCTGTGAACCCAGATGATTGAAGCGGAGTACTCCTTGCATATTCAGGAACATATAGCAAACCACGGCCAATCCGCCAAATAGCACCAATGGCATGATATTGTAGCCAATCATTACCAGAAAAACCGAAATCGCTGTTCCTATCCCCACCAGGTATTCTTTCAAGTCTAATTCTCCTCATGCAGTGATCTTCCGGCAGTATTTAGCTCAACAATGCGGTACATTTCCTGCTCTCCGGCAGCCAGCTGCAGGTACAGATAACGGTCATCGACGTAAAGCTGATAGGCCAGCCCGGTCTCGGCCGCATACTGGCTCAAGGTTTTGTCCAGCCATACAAAACTGTGATTGGCGGCTGCTTCATATATGGCCGGCTGCAGGTGCAGATAGGCCGCGCCAAGCCGTTCATCCACCGGATTGCTCAGGTGAAGCCGGTATGAGCCTTCTTTTAAAGTATTATTGAGAATTGCCTGTATGGCCTGGTATTCCTCCTGCAGGTTGTCCACCCCCTGAAGCTGCAGGGCCACCTCGAACTGCCCTTCATTTCTGGATATGGCTGCACTGGCTACCGCAGGCCTGGCCTCCAGCTGCTGTTTGAGCGGGTCAATCAGCCCGTACTTCATATATAACTGATAACCGCCCACCAGCAATGCCAGGGATATGACGAATACAATCAGGGAAATGGCAATTTTGAAATTACTGTTCTTCATACCGGCCAGCCCCTTTCCCAGTAATTATAACATAGACCATAGTCCCTAACTTTGCACAATATATGGCAAAATAACCAGTCCCAGAAAGGATAAAAACCGCCTTAAGCGGCTTCTGCAGCATATACAGCTGCTGGGATGAAAGTCCCAGATGGGTTGGCTTTATCTAAGACCAGGCCGGAAACCGACAGTCCCGCTATGGGGAAGCTTCATCAAATGCTTCCCCGATCATGTCGTAGTTCCTCACCGCCTTAAGCACTGCCTGCACAAAACTTCCTGTGGGAAGCGCCCGGGTACTTTTGATCATAGTGATGCCATCAACCTCCGGGGCCTGGTAATAACCCCTGCCAATATAGAGCTGGCTGGAAAGCTTTTCTGAAACCAGTATCGGCTCTAAGCTTCCAATCCTGTCAATGTTCTTGCGGCGGGTAATGCCATGCTGCAGCTTCATGATGCGTTCCAGGCGCTCCCGGCTGATATCCTGCGGCACCTGATCGGGCATGCTTTTAGCTGCGGTATCTTCCTCCGGCTGGTAACAAAATGCCCCTACCCAATCAAAAGCTGATTCAGCGATAAAATCATAGAGGCGCTTAAAATCATCCTCACTCTCGCCGGGAAACCCGGTCATAACCGTAGTGCGCAGCACCAGGCGATCGATCCTGCTCCGCAGTTTGGCCAACAAAGCCCTTAAAAGGGTGCTGTCGTGTTTGCGATTCATAAGGCGCAAAATGCGATCGGAAGCATGCTGTACGGGGATATCAAGATAGGGCAGCACTTTATCATATGATGCGATGGCATCGATAATGGCATCATCCAGGTGGGCGGGATGCAGATACATCAGCCTGATCCAGCTTAAGCCCTCTATCTGCTGCAGGCCATGCAGCAGTCCGGGCAGGGATGGGCACCCGTAAATGTCGGTTCCATAAGCGGCGGTATCCTGGGCTACAACTACCAGTTCCTGCACCCGTTGCTCGGATACCAAACGGCGTGCTTCCTCCAACACATCCTCGAGCCTGCGCGAGCGCAAGGCTCCCCTGATACCGGGTATGGCACAATAGCTGCAGCGGTTGTCGCAACCGTCAGCAATACGCAGGTAAGCCATGCCTGGAGGGGTGGTGAGTATGCGTCCGCTGAAAACCTGGGATTGCGGTTCAGGTTTGGCACAGGCCACCACAGGCTGTCCGCACTGAATAGCCTCGACAAGTTTATCAATTTCACCGCAATGGGCAATGCCCATTACACCGTCCAGTTCAGGCAGTTCTTCTAATAACTGTGATCCATATCTCTGCGCCATGCACCCTGCTGCTACAAGATACTTCAGGTTACCACGGCTCTTTAACAGACCGGTCTCAATGATCCGGTCGACTGCTTCCTGACGGGCTTCCTCTATAAAAGCACAGGTGTTTATTATTATGAGATCTGCTTTTTCGGGCTGGGATACCAATTTATGACCGGACCTTTTCAGCCGGTATAGCATTATTTCGCTGTCTACCCTGTTTTTGGAACATCCCAGACTAATCAGGCCTATATTCACTGCAGCAACCCTTTGCTATGGATCTAAGCGAGCTACTCGGAATTCCTTTTTGACAACCTCGCCGCTTTCCCCCAGGGGACCAATTTTTTCACCGTTATAATAGACCTCAATACCCCCGGCATTGCCAACCGTTAACAAAACTGCCTCCCGGCCTTCAAAAACCTGCTCCTGGCCGGCGGTCATGGTACTGGAAAACACAGTCTCCCCGTCTACTATGGCTTTCACCCAGCAGTCGCTTAAAGCGGCCACCCGCACCGTAGCGCTCATATCCTGTGCTTCCGCAGCCGGATCGCTGACTGTATTCTCCTGCTGATTATTCGACCCGTTGGCCGGCGGGTATTGCTGCTGCACGGGGGGATTCTGGGCTACATCCGGGCTACGATCGGAAATGGCCCCAACAATCATGTTGCCGGCCCATAAAGCCACCAGGAGAAAAGCCCCGGCAGCTACTACATTACGCCAATTTAAGGCCTGCAAGGGAAAATCCCCCAGACTTTTGCGGGGTTCAGGCTCTGTCAACTGCTCCTCATCTTCATGACCATAAGCTATCTCTACGAACCATGCTACCATCAGCTGATCATCCAAATTGAGGTAGCGCGCATACTTTTTAACAAACCCGGTAGCATACACCCTTGGCGGCAAGATATTAAACCGCTCTTTTTCGATCGCATCCAGATACAGTTTGCGTATTTTGGTTTCTTCTTCAATATGTTCAAGAGTCAGCCCCAGGCTCTCTCTTCTCTCCCTAAAAACTTGACCAAATTGCATGCTTTCCACTCCTTTTTGGTCAATCCAGGTTGTGGTCTGGTATGGCTACGCCATAGACGCCGTACCGACACCCATGCGAATGGCCTGCCGCAGGGGATAGCTGTTGGATAGGCCATAAACCATACCACATAGTAAATACAGCAAATGTTGGGCGTGATGAAAGGATTGATTGGGCAACAAGGGATACTCCTGCATACCGCGGTGGTTCACATGTATTACGGTTGAATGGCCATCGGTGACAATGCAGTGGTCCATCCCCGCTTCTATCAGTTCCTGAATGCGGGTTCGATAATTATTGAACTGAATTATATCCGCCAAACCAATTACCAATAAATTAAAACCATTCAGGTAATAGGGGATGAGCTGATCAGCTTCCAGGCTCAAACAAGTACAGAGATATGGCAATTTTTCGGCATCTTTATTTATAGCCTTGCGATGTACATATTCCTGCCAACTCGGCTCCACCACCAACCACTCGCAGTTGAATATTATCCATTCCCTTAGATTTAACACTTTTTCATAATCATCCGGGGAAAAGCCTTCTTGAAATAGTAATTCCCCATTATGTCTGACCTGACGGGTGGTGCGCTTGTTATTGTGACGGTATATATTGGAAATATCAATCTTTTTTTGGGATAACTGCTTTAGAATCAGTTCTCCCTGTTCATCATCGCCTATAATTGATACTATTTTTACACTTGAACCAAAGTCAGCCAGGGATTGACTGGCCGCAAAAGCAAATCCGCCCCAGTTGATGTCAATTGACGATGTCCCGCCCTCATCCTCTACATCAATCACCAGCAAGCAGTTCCCCAGTACTACAACCGAAACCACATCATTGAGCACATAGCCTTTGCCAAGGATTACGCCCTTTTTCATCAGATTGGATATGTGCACAGCTACTGAAGAGCGGGTAATTCCAAACCTTTTTGCAATTTCCTCCTGGGAAATAAGGGGTTCTTGCTTGAGCAAACCAAGGATTTCCTTTTCCCGGAAGGTTAATCGCATATTGATCCCCTTACTAAACAATGGTGTCTATTTTTCATACTAGCATAGTTTATTCCTGGCGTATAGCTTTTCAAATTGCTCCTGATCTATCAAAACCTCACGGCGTTTATTGCTGTCCTGTTCGGATATCAAGCCCCTTTCCTCCATAATATCCACCAACCTGGCAGCCCGGGCATAGCCCACCCGCAACCGCCGCTGCAGGAGTGATACCGAGGCTTTTTTGCTATCCACAAAGATTTTTAACGCATCCCAGAAAAGCTCGTCATCAGTTAAACTGGCATCTTCATCATCGAGCAGTTCCAGTTCCTCCATCTCGCTTGCGCTTTCATCAGCATTAAACTGTGTTTTGATGAATTCCACCGTATTTTCTATATCCCGATCCGATACGAAAGCCCCCTGAATCCTAAATGGTTTGGCCGCACCTACAGGCAAAAACAGCGCATCCCCTTTGCCCAGCAGTTTTTCCGCCCCACCGCTATCGAGTATGGTGCGCGAATCGGTCTGAGAGGAAACGGCAAAGGCGATTCGGGAAGGGATATTGGCTTTGATGATCCCGGTGACCACATCAACAGATGGCCGCTGCGTAGCTACGATAAGATGCATGCCGGCCGCGCGGGCCATCTGTGCCAGACGGCAGATAGCATCCTCCACGTCTACCGGCGCCACCATCATCAGGTCGGCCAGCTCATCAATGATAATCACTATATAAGGCAATTTGTCCGGACTTATCTGATTATAACGCTGTATGTCGCGCACCCCGCTCCTGGCGAAAAGCTGATAGCGCTTTTCCATCTCCCGCACCATCCAGCGCAGGATCAAGGAGGCCTTTTTGGGGTCAGTCACCACCGGGGTCATCAGATGAGGGATGCCGTTATATACAGTCAGCTCCACCATCTTGGGGTCGATAAAAACCAATTTCAGCTCAGTGGGTTTGCTGTTATACAGCATGCTCATAATAATGCAATTCAAACATACGCTCTTGCCGGAACCGGTAGAACCGGCGATCAATAAATGAGGCATGTCGCTCAAGCGGGCTACTACGGGGTTGCCGCTTATATCCTCCCCCAGGGCAAAAGCCAGCGGGCTTTTCAATTTCTTGAAAGCCGGGGATGAAATCAGGCTGCGCAGCCCTACACTCATTATTTTGCGATTGGGCACTTCAATCCCTACCGCCGCCTTGCCCGGTATAGGGGCTTCTATGCGGATGCCGGGCGCAGCCAGATTCAACTGCAGGTCATCAGCCAGGCTGATGATGCGGCTGATCTTTACCCCTGGTCCCGGGGTCAGCTCATAGCGGGTCACTGCCGGGCCGCAGCTTACCTGATTGACCTTCACCGCCACCCCGAAGCTGGCAAAAGTCTCCTCCAAAACGGCGATGCTTTCTTTTATATTCTTCTTGTCAATAAGGCGCTCACTGCTGACATCGCTGAGCAGTTCCAGCGGGGGCAGGCAATAGTCATCCTCCTGGCGGGTTCTGCTTTTGAAGGTGCGTAATGGCGGCACGGCTCCGCTGTCCGCAGCAGCAGCCGCTGGCAGGGGCTGCTGTATGTCTACAATCGGAACCGGGGAATGCTCTTCCCGGGGAGGAGATGCGGTGCTGCTGTCAATGATCACTGGCGCCGGGCTGGCTGAATTGGCCTCGCTTTCCTCGCCGGCATCCCGATAAAACATGACCTCGTCCAGCCGGGCTTTAACCAGGGCAGCGGTTTTCTGCATTTGCTTGAAGATGGTGGCTGCAGGCTGGTCCACCAGCAGGAGCAGGCCCACCAGGGTGCCGAATAATGCCAGTATATTCAGCCCTATATGGCCTACCAGGCGGGTTAAGAGGTAAGCCATGCTTCCGCCCAGGTAGCCGCCGCCCAGACCGGCCTGTCCGGCTTCCCAGGGGTTCATCCCCGAGGGGGTTTTATAGACCGCGAACAGTAATATAGAGACCAACCCGATTATGCTTAAGCCCCACATTTGCGTGGACCAGGTTTTTTTTCTAATCCCCAGGTGGGCTGACCACCCCAGAATAAACAGAGGCCCCAATACCGCTCCGCTGCCCAGGGCATACTCCAGAGCGGCCTTGATGCCTGTGCCCAGCCAACCGATAATGCGGCTGTCATCCGGAATCCCCTGGGCTTTGCGCAGGCTGACATAGGAAAAAACCGCCAGGGTAAAGGCCACCAGTGATAAGATATCATATTTGAGATGTTCCAAAGCACCGGGCGACTTGGGCTCAGCCCGAGCAGTTACCTTGATCGTCCTGGTGCTGGAGCTGCTTTTTTTCTTGCCTGCCATGGATGTCTGCCACCTTGTCACGCCTGTATCAGGCAGATAATCTGTATGGTAAATTTCTCCTGTGATACAGGAAATCCTACCCTAACTCAGGCCAAATATCAAGCCGATTAGCTGAGGTACATCACCAGGGTGACTATCCCCAGGGCCCACACATACCAGGAAAAAACCGACAGGCGACCTTGATTGACCAGCCGCAGCACTACTTTGATAGCTATATAACCGAAAAAGGCCGCGGAGAGCAGACCTGCGGCCATAGAGGCGACTGGTATGGAGGCTAAGGCATGGCCGCCCAAATCCTTCAATTCCACCAGTCCTGCCCCCAGAATAACCGGGATAGAGAGCAGGAAGGAGAAACGCGCCGCAAATGGCCGTTCCATGCCTGCCAGAAGACCGGCCGAAATGGTTGAGCCTGATCGGGAAATCCCCGGTATTATGGCAATAGCCTGCAGTAAACCTACCCACAAGGCATCCCAGTAGGTAGTTTCCTGGACTTCCTTTAAACCAGGCCTGGCCGTAGCCCATCTCTCCGAAAGCATCAACACCGCTCCGGTTATCAGCAATCCGATTCCTACCACCAGCAGGGATTTAAAGGTTTGTTCAAAAATCGGTTCCAGCAAAAACCCGGCTATCGCAGCCGGAATACAGCCTATTATTATTAAAAATGTTAATTTGCTCCAGGGTTTTCGCAAAAGTACGGCGATATCATCCCAGAAGGCGAAAAAAACCGCCAAGAGGGTCCCTATATGAACCAGCACATCGAACGCCAGCGGGGTGTTCTGTAAACCCAAAAGGTTTTGGAAAATCACCAGATGACCGGAACTGCTCACCGGCAGGAATTCGGTCAGTCCCTGTACTGCTCCCAGGATTATGGCTTGAATCACGGTCAAAATCATATACCTCCCACAAAACTGCTTAGTAAATTATAGCACAAGGCTTCCGAAACATAACCGAATCTTGGCAAGCAGCAGAATTTTGATCACCGCGATATTTGGTGTAGGTTTTATCAGCCCGGGGTATGCTAAATACAGAATTTATCATGGAAGGGGTAATTCCGTTGACAGAGCCAAGCCTCCCCAATCAGGAAGAACCTAATCAGGAAGAGAAAATCAATGCCCTCAAAGAACTGGGAACACCCGAGGTTCCGGCTTTCAAAAGTGATATCCACTGTCTCACCATCAATGGTCAGATTGAAGGGCATATGGTGTTGCCGCCGCAGAACAAAACTACCAAGTATGAGCATTTTATCCCCCAGCTGGTGGCAGTGGAAGAAAATCCAAATATCAAGGGATTGTTGATCGTTATGAACACTGTGGGAGGGGATGTTGAAGCCGGTTTGGCCCTATCCGAGATGATAGCCTCGCTGTCCAAGCCCACGGTTTCTATCGTGATGGGCGGCGGGCATTCGATTGGGGCTGCTATTGCCGTTAGTGCAGACTATTCGCTGATTGCGCCCACAGCCACTATGACCATACACCCCATACGTTTGACCGGCCTGGTAATCGGTGTCCCCCAGACCTATGAATACCTCGACAAGATGCAGGACCGGGTGGTGCGTTTTGTGGTGGAGCATTCCCATATCAGCGAGGAAGCCTTTCGCGAGCTGATGTTCAGAACCGGCAGCCTGGCCAGGGATATCGGTACCGTCCTGGTAGGTGAAGACGCGGTGAAATGCGGTCTCATCGATGCAGTTGGAGGTATTCGCGATGCTATCGCCAAGATCAATCAATTGAAAGGACAAAAGGGGCTTTTACAATGATGATGTACTCGCTTGATCCCATGAGCCTGGTTTCCCGCGAAACACCTGACCGTATCAGCATTCCCCTGGCCTCGGGCGGCCATGTGCTGGCGGAAAGCGCCGGAAACAACCGCATTCGCATTGTCTCCGTGTGCAGCACCGACCCCATGGATTACCTGGATTTGCGTTATCAACCCGGTAACATCCTGAGCCTCGATCCCGCAAAGGGTCACCTGGAGTAAAAGTTAAAAGAGGGCTGTCCTCACAGGACAGCCCCCAGACCGTCAAAAAAGGCCATGTTTTTCAAATTAGAACATGGCCTTTTCATAATGTAACCA
>LFSQ01000047.1 GCA_001512785.1 Syntrophomonas sp. DTU019
GCTTAGATCATTAAAGGGGATTTTCTTATCTTTTTAAACCCAAGGTATCTTGACGCTATCATATTTTTACGATGGCTTGACTGGCCGAGTCATGACATGTTATCATGCTCTAATGAAGCAATTTAATAGATTAAAACGATGATCAGAAGAGTAACTGCTCAGCTTGGCCTAAAGAGAGCCGGGAAGGGTGCAAACCGGTGCAGGCGGGTAGTGAAAGCCACCTGGGAGTTCCGGTGAATACGCGAGTAGTAAGCCGGACGGCGTTGCCGTTAACATCTATGAGTCGGGCTTAAAGCCAATTAGGGTGGTACCGCGGGAGAAACTCTCGTCCCTTGAGGATGAGGGTTTTTTATTTGCAGTGATACACAGGGTAAACTCCCTATGATTAAACAGCCAGGAGTGAATAAGTGAATAACTGTGGTGCCTGGCACCCAAGGAGGAGGAATCGTTGTGGAACTGAAAAAACAAATCCTCAATCTGATCGCTCATCAAGCCAAGTTAAGCCCCAAATTGATCGCCACCATGTTGGGCGCGGAGGAAGAAGCCATTGTCAGAGCTATCAGGGAAATGGAAGAGGATAAGATAATCTTGGGTTACAATACCGTCATAAACTGGGACAAAATAGGAAGCGACGGAGTGACCGCCACTATCGAGGTCAAGGTGACCCCACAAAGAGAAGTGGGATTTAATGGGGTTGCAGAGAGAATATGCAGGTTCTCTGAGGTACGCAGTGTGCACCTGGTGAGCGGTTCATATGATCTTTCCGTAGTCGTAGACGGGCGCGATTTAAAAGAAATCGCTGCCTTCGTTTCCCACAAGCTCTCTACCCTGGATGAGGTACAGAGCACAGTGACCCACTTTGTGCTGAAGACGTACAAGGTAGACAATTTTGTATTTGAAGATGCCCGTGAAGATGAAAGGTTGGTGATCAGTCCGTGAGCAGCATGGAGAAATACATTTCCAGTGTGGTCAAATCCGTGCCTCCATCAGGCATTCGCAAATTCTTTGACCTGGCCTCACAGATGCAGGGAGTCATTTCCCTGGGAGTAGGGGAACCTGACTTCGTCACCCCCTGGCATATACGCGAAGCCTGTTTTCATGCTCTGGAGAAGGGGTATACCATGTATACCTCCAACCATGGACTTATCGAACTGAGAGAGGAAATTGCACTGTACCAGAAGCACAAGATAGGGGTATGCTACTCGCCCGAGGACGAAATATTGGTCACTATCGGGGTCAGTGAGGCTATAGATTTGGCTTTGCGGGCTCTGGTTGAGCCCGGTGACGAGGTGCTGGTTCCTGACCCGTCTTTTGTATGTTATGCCCCCGGGGCTGTGCTGGCTTACGGCAAAGCAGTGCCGGTGAAGACTTTTAATCGTGATCAATACAGGTTAAAGCCCGAAGAGTTGGAAAAATGCATTACACCGCGCAGCAAGATCTTGATCCTGTCTTATCCCAGCAATCCCACCGGGGCGATTATGCACAAAGAAGACCTGATGGCCCTGGTCGATATTATCATCAAAAATGACCTTATAGTGATTGCGGATGAGATTTATTCTGAATTGACCTATAACGGCAGCCATGTGTCTATCGCCTCATTGCCGGGGATGCGCGACCGCACCGTGTTGTTGAACGGCTTTTCCAAGGCTTTTGCCATGACCGGCTGGCGCATCGGCTATGCCTGCGGGCACCCGGACATAATCAGTGCCATGAAGAAAATCCACCAGTACTCCATTATGTGTGCTTCCATAATGGGGCAAAAAGCGGCCATAGAAGCCCTGCGCAATGGGGAAAACGAAATGAAAAAGATGGTGGAAAGCTACAATTACCGGCGCCGTATCATGCTGGCGGGCTTTGATGATATCGGCATGAGCTGTTTCGAACCCAAAGGGGCCTTTTATTGCTTTCCTTCCATTCGCTGTACTGGCATGAGCAGCGAGGAATTCTGTGAAAGGCTGCTGGAAGAAGAGAAGGTGGCGGTTGTGCCCGGCAATGCCTTTGGCGCCTGCGGAGAAGGCCATATCAGGTGCTGTTACGCCTCCAGCGTCAGCAACATTGAAGAGGCTATTTCCCGAATGGGCAATTTCCTCAATCGACATAGAAAAGCCTAAAACACGACAAACTTACCGGAAAGCGGAAAAAAACCATCGAAACATAAGGAATTCTCCACTAATATCGCGTTATTTCATTGAAGGAATTATTTTATACTGGGTTGAACCCCTTTTGTATGAATACAAAGGGGGTTTTTTCGCTGTATACGGAATTTGGGCTCAAAGACATAGAATTCCTCACCCATTATAAAAAGCTGGCCCCCGCCGCGCAGCGGGAATTGTTGGAATACATGCGCTACCTCCTGTGCAAGCAGTACAAGCGTGAGGTTATAGTGGCGGTTTTTCACAACAAACTGCTCAATAACCTGTTAAACAGCCTGATTGGCCTCATCCAAGGCGATGATATCGATATTTCTCACATAACCCGCCGGGTGATACAGATCAAAGAGCTGTATTACGCTTTATTCGAAAAGGTGCACAACAATTACGCTGAATTGATAGAAGACCTGGACAGCAATGAAGCGGTAAAGGAATTTGGCCGCAACGGCTTTGCCAATCTGGAACAGGCCATCAGCAGCAAGCATATCAGCCGCATCAAAATGGAGATCATTGAGTTCTACCAGGGCTTTCAGAGCCTGGCCCGGCATCATCGGGGCCGCAAAATTGTTGCAGTGTAATCAGATGAGTTGCGGTATAATGAAGGGCAGTAAGGATAGCGGAGGCGTAGCAAATGAAACTGCGATTTCTAGGAGCTGCCCGTAGTGTAACCGGCTCATTTTTTGTTATTGAAACCGGAGAAACCAGGTTCGCAGTAGACTGTGGTCTGTTTCAAGGTCCCAGAACCCTGCAGGAACGTAATTATCAGGATTTCACCATCGACCCCAAATCTATTGACTTCCTTATCGCCACTCATGCTCATATCGATCACATCGGCCTGATTCCCAAGCTGTGCAAGCATGGTTTTGAAGGCCCCATATACTGCAGTCATGCCACTGAAGAGCTGGCCGAAATCCTCCTGCCTGACTCGGGATACATACAGGAGTCTGAGGTGGAGCGTAAGAACCGTAAGTTAAGCCGGGCCGGCAAGCCCCCCATTGAACCCATTTATACTGTTGATGATGCACATAAGTGTCTCAAGCATTTCCGTTCCATCAATCAGGACGAGATAATTGAGGTGGCTCCTTCAGTACAGCTGCGCCTGCGCGATGCCGGGCATATACTGGGGGCTTGTATTGTGGAATTGTGGGTAGAAGAGGAAGGCAAACGCTTAAAGCTGGTGTTCAGCGGTGACCTGGGCAATATACAGCAGCCTATCGTTAAGGACCCAACTACTATCGAAAGCGCTGATTACATTATCATGGAGTCCACTTATGGCAGCCGTTATCATCCTCAATTGAACAGTCGCAGTGAGGCCCTGTTAGAGGTCATCAACAGGACCATGAGCAAAGGCGGCAATTTGATCATTCCGGCATTTGCCGTGGAGAGAACCCAGGATCTGCTGTATGATCTTTTCCTGCTCAATATAGAGGGCAAGCTGGACCCGGAGATCACGGTGTATATTGACAGCCCGCTGGCTATCGCCGCCACTGAGATATTTCAAAAACACATCGAGTTTTACGATGATGCCACCCGCCGCTATGTGGAAGAAAACGGCGACCAGCACCCCTTGAAATTGATGAATCTCAAGTTTACCAAAACCCAGGAAGAATCGATGGCTATCAACCTTCGCCAGGGCAATACCATCATCATCTCAGCCAGCGGCATGTGTGAAGCAGGGCGTATCAAGCATCACTTGAAAAACAACCTGTGGCGCCCGGAAGCTACGGTATTGTTTGTGGGTTATCAGGCTGAAGGCACTTTGGGTAAACGGATTTTAAGCGGTGAAAAGGTGGTAACCATTCATGGTGAAAAGGTGGCCGTAAAAGCGGATATTGAGTACATTGAGGCCTATTCCGCCCATGCCGACAGAAAAGGCCTGATCAACTGGGTAAAAAATTTCGTAACCCCGCCTAAAGGGATTTTCTTGGTTCACGGCGAAGATGAGTCTTTGAATTCTCTGGCTGAGTACTTCCGTACGGAAATGAATGTGCCGGTTTACATCCCGCAGTGGCTGGATGAGTTCACCCTGGGAGCCATGGAAGGCATGGATGCCAGGATGGAGTATCGCGAAAGTGTGGTGCCGCAGGCTATGCAGGCTGAACAGGCCTACCTCTCCTTATCGCTGAAGCTGCATGACCTGTTCAAGGAGAACTGGAAAGAGGGGCGTTATGATAAGATAATCGACACCATCCGCTTGCTTGAACAGCAGCTGCAGCAGCAGGGTTTTTGATGATAACCGACCGGCCTTTGTATAATTTTGCTGTATACCAAAATAATGGAAATCAGTATCCGTCAAGGCCAAAAATCTCTAAAATTTGTCGGCATTCAAAACCAATGGTGGTTGAGCGCTATTTATGGTTAACAATGGTTATTAAACATAAAATTGCTTGCCTTGTTAGATTCCTGGATGTAATGTTATAATGCCTTTACCTGCTGCTTGGAGGAATGTTCTAAAATGGCTGACAAGTGTGCATTGCTGGAGATGATGCGCTGGGGCAGTGTCAATGTACCCGGCATTATTTTTGAGTATTCCAAGGAATTAGATCTGACTACCGACGACATAGGGATGATCACCACCATCTTGTATGCCTACCAGCAAAGCAAGCCACTGTACCACACCGGGGTAGAAATGGGCAAAATACTGCAGGTATGTCCATGCCTGAGCAAACAGAAGCTGGCGCGCAAACTGGCTCGATTGCAGCGACTGGGTATAATCGCTCTGTCTCAGCCGGGTAAAGGCACGGTGGATAAGACCATTTATATTGAGCCTTTATTGGACAAGTTGGAGTGCTTGATAATTCGTGATCATCCCCAGCTGTCCGAACAGGGTGAAAAAGCGGTGCCTGCCCGGGTACAGGAGATTATCAAAGATTATCAGGATCAAATCGAACAGCTGCAGCTGCAGCTGCAGGAACAACAGCTGCACAACAACAATAACGGCGTCAATCAGGCCGATTTTAAGAAGGTGGCGGATTTTATCGCCGAGAAAACCGGCAGTCTGATCAGCCCCACCATGGTAGCCGAACTGCGCCGCTGGCTGGGGGATATGGCCCTTAAGCCTGAAATCTTGTTGTGCATGCTGGAGCTGTGTTTCGAACGCAACATCAAGAACCCGCGCGAAATCAGCCACATTGCTACAGATATTAAGCGGTACGCCATTACCAGTCTGGACGGTATGGAAGTATACTTCAGCCGCTTTGTGGACCGCGGCAACAACCTGGCGCAGCGCGTTCAGGCCTTTGATCCGGATCTCATTGAATTCGGGGCTTTCACCGGCATTGATATGGGGGCTGAGGCCAGGCGCCGTATTTATCAGAAATGGCGTTATGATTGGGGCTTTTCCCATGCTATGATCATGAAAGCCGGCGAGATAATGTGCCAGCGCACCAAAAGCGGGGGGCTGGAATATGTGGACAGTGTTTTGTCCAATTGGATGAGCAAGGAGATTCGCCAATTGGAGCAAGTAGAGGCCGAGATGCGCAGCTACAAGCTTTTGAAGCGCAAAAACGCCGATGGCAGCCAACGTTCCGGCAGTAAACCCAAACCATCGGTTGATTATGAAATTTACATACCACCCAATGCCGAGGATATAAAAACTAAGGTATAATAAAAAACGGGGAACATCCCCGTTTTATATTTAGGATGGTGACTTATGGCTGTCAGTATTCGGCAACAACTAGCAGATGAGATCATGTTTGACCTGGAAAGCGAAAAAAGGGTGCTGTCTTCCATGCTGCACTCTGAAGAGGCCTGCATAGAGGCCCATAACAGCCTCACTGCCGCCGATTTTTATTCACCCAAGCACGCCACCATATTTGAACTGACCATATCATTGTTCGCCCGCGAAATCAGGCCCACCTATGTGGAGGTGCTCAAAGAAGGGCACTCGCTGGGTTTGTTGAAGAGCACCCGGGATATTGAAGAACTCAAGCATATCGTGGAACACTACATTGATGACGAGAACATAAAGTACTGGATCAAAAGGGTGCGGGACAAGGCCAGGGTGCGCAAGTTTGTGGAGTTTTTAAAGACAAGCATGGAACACCTGCAGAGTGAGAGCGACCAGGATGTGGAGCAATTGCTGATGGCAGCGGAAGAGAAGCTTACCAACCTGACCGCCCTGGAGATCGATGATCATATCGATACCCCCGAGGACATGGCCAACCTGGGTTATGATGAGGTAGAAAGGCGTTTCCTGCGCTTTCGGGAGATACAGGAGGTTCATAAAGGGGTAATTCCCCTGGATGGTTTGACCACCGGGTTTGACAGCCTCAATCGCATTACCCTGGGTTATAAGCCCGGTGATCTGATCATATTGGGGGCTCAGACCGGTCATGGGAAAACCGCCTTTGCCCTGCATACCGCCAAAGCGGTAGCCGTTGACCAGGGCGTCAACATGCTCTATCTCAATACTGAAATGAGCCGGCAGCAGATCGCCCTCAGATGGGGTTCAATACTGTCTTCGATCGAGCATGACCGCATACGCATCGGCGACATCAGCGAAAATGAGCTTTCCATGATATTAAACGGTTATTCGCGTCTGCGCAGCAGCGGTTTCTATTCTTATCCCTGTCCCAATTTAACCCCGGAAAAAACCATATCCATTGCGCGCAAATTCAAGACGCAAAAAAAGATCAGCCTGATGATCATCGACTATATCGGGCGCATGGAGAAGTACGACCCGCGCTTTCAGGAATGGCAAATGCTGGAGCAGATCATCAAGACGCAAAAGATGCTGGCCCAGAACCTGCAGATAGCGGTAATGTGTCTGGTACAGCTCAATCCCGACGGTACCCTGCAGGGTGCCAAGCGCATGAAAAACGAATGTGACCTGATGCTGAAACTGAGCCCAATACCCCGAGAAGACCTGGTTGAAGATGAGAATTTGAAGAAATATGTCAACCCCAACTACTATATAGTTATTGAAAAGAACCGGGATGGCCGCAGCGGGGTGCGCATTCCCATTCAATTCGACCTGCAGAAGCAAACCATGAAAGATGCGGAAAGGATGGCCTGACAATGCCAACCAATTCTGAATGGAAATTGCTTTATGACGACACTGCCTCAGTGATAATGGATTTATTCATTAATGGCAGGATTAACAGCGGCGAATTGGATTTTCTGCTCAACCTGCTGGAAACCGTCATGATTAAGCGGGAGCACAGTGAGCTGGTAGAGCTGTTGAAAAAGTGGCAGCCCGGAGCCAACCATAGTGAGATCGATGATATTATAAAAGCTACGTTGCTGGCCATAGATTTTAAAGACCAGCTCAATATAGAGCATAATGTCAATATTTTACGGGATTTGATTGACCTGGATGAATAATCCTTGGCTAGGGAGGTAACATCATGGCAGAACACTGGTTTTGTGAGCAGAATACCCCGGGGTATTCAGTGCAGTGGAAGGTTGTCCAAAAACTCCATCAGGAGACCACACCTTTTCAGGAATTGATGTTTGTCGAGCTGGAGGAATGGGGACGTACCCTGATACTGGATGGAGCGGTGCAGTATACCGAAAAAGACGAATTTATCTATCACGAAATGATTGCCCATGTACCTTTGATGAGCCATCCCCGTCCCGAGAAGGTGCTGATTATTGGCGGAGGAGACGGGGGCACATTAAGGGAAGTGCTGAAGCACCCCAAGGTGGCCAGTGTGGATATGGTGGAGATCGACCAGAGGGTGGTGGAAACATCGAAGGTTTTCCTGCCCGGGGTAGCCAGCGGTTTTGATGATCCCCGAACCAGGTTGATTATAGATGACGGCATCAACTACGTTCATGAAACCAAGCAAAAATACGATGTTGTTCTGGTGGATTCCTCTGATCCGGTAGGACCGGCCGTGCAGCTCTACAGCCGGCCATTTTACCAGGACGTATACCGGGCACTGGCTGATGACGGCATGCTGGTGGTGCAGTCGGAGTCGCCCCTGTTTTATGGGCAGTTGTTTGCCAGCATTGTTGGCAATCTCAAGGACATATTCCCCATAACCCGGGTTTACCTGGCTACTGTGCCCACTTACGTCAGCGGTCCCTGGTCTTTTACCGCTGCCAGCAAGACTCATGATCCGGCGCACATCGCTGATGACACAGCCATTATCGATGGTTTAAAATATTACAATAAACAGATTCATCAGGCGGCGTTCGCCCTGCCGCAGTTTATACTGGAGAGACTGGGCTAGTATAGGACGGTGCGGGTTGCAATCGAATTGGCCTTGATGCTGGTGTTTCTTAACGGACCAACCGGAAGAAACACCTGTGTTTTTAGCCCGTTATACCTAAGTTATGCTGCTGAGGCAGAAAGCCGCGGCCAGGTGAAAAAGACAGAGTATTAATCGAGCAATGGAGGTTTGGCGATGGACGACTTTATCGCCCGCCGGGCCAGGGCACAGGTATTCAATCTGAAGCCCTATGTGCCTGGCAAACCAATTGACGAAGTAAAGCGCGAACTGGGCTTAACGGATGTCATTAAAATGGCGTCCAATGAGAACCCTTTAGGGCCGGCGCCACTGGCCAAACAGGCCATTATAGAACACCTGGATGATATACATATTTACCCGGACAGCTACTGTTTCGAGCTTAAAGCCATGCTGGCTGCCAGGCTAAATATAGGCCCGGAATGTATCGCAATTGGCAACGGTTCCGATGAGATTCTGAAAATGCTGGCAGAGGCTTTTATAAATCCCGGCGATGAGGTCATACTGGCCTATCCCACATTTGCCGAGTATGAATTGGTGAGTACAGTTATGGGGGCTAATTGCATCAAGGTTCCTTTGCGCAATAATACCCATGATTTGCCGGCCATGCTGGAACAGGTCAGCCCGGGCACCAAGCTGGTATTCATATGCAACCCCAATAATCCTACCGGGACGATTGTATCCAGGCAGGCCCTGGGCGAGTTTGTCAGAGAGCTTCCCCGGGATGTGCTGTTGGTAGTTGATGAGGCTTACAGCGAGTATGTGGACCATCCAGACTATGAAAGCGCTCAAGCAATGCTGGGCCAAAGGCCTCAGACCATAGTTTTGCGGACCTTTTCCAAGATATACGGTTTGGCCGCCCTGCGCCTGGGATATGGCATCAGCAGCCCTGAAATAATCAACACCCTGGAAAGGGTGAGGGAGCCTTTCAATGTCAACAGCCTGGCGCAATATGCCGGTATGGCCGCCCTGGATGATGTCGATCATATTGCCTTGAGCCTGGAATTAAATCGCTCCGGCAAAGCCTATTTATATCAGGCCCTGGCTGAAATGGGCCTTAACTACACCCCTACTCAGGCCAATTTTATATTTATCGACCTGGGCCGGGATGCCGGAACGGTTTTTCTCAACATGCTTAATAAAGGGGTAATCGTCCGCAGCTGTGAAAGCTTTGGATGCCCCACCTCTATTCGCGTAACCATTGGCACCATGGAGCAAAACCGGCGTTTTATCCAGGCCTTAAAGGCGGTTTTGCAGGAAATTGAGGGATGATAGAGATTTATGGTACTTTTTAGCAAGCATTATACTGAAGCCGGTGTTGCTGTACAGCTGCAAGCGGTGATCAATGATGCCTTAAAGGATATTACCGGTCCACCGGTTATCCTGTGCATCGGATCAGACCGTCATGTTCTGGACTGTTTTGGGCCCTTGACCGGTTCAATGCTCAATCAGGCTGGTATTTCGGTGCCGGTTTACGGGGATCTGGATCACCCCCTGCACGCCTCCAATATTCCCCGTGAACTCCGCCTCATACAGGAAGCCCATCATGACCGCTTCGAGATCGCTATTGACGCTTCGGTGGGGACTGAGGTGGAGATTGGTACCATAAAGGTCCGGCGGGGGCCGATATTGCCGGCTAAGGCGGTCGGCAAGCGCCTGCCTGCAGTAGGAGAGCTGGCCATTACCGGGGTGGTTGGGGTGAGACAGAATCAGCGTACGGCTCGCCCCATTACCTATGGTTCTTTGGCCCATGTTTATCATATGGCTTGCCTGGTGAGCCAGGCCTTGATCAACTGGGATGCCACCAGATGCGGGAACAAGTGGAGCTAATTGTTATTTACACAAAAAGTTAACCTGTGTTATCATGCATTTGAGTCAATTGCTGGTCAAACCGTGATATGCACGGGTTATGTCTCTGCATCCTTGTCGGGGTGGGAGGCTTTTTTGTATATTGCATAGGGTTAAGGAGGATTATCATGAAAGAACTGATGATTGGCAATGAAGCCATTGCCAGGGGAGCGTTTGAGGCTGGAGCAACTGTAGCTGCGGCTTATCCTGGCACACCCAGCACGGAAATTGTGTCCAGTTTTGCGAAATTTCCGGGGGTTTATGCGGAATGGGCACCAAATGAAAAGGTTGCCATGGAGGTTGGTGCCGGGGCTTCCATCGGAGGGGCCAGAACCCTGGTGGCCATGAAGCATGTGGGCGTAAACGTGGCCGCCGATCCTCTATATACCTTTTCATATACTGGTGTAAACGGGGGTCTGGTACTGGTATCGGCTGACGATCCCGGCATGCATTCATCGCAGAACGAACAGGACAATCGCGGCTACGGCATATTTGCCAAGCTGCCGGTGATCGAGCCGGCTGACAGCCAGGAAGCCCTGGATTACTGCAAGCTGTCTTTTGAATTGAGCGAGCAGTATGACACCCCGGTTATGTTGAGGATCACTACCAGATTGGCCCACTCTCAAACCCTGGTTGAGACCGGTGAACCACAATCCCGGGAACTGCCGGCTTATAAAAAGAATGCCGCCAAGTATGTGATGCTGCCCGGCTTTGCCAAAGGCCGGCACATCGAGGTGGAAAAGCACATGCTGGGCTTGAAGGAATATGCCGAAACAACTCCATTGAACCGCATCGAATGGGGAGATACGGATATCGGCATCATCACCAGCGGGATCTGTTATCAATATGTTAAAGAGGTCATGCCCGATGTCTCTATCCTTAAACTGGGCTTGGTCAATCCCCTGCCGGAGAAGCTGATTCGCTCCTTTGCGGCCGGGGTAAAGCGGCTGGTGGTGGTTGAGGAGCTGGAACCGGTCATAGAGAATTTTGTAAGAACCCTGGGAATCAAGGTGGAAGGCAAGGAATTGTTCACCCTGCTGGGCGAGTACAGCCCGGAACTGATCGAGGAAAAGCTGTTGGGGGTGGACAACAGCGATAAATTCGGGCTCAGCGCTCAGGTGCCGGGGCGTCCCCCGGTGATTTGCGCAGGCTGTCCGCATCGCGGCGTTTTTTACACCTTAAAGAGGATGAAATTGACGGTGATGGGAGACATCGGCTGTTATACCCTGGGTGCTATTGCGCCCCTGGAAGCTATGGATGCCTGCATTTGCATGGGGGCAAGCATAGGAACCGCTTTGGGCCTGGAAAAAGCCCGCGGGGTTGATTATGGCAATAAAGTAGTGGCAGTGATCGGGGACTCCACCTTTGTACATTCAGGTATCACCGCTCTTATAGATGTGGTGTACAATCAGGGAACATCAACGGTATTGATTCTGGACAATGAGACTACGGCCATGACCGGCCATCAGGATCATCCCGCCACAGGACGGACTATACGCCGGGAGCCTACTCAGCGCCTGGATCTGGAACAACTGGTCAGAGCCATCGGCATTCAACATGTAGAGGTGGTTGACCCCCTTAACCTGGAGCAACTGCAGGCAGCCCTGGAGACTGAGCTGAACCGGCGCGAGCCCTCGGTTATAATCTGCCGGCGCCCCTGTGTGCTCATTCCTCATGAGCCTGCCAGGGAAAAATACTATATCGATCAAGAGATCTGCAATGGCTGTTCAGTATGTATCAGGCTGGGCTGCACTGGCCTGGTTTATCTGGATTCCCCGGTTAAATCGGAACGCAAAGCCATTATCAACGAGAATTCCTGCGTGAATTGCGGCCTCTGCGCGCAGGTATGCAAATTCGACGCCATTAAGGTAGTGGAGGGATAAACATGGAAAAGCGGAAGGTAACCAATGTTTTAATAGTAGGAGTTGGCGGTCAGGGAACGCTCTTGACCAGCCGCATCCTGGCCGATGTAGCCGTGCGCATGGGCTTTGATGTAAAAGTATCCGAGATTCACGGTATGGCCCAGCGCGGCGGCAGCGTGGTTTCTCAGGTACGCTTCGGCGAGAAGGTTTATTCCCCCATTATTAAAAAAGGCGATGCCGATTTACTGCTGGCCTTCGAGAAGATTGAAGCAGCCCGCTGGCTTGAATACTTGAAGCCTGACGGCCGGGTGATTGTCAACAATGAGAGGATCGACCCCCTGCCGGTGATGAGCGGCAAGGTCAAATACCCGGACGATATTGTAGACCGCATCAAAGCTGTGGTTGCCAATACCCTGATGGTAAATGCTACCGAAACCGCCATAGCCTGCGGCAATGTCAAAGCCGCCAATGTGGTATTGTTAGGTGTTTTAACCGCTGCCACAGGTCTGCCGGTAGATAAGGTGAAACAGGCCATCGAACGCAATGTGCCCTCCAAAGCCCTGGAGGTCAACCTCAAGGCTTTTAAAGCCGGCCTGGAATTGTATTCCACTGTAGTTTAAGCGGGGACAGGCGGTGACACAACCTGTCCCCCCGCGGTGGGTGACAGTTGGGGCAGTTCTGTGACAGATGGGTGACAGATGGGGACGGTCCGAGACCACTGAAAAAGTCCGAATAAAAAATAAAAAGCATA
>LFSQ01000087.1 GCA_001512785.1 Syntrophomonas sp. DTU019
GGCGTTTACCCCGACCGGACTTTCACCGGCGAGATGATGCGTGCTTGGCTGGGCACGCCACACAACAAAGGACGTTTCGCATATCTTATACCCTTTCTAAAGTGATATACGAAACGTCATTTATCACCATTGCAACAAATTTGCCACAGATTGGCCGCTGTTTTATTCTCAACTGCTGACTGCTTCCTCCAACTCGGACACCAGGCGGGCAAAGTAATCGAGCGCCGACTGCACCGGCTGTGGCGAGGTGAGATCGACCCCGGCTTTTTTCAGCACTTCCACCGGATAGTCGGAAGACCCGGCTTGGAGAAATTCCTTATAGCGCTGCACCGCCGGATTACCCTCATCAAGGATCTGTTCCTTGATGGCGGTAGCCGCACAGAAGCCGGTAGCGTACTTGTACACATAAAACGCGGAATAGAAATGGGGAATGCGCGCCCACTCCATCTTAATGTCTTCGTCTACTACCATTTCAGGTCCGTAATAAAGCCGGTTGAGATCATAATAGACATTTTTCAACACCTCGGTGGTCAAGGGCTTACCCTGTTCGACCATCTCATGGATGATTTTTTCATATTCGGCGAACATGGTCTGCCGGTAAACCGTGCCGCGAAACTGCTCCAGATAGTGATTGATCAGGTAAATGCGCTCTTCACGGTTCTGGCTGCGTTTGAGCAGGTAATCGATGAGCAGTGATTCATTAACCGTTGAAGCCACTTCAGCCAAAAAGATCGGGTATTGGCTGTATACGTAAGGCTGGTGGCGGTTGGAGTAATAGCTGTGCAGGGCATGGCCCATTTCATGCGCAAGGGTGAAGACATCATCCAATTTGTTGTCATAGTTTAATAGCACATAAGGATGGGTGTCATAGCAGCCCCAGGAATAAGCCCCGCTGGTTTTGCCCTGGTTTTCATAAACATCTATCCACCGCCCGCTAAAACCCTTTTGTAAAATGCTGAGATATTCCTCGCCCAGGGGCTGCAGGGCTTCTAAAACCTGCTCCTGGGCTTTTTCATAGGGAACCTCCACCTGGTACTCTTTTACCAGGGGAACATATATGTCGTACATGTGCAGTTCGTCCAGGTTGAGGATCTTGCGGCGCAGTTCCAGATAGCGATACATCTCCTTCATGTAGCTGTGTACCGCCTCTATCAAGCGGTCATAAACCTGTACATCCACATTGTCCTGCTGCAGAGAGGCATGACGGGCCGAGGGATATTTGCGCACCCGGGCATAGAAAACATCCTTTTTTACGCTGGCTGACAGCGACGCCGCCAGGGTGTTTTCAAGCCTGGCATAAGCGCTGTAAAGGGTGTGAAAGGCCTCCTCGCGCACTCGCCGGTCATGGCTTTCCATAAAGCGTCCATAGCGCCCTTTGGTCAGTTCTACCTCCTGCCCGTTTTCATCCCGTATCGTCCCGAACTTGATATCGGCATTGTTGAGCATGGTAAATATATTTCCCGCTGCCAGGGCCAGATCAGCGCTCTGGGCGAGGATTTTCTCCTCAGGCCTGGAGAGTACATGCTCCTTTTGCCGGTAAATCTCGTCAAACATGTGGCGGTACAGCTGCAGCTCTTCCACTTCGGCCATGAACTGCTGCAGGGTTTCTTCCGGTATTTCAGTCAGCTCCGGAGTAACGAAGGACATCGTGCTGCTGGCCTCTATCATAAGGGCTTCAGCGCGGTCATAAAGGGCTTGATAACGGCTGTCGGTATTGTCCTCGTCGCGGCGCATCTTGGCGTAAACCACCAGCTTGTCCCCCAGACGATCAATTGCTTCTATCTGCCTGAGCCCGTTTAAAAGCTGTGCACCTGACTGCCCCAGGGTTCCCTGCAATTGCGCAGCCTCAACCAGCATAGCCTTCATCTGTTCGTAATCGCTTTCCCAGGCGGCATCATCCTTGTATATGTCCTGCAGATTCCATTTGAAGCGTTCCTCTATTTCATCTCTTTTGGGGCTATGTTGCATAGCCAACCTCCTCATCGCGGTGTTTTTTATACTTATGGTTACCTCAACCATTATAATCCTTTTCTATTTTAGTATCACCCAGGCTCGATTTCTATATGAAAAAATATCTGACAAGGGGACGGGTGACAAATGGGGACGGTGACAAATGGGGACGGTGACAAATGGGGACGGTGACAAATGGGGACGGTCCTTATTGTCAACTTTTTACAAAGTTGACAATAAGGACCGTCCGAGACCACTGAAAAAGTACCCCTATCAAACCGCTATTGAGTACTTTTTGAA
>LFSQ01000001.1 GCA_001512785.1 Syntrophomonas sp. DTU019
ATGTTTAAATGGGGTTTCGTCCTTTCGAATTTAGCCTTTGCCATCTGTTCTCTCACCTTTCCCCTTTCAATTTGGGTAATAGTATAATAAACCAGCCAACAATATTTTACCCAAATAATAAATAAAATAAAAGAAGTGAGAGAAACTCCCACTTCGTTTTTTCATGGTAGCGGCGAAGGGATTTGAACCCCTGACACTACGGGTATGAACCGTATGCTCTAGCCAACTGAGCTACGCCGCCAAGTGGAGCCCTTAACCGGACTTGAACCGGTGACCTCATCCTTACCAAGGATGCGCTCTGCCGACTGAGCTATAAGGGCTTGGTTGCGGGAGCCGGACTTGAACCGGCAACCTTCGGGTTATGAGCCCGACGAGCTACCAACTGCTCCATCCCGCGTCATGGTGGAGGGAGAAGGATTTGAACCTTCGAAGGCTGAGCCAACAGATTTACAGTCTGCCCCCTTTGGCCGCTTGGGTATCCCTCCAGGTTCGATTTCTGGAGCCGAGCACAGGATTTGAACCCGCAACCTGCTGATTACAAATCAGCTGCTCTACCCTTGAGCTAGCTCGGCTCAGCAAGTAATATTTTATACGCTGCACCGAGCAAAGTCAATAGTCTCACCTCAAAGCTGGCGGTGAGATGTTTTTATCTCCGTGGCGTGGTGAAAGTGCCGGGGCCTAATGGATTACAATTCGCCCCGTTCTTCCAGGTATTTCTCCAGCTTGCGTTTTACGCGCTGCAGGGCGTTATCGACCGATTTAACATGCCTTTTTAAGTCAACCGCTATCTCCTGGTAGGATTTGCCTTCCAGGTAGGCCATTAAGACTTTCCACTCCAGGGAGCTCAATATCTCGCCCATTTTCTTTTCAATGAAGACAAACTCTTCCCGGCTGATGATTATTTCCTCAGGATTGGTAATGCGCGTAGTAGAGAGGATATCGATCAGGGTGCGATCGGATTCCTCATCATACACCGGTTTATTCAGGGATACATAGGAATTGAGGGGAATGTGTTTCTGTCGTGTTGCCGTTTTGATAGCTGTTATTATCTGGCGGGTTATGCATAATTCCGCAAAAGCCCGAAATGAAGTGAGTTTGTCCAGTTTGTAGTCCCGGATCGCTTTGAAAAGGCCGATCATGCCTTCCTGAATGATGTCTTCCTTATCAGCGCCAATCAGAAAATACGACCGGGCCTTGGCTCGCACGAAATTCTTATACTTGTCCACCAGGAACTCGACAGCAAATTGCTCACCTTGCTGGGCCAAATCCACAATGTCTTCGTCGGGCATTTCGGCGTAGGTTAGAAAGTACTGTTTGGCAGCGATGGATGAATTTGGCATTCTATTGCCTCCGTTGTTAGTTCTGGGCACCGCAAAACTCAAGGCTAGCCTTCAGACATCAAATTTATTATAGCCAGTCCCACTATTATCGTCAAGACACCAACAAAAGGCAGTTACCATTTTTTTACTGCCGGTGAAGCGCTTTTGAAGGCCATTTATGGCTGCATTTCCTGCTGACGTACGATCTCGTACAGGATCAAGGCGGCTGCTACCGAGGCATTCAGGGAATTGATCCGGCCGAACATGGGGATTTTCAGCAAAAGGTCGCACTGCTCTTTCACCAGGCGCCTGATTCCTCTGCCTTCGCCTCCTACTACCACTGCCGCCGGAAGGGGTATAGCAGTGCGGTAGTAGCAATCTACAGCAGCGGCTTCCAGGCCTATCACCCACATCCCCCGGGTTTTGAGATCTTTAAGCACATTGACCAGGTTGGTTTCACGGGCTATGAGCATGTGTTCAACTGCTCCGGCCGAGCTGCGTACCGCGTATTCGTTAACCTCTGCGGCATTATGCCGGGGAAGGACAATACCGTGTACCCCGGCACACTCGGCAGTGCGGATGATGGCCCCCAGATTGCGGGCATCCTCTATGCCATCCAATACCAGCAATAAAGGCTTTTGCCCCCTGGTTGCGGCCAGCTCCAGCATGTCCTCCACACTGGCATAGGGGTACTGCTCTGCTGTAGCGATCACCCCTTGATGGTTCCCCTGAGCATACATCTGGTCCAGTTGCCGTTTCTCAACCGTTTGTACAAATACCCCTTTAGCCCGTGCAAGGCCCAGCAAATCGGCCAGGCGCTTGCCCTGCCGGCCTTCCTGCACATAGATTTTATGGATCTTGCGGCCGCCTTTTAAAGCCTCCATAATGCTGTTGATACCGACCAATTTCTCTTTCAATTTGCTGTCCCCTTTTTCCCCATAGTGCCCCGGGCTGCGGTTTTAATGCGCCTTTAGTATGCAACCGCCGGGATGCTGCCCAGCCCTTCGATCTTTAGGCCCTACAGGGGGCAAAACATTTCATCAGTAGGAACGATGGCGGCATAATATGCCGGGGGGAAATTGGTGTCATAAGCGATATCGGCAAAAAGCGTCGGCAGATGGGCTTTGAAATGCAGCAACAGGGGAATGCTCACCTGGCGCATCTGCGGGTGAGCGGCTGCATCGCAGCGCAGGCGAAAGAAGTGCCGCCATTCGCGAAAATTATAAGTTACCACGATTTCAGTTTTAAGCGAGTTGGGGAGAATGGACCTGGCTTCCTGGGCACTGCGCCCCATCTCCAGCAGGGCCATATAATTCCTTTCCGCGACTTTACAGGATTCAGCCCACAATTGATAAGCAGCCTCATCTTCCGTGAAGAAAAATGGCTCGATAACGGTTATCTCACTGCCGAATCTGCTGTGGCTGTACCTGCAGTAGCGCGTGCTCTCCTGGGAATAGGCCGCTCCTACCCGGTGCCGCACCATCTCGTGCGAAACCCCGCGGTCGATGATAAACATGACGGTGGCTTTTTCATGCTCCACAATGGACTCATGCCCGCTTTTGATAATGCGCTGGAGGAATTCCGGATCTCCCTCGGGGTTCATCTGCTGCTCGGATTTGTAGCAAACCCGGGCGTATCTTTCCAGCTTTTTCTCGATGTCTCCATGCAAAGCATTTAAGGGGACCAGCACCTGCGGTTTAACTATAATCAATTCTATATAGCCCCTCTCCGTATATTCTTATATAAGTAGAATCCGGGAATGGTTTTAACCCTCCCCGGTTTACCGCCTTTATCAGGCCTGCTCTTCACTGTTTAAGGCCAGTTCGGCCAGGTACTGCAAACGCTCCAGGTCCCCTTTTAAATAGAGGTATCCCAAAACCGCCTCAAAGCCGGTACTGAGCCGGTAATCAGCCATATCGGCATTGCGCGGCAGGCTGCTTTTGGCATTGCGGCCGCGGCGGAATATATCCTGTTCCGCTTCGGTAAGATAGGAAGACAGTACCTGCATCATCCTGGCCTGGCTGGTGGCCTTGACCCGGGCTACCGTGTCAAGGTGCAGTTCCCGGACCTTTCTGTGGCCCTGGGCTACCAGGCGTGATCTCACCAGCAGTTCGAACACCGCGTCGCCGATAAAGGCCAAAACCGTCGCAGAAAGCTGTTTTAACTCATTTTCCTCGATTGTTTCAGGCATCAGCAAGCTTCCAGCGTACTCCTTCCCGGGTGTCCTCTATGATCACCCCTGCTGCTCGGAGCCGGTCGCGGATCAGATCCGCTTTATCAAAGGCTTTATTCTTCTTGAAAGCCGCGCGCAAAGCGAGCAGCTGCTCAATCAGGGCCTCTAAGGATGGGGCTTCTTCGTAACGGAAACGGCTGCCTTGCGGACTGTCTTCCACCCGTACCCCGATTTGGGCAAAAAAGTCCCGGATTTGATCGGCCAAAGAGTAATCCTTGTCGGCTCTGGCCTGGCTGCGCAGATCCGCCAGCACCAGCAGAACCTCCTCCACCACCGCAGGGCTCTGTTTTCCCACCTCAAAGAATATCCCCAGTATATCGCCCAGGGCAAAGAAGAGCTGATAGGCCTGGCCTACCGCAGCTTGATGGCCATGGTTGTTTTTATCCGCCTGGGATACAAAGCTGTTAATGACATGGGACATTTCGAATAAGTGGCCTATGGCTTTGGCGGTGTTGAAATCGTCATCCATGGCCTCAACAAAAGCGGCTTTTAAGCCCTCCAATGATTGGATGAAAGCCTCATCCTCTGAACCCATCGGGCTGGCAGCAGCGCCGTTTTCCATAAATTCCTCCACCAGGCGCAGGGTGGTTTTAAGCCTGCCCAGGGCTTTGCGGGCCTCTTCCAGCTTGCCGTCATGAAAGTCCAGGGGGCTGCGATAGTGGGTGCTGATCAGGTAAAAACGCACCACATCGGCAGGGTATTGGGCCAGAATATCCCGCAGGATAAAAAAATTCCCCAGGGATTTGGACATTTTCTCGTTATTTACGGTTATAAAGCCATTGTGCATCCAATAGCGCACAAACGGCTTGCCGGTCAGGGCTTCGGCCTGAGCTATCTCATTCTCATGATGGGGAAAGATCAGATCGCTGCCGCCGCCGTGTATATCGAAGCTGTCCCCCAGATACTTGGTGGACATCACCGAGCATTCAATATGCCAGCCCGGACGGCCGTCCCCCCAGGGGCTGGGCCAGGCAGGTTCTCCGGCTTTGGCCTTTTTCCACAGGGCGAAATCCATGGCATTTTCCTTGCGCTCATCGATCTCTACCCGGGCCCCGGCCAGCATATCCTCCAATGAACGCCCGGACAGCTTGCCATAATCCTTGAAAGCGCTTACACGATAATAAACATCGCCATCAATTTCATACGCATAGCCTTTATCGATTAAGCCCTGCACGGCTGCAATGATTTCCTCCATGTGCTGGCTGACCTGAGGATGCACATCAGCGGTCATGATGTTCAAAGCCCCCGCGTCTTCAAAATAAGCATTTATATAACGCTGGGCCAGTTCCAGGGCATCAGCCCCCTCCTCGTTAGCGCGGTTGATTATCTTGTCATCTACATCGGTAAAATTCTGTACATACGTAACCTGGTATCCACGGTAGGCCAGATACCTGCGCACTGTATCGAAAACCACCAGGGGCCGGGCATTGCCCAGGTGAATGAAGTTGTAAGTGGTGGGACCGCATACATACATCTTGACTTTACGCGGTTCCAGAGTTTGCAAATCTTCCTTTTTGCCTCCTAACGTGTTGTAAAGGCGCATCGGGGAGTTCTCCTTTCTCCATTTCAGCTATTCTTTTCTCCAGAGCATCAATTCTTTCCTGCATCACAGTAAACATATCCGCTACCGGGTCAGGCAGAACATTGTGCTCTAAATCCACCTCATCCACTTTAACACCGTCACGCACCACTATTCTCCCCGGAACCCCCACCACTGTACAATTTGAAGGCACATCCCTCAAGACCACCGATCCGCCGCCGATCTTGACATTGTCGCCGATTTTAATATTCCCCAGTACTTTGGCACCTACGCTGATAGTCACATTGTTGCCTATAGTGGGATGGCGCTTGCCCTTGTCCTTGCCCGTACCGCCCAGGGTAACATCCTGATAAAGGGTAACATTGTCCCCTATCTCGGCGGTTTCGCCAATAACCACGCCGCTGCCGTGGTCAATAAAAAAGCCTTTGCCGATTTTGGCCCCGGGATGGATCTCAATTCCGGTTAAAAAGCGATTAATGTGCGATATCATACGCGCTATAAAGTACAGGCGATGGCGGTAGAAAAAGTGGGCTATGCGGTGGTGAATGACCGCATGCAGGCCCGGATAACAGAACAAGACCTCGAGGACGCTTTTAGCCGCCGGATCCCTTTCAAACACCACTTTTACTTCCTGTTTCAACATGGAAAGCATCTTTTCCCCTCCTTAAAATAAAAGCCTTTCGTCTCTTAGAGACGAAAGGCTATCTTCCGCGGTTCCACTCCAATTGGGCCATAAACTGCCCCGCTTGTCATGTTAACGGCATGTAACCGGATACACCTACTCCCATTTCGGCATATCTGCTCCCGGGCGCATATTCGAGCAACTTCATACTGTAAAAAGGCTCTCAGCCGGTGACCTTTTCTCTCTGGCAGCGATCGAAGCTCTACTTCTCCCATTCCCAGCATTTATATTTATTATTAGTTACCTTACATTATATGCAGGGTAAAACCTTATGTCAACTTAAGCCCGGCCTCTATTTACCGGCCAGCACCTCCAGGCTGTGCTGCACCCGTTTGATGCTTTCCTCTTTCCCCCACAGGCTTATCAGGCTGGGCAGCTCCGGTCCGTGCATCTGCCCGCTCAAAGCGCAGCGCAATGGCATGAACACATCCCTGGGCTTCAATTTGTGCTGCTTGCCGATCATCTTCAACTGCTGTTTAACAGCCTCCGGTTCCAGGCTTTCCGGGAGGGATGCAATGAAAGCCTGCAGGACCAGGGGGGTATTCTCATTTTGCAGGACCTCCAGGGCATCAGCAGCATAGCTGACCGGCTCGAACACCACACTGACCTGCTTTACAACATCGCTCAGGCTGACCAGGCGGTCTTTCACCATGGCCACCAACCACAGGTAGTGCTGTGGGGACAGGGCTTCTACCTGCGCACGATAAGGGGAAGCCATGAGGAATGGCCTGACCCTCTCGGCCAGCACCTCCACATCCAGCCTGCGGATATACTGCCCGTTCATCCAATTCAGCTTATCCAGATCGAACACGGCCGGGCTCTTGGCCACGCGTTCCAGGCTGAAAGCCGCAATTATCTGCTCAATATCCATAATCTGCTCTTCACCCTCAGGCGACCACCCCAAAAGGCTCAGAAAATTGACCAGGGCTTCAGGGAGATACCCCATCTCCCGGTACTGCATCAACGAGGTGGCCCCGTGGCGCTTGCTCATCTTCTGGCGGTCATTGCCCAGTATCAAAGAAATGTGGGCGAATTCCGGCCGTTTAAAATGCAAGGCTTCGTATATCATCAGCTGACGCGGGGTATTGGAGAGGTGTTCCTCAGCCCGTATCACATGAGTGATGCCCATCAAGGCATCATCGATGACCACAGCAAAATTATAAGTGGGCAGCCCGTCAGATCTCACTATGACAAAATCGCCAATGCCATCGCTTTCGAAGCTGACCCGCCCTCGCACCAGATCATCGACCACATATATCTGCCGGGGGGGTACCTGAAAGCGCACTGCCGGCTTAATGCCCTGTGCCAGGTAAGAGGCCCGCTCCTCTTCCGAAAGGTGCCGGCAGCGCCCTGAATAGCGCGGGGTTTCGCCTTGAGCCAGCATGGCCTGCCGCTCCTCCTCCAGGGTCTCTTCACTGCAGAAGCAGTAATAAGCATCACCCTGCTCAAGCAACAGCTCTGCATACTGCCGGTACACGGGCAGCCTCTCGGTCTGCCGGTAAGGGCCGTTTTCACCGCCTTTACCGACCCCTTCATCCCAATCTATGCCCAACCAGCGCAGGGAAGCGATGATTTCCTCTTCATATTCCCGGCTGGATCTCTCCACATCGGTATCCTCGATGCGCAATACCAGGGCTCCGCCATAATGCCGGGCAAACAGATAGTTGAACAGGGCCGAGCGCGCCCCTCCGATATGCAGAGGCCCAGTAGGACTTGGCGCGAAGCGAACCTTGATTTGATTCAAAAATTCTCCCTCCCTAAGAGCTTGTTTGCTGCTTAAATATCGCACAGTTTAAAATATATCGCCCAGTCTGCCCAATCCCGAGCGTATTCTCATCAGCCATTCCTGCAACATCTGCCATAACATCCTGCCGCTGCTCCTCACTTCGGAGAGATCGCGATGCAGGTTTTCAAGCTGGCCGGACAACTGATTAATGTTCAGATTGAGGCTTTGCACCTCCAGCATCAACTGTACCAGACGGTCCACATCTTCTGCTGCCAGATCGAGGTGCAGATCCCTGCTGACCCTCAGGATGACAGCCCTGATCTCCTCCGGATCGGTGATATCTTTACCCACCACCTCGCGCTTAACCTCGTAAATGATGGTTTCGGCATTGCCTTTGCCAACCTTTTCCCCCAATTCCGAGACGCGGGCTACTTCTTTATGTGCGGTCTGTTTGGCCTTCTCCGGCAAGGGCTCGCCTTGGGCCTGTTCAAAAGCCTTGATCATTCCCGTCAGGGCCGCAGTGCCGCTTACCTTCACCGGGCTGGCGGCCACAACCCGGGCATCCTCAATTCCGGCTGTAGCCAGGGCATTGGCGTACATAAACGGGGTGATGGCTTCGATGTTCTTGGTCTTGACCTCAATCCCCTGTCCTTTGGCCAGCAATTCGCAATAAGCACTGGAAATGGCCTTGCTGCCGATCAGGCTTTTATCGACCACCCCTTCCAGGTAGCGGTGTTCCTCCTCATTGCTGACGGTGATTATCCGGGCCTCTTTATCGCCCTGCCAGTCTTGGAAAAAGGCCTCAACTTCCTGGCGTTGAGCGGCGGTTAAATCCTCTCCGTAGCTGATCACCACCCGGGGCTCATCGCTGGTCAGGACGGCTGGCCGGCTCATTAAATCGGCTATTAACACTAGGCCGAAAAGCAGCAACAGCGATAGCAATATCGCCGTTTTCCCCTGGTTCATGTGACTTCCCCCTGAACTTTTTTCATAGCTTGCCACGTTCAGGGGGGGAAATATTATAGCTTTTCCAGCAAGGCTACAGCCTGCGCGGATATGCCCAGCTTCTGCCCTTCAAAGCCCAGTGTTTCGGTGGTAGTGGCCTTTACATTGACCTGCCCGGGGGCAATGCCCAGACAATTGGCGATATTGGCCACCATCGCTTCGATATAGCCTGCCAGGCGAGGCTCTTGAGCAACCACGGTGGCATCGATATTCGCCACCCGGTATCCCGCCTCCCGTATTTGGTGGCCCACCCGGGCCAGCAGCAGCTGGCTGTCAATATCTTTATAGCGGTTATCATCGGGGGGGAAATGACGGCCGATATCGCCCAGGGCCGCAGCCCCCAGCAGGGCATCACAGATGGCGTGCAACAATACATCCGCGTCCGAATGGCCCAACAAGCCGGCGGAATGCGGGATATCGACCCCGCCTAAGACCAGCCGGCGGCCGGCGACCAATCTGTGAACATCATAGCCAATGCCGATGCGCACCGTACCCTCCCCTTACTTGCTGTTATGTGCGGTTTATGCGTAACAGGGCTTCAGCAATCAATAGATCTTCGCTGGTGGTCATCTTGATATTGTTGTCTTCACCGGGAACCACCTTGACCCTGCCGATGTACACCTCGAACAGGCTGGCATCATCAGTGCCTATCAAACCATCCCGGTAAGCGAATTCATAAGCCCGCCTGAGTTCCTGGTATTGAAAAATCTGCGGGGTCTGAATCATTGACACTACCGAGCGATCCAGGGTTTGGGCCACAAAACCATCCCGGTCGATCTTCTTTAAGGTATCCCGGGCTGTGACCCCGGGAATGGCTGCGCCCCATTCCCGCGCGGCTTCCAGCAGGCGATCGATTAACCCTTTGCTGAGCAGGGGGCGCGCCCCGTCATGAACAGCTACATAAGCGGTGTCCGGGCCCAGGCTCTGCAACCCTGCCCAAACCGAATCCTGCCGCTCGGCCCCTCCCGGTATCACCCGCGAAACCTTTTTATAGCCGTAAGGTTTGATCACTTCGCTCTGGCAATAATCGACCTCATCCGGGTGAGCAACCACTATGATTTCATCCACCTGCGGATGGGCTTCAAAGACATCAATAGAATAGGCCAATACCGGCCTGGATAACAATAATCTGTACGGTTTGTTAATCCCCCCGCCCATTCTTCGGCCAACACCTGCTGCTGCTATCACAACCCGCAGGTTGTCATCCATATAAATTCACCTCTCGTACCGCTTGTACTTGATTTTCCAGGTGAGGAGGATGTTGCTGGTGATCTTCCCGGCTCTTGCGGGTAAAAATCATACGCCCAGCGGCAGTCTGGAACACACTGGTTACCACCACCTCAAGCTCCCGCCCGATGTCATTTTGAGCATCCTCCACCACCACCATGGTTCCGTCCTCCAGGTATCCCACTCCCTGGCCGGACTCCTTGCCCTCCTTGATTATGCTGATATGCATGTTTTCCCCGGGGTAGACAATCATCTTGACCGCATTGGCCAGTTCATTGATATTTAATACCTTTATGCCCTGCAATTCTGACACTTTGTTGAGATTAAAGTCATTGGTGATAATACTGGCATTAAGACGCTTACAGAGCTTGACTAATTTGGCATCCACATCCTTCTCCTCCGGGATGTCTGCCTCCATTATATCAATTTTTATCTGCGGATGTTTTTGCATTTTTGACAGCAGCTCCAGCCCGCGCCTGCCTTTGTTGCGCCGCAGATTATCGGAGGAATCGGCAATGTGCTGCAGTTCTTCGATGACGAAGGTAGGCACTATCAGCCTGCCATCCAGAAAATTGCTCTGGCAAACATCGTATATGCGCCCATCAATAATGGCGCTGGTGTCCAAGACCTTGGGTTCATGGCTTTCCGCTGGCGGAAGCTGAGCCGAATTGCCTTGAGCGGATAAAGCAGGCAGCAGGCTGAACAGCTCACTGGCCCTGCTGGTGCCGATCTTTACCCCCAGCACCCCGCAGAGCAAAAACACCACAATTACCAGGTAATTGCCCAGGCCTTTCAACATCGACAATGGATAGGTGCTCACCGCGCCCACCAGTATGCCCAGCAAAAGCCCGGCAATACCCCCTAAAAGAATATCAATTGCGGTATTCTCCAATATTTCGTTAAAGCGTCGTATCCCTTTACGGCAATAGCCGACTATCAGGTGCAACCCCAGGTATGAGACCAATAAGCCGCCGGCGATAAAGGCTACTTTCTCAAGAGTGGTGGTATCCTGCCCCCATAAGCTGCTCAGCCTGCTGATCCAGAATACCCCCAGCAGGCCGACCAGCCCGAGAGTAATGGAAATTCTTGGACTGGTATACATAATCTTCACCTCCATATTCTTATTCTTATATGGTGGGAAGGGAATTATACGGCATCTAGAAAATTCTTCTAAATGGTCAAGGGGCTTAAAGCTCTGAAATGATAGCGTCAAGATACCTTGGGTTTAAAAAGATAAGAAAATCCCCTTTAATGATCTAAGC
>LFSQ01000014.1 GCA_001512785.1 Syntrophomonas sp. DTU019
AACCCGGCCTCAGCATAACTGCGCAGGGATTTGACCCCGGGCATCAGAAGCGGGAATATGGGGCTGATCAATTCCTGCATCCACTCCCCGATATAATAATCTTCCTGCCGCGGTTTGCCCACCACGGTGGCGGGGAAAACGGCATCGCGGCGATGGAAAAGGCGCGCTATATTGAAAACCGGGAAATCATGCACCAGCGAATAGTAGCCATAATGGTCGCCGAACGGGCCTTCAGGCCTGCGCACATGAGGTGGCACCACCCCGCACAGGGCAAATTCAGCCTCTGCCACCAGGGGATGAGGGTGATCGGCTATTCTGGTCATGGCGATTTTGTCTCCCAGCAGGAATGACGCATAAAGCAGTTCCGGTATTGGTTCAGGCAAAGCGGTAATAGCGGCGACCGTCAATGCCGGTGGGCCGCCCAGAAACACCGTTACCGGCAGGGGTTGATCAAGCTGTTCGGCTTCATGATAATGAAAGCCGCCGCCTTTATGAATCTGCCAGTGCATGCCGGTTTGAGTCGCAGTGAATACCTGCATGCGGTACATGCCCAGGTTGTGTTCGGCTTTAATCGGGCTTTCCGTATAGACCAGGGGCAGGGTAAAAAACGGTCCGCCATCATCCTGCCAGCTGGTGATACAGGGCAGGACCTTGATATTGACCGGCTGCATGGATTCCTGCAAAACCGGGGCCCGGTGTGGGGGTACGTAATTTAATCCGACCCGGGCCAGATCCAGCAGCCAACCGCGTTCACCCCATAAACTGCCCAAACGGGGTGGCAGCAAGCGGTGCAGGGCCTCGACGGCCCGGCTGATGATCGCCTGCGGTTTTGGCCCCATGGCCATTTCCATGCGCTTGACCGTACCAAACAGGTTGGTAACCACCGGGAAAGCACTGCCTTTAACGCGGGTGAACAATAAGGCCGGGCCTCCTTCTTCCACCACCCGGCGGTGGATCTCAGCCAGTTCCAAATAAGGGTCAACTTCAGCGATTACTTCAACAATATCCTTTTCACGGCGCAGCTGTTCGATAAAAGAACGCAGGTTTCTATGCATAATCAATCTCCACCATTTGCTTGATCTTTTCAACTAATTGCCCGGCTGCGGCCAGGCTGTTCTGCACCAGCAGATCTATTTCTTGTGAAGTAGCATTGTCAATATGAATTCCCGCTATTACTGCAGCACAACAGCCGGTTTCCCGGCACAGGTATTCGGCCACCAGAGCAGCCACATCTGCATCGCGGTGACCGGAGCGGGGTGTTACCCAGGTTTGGGGGCGGTGTTTCAAGGCCGGCTGAGAACTCCAGGGAACGCTCATCGCCATACCACCGACATGCGGTTTTTCACCGCCGGTCAGAAAAACCGCCACACCGTCAGCGGTCAGCATGGCCTGCAGCTGTATTCCCAAACGGCCCTGGCCGCAGGTTACCGTGATTTCCCTGAGCAAGCAGATTCACCTTCCATAGCAGGTATCAGCATAATGTATTGTAGTTATCCTTTATCTTAAACCACTGCAACGGCGCTGTAAAAACAATCCTGGCAAAATACTAAATATTTGTTATGAAGGGTGAGCCTGATTAAAACCAAATAAAACCCAGCCATGCAGAGTACAAGGCCCTGGCAGCTGAATGAAGGGGTTTTAATTTCATTTATAAACCTTGTAAAATATAGCCATAAACACCTTACA
>LFSQ01000067.1 GCA_001512785.1 Syntrophomonas sp. DTU019
TGGATGCTTCAGTCACCGTCAATAATGAGATCGATGGCACCGGTTACCGCTGCCGCTTTCACCAGGTGGACGGCGGCTGCGTTCTGGAACAGCCCTACCGGGAATCGGTATGCCGCCATTTCGTGTGCCCGGGCATAGACTGGCAGCAGGAAGAAGGCCTGGAATCATGGCGGCAGTTTTTTGCTTACCTGGAAGACTATGAGATCAGCTTGAATGAGCGCATTGCCGAACAGCTCAAGCAAGCCGGATTGACCCTGCGCAATCCCGATAACCGGCAGCAATGCATAGATTTGCTCAAAGAGGTCTATATGCAGGAAACCCGGGTGCTTCCGGATATCATAGCAAACCAGCCTGAAGAACAGGAATTCTGTTTGGTAAGGCCTCTGTATTACGGAGAGGAATGGGAGCTTTTTTACAAAGCTAACAGGCATTAATACTAATGGTGTGGAGGTTAAGCAATGAAGTGGGATCAAAACAGCAAGATTAAGAACAGCGTCCTGGAGGCAGTAGGCTACTCCCCCTTGATCCGCTTGAATCGGCTGTCAGCTGATGTAAATGCGGATATACTGGTGAAGATGGAATTTGTCAACCCCAGCGGCAGCCTAAAGGACCGGGTGGTAGCCGCCATCGTAGAGAACGCCGAACAGCGCGGTGAGCTCAAACCGGGCATGATCCTGTTGGAAGGCACTACCGGCAATACCGGGATATCTGCTGCTATGGTGGGGGCCGCCAAAGGCTACCGGGTTATCATAGTCATGCCTGAAGGCATGACGGAGGAGCGCAAGAAGACTATCCGGGCCTATGGCGCTGAACTGGTGTTGACCCCCGGGGCTGAAACCGATGTGGACCTTGTGCTGGAAGAGGTAGAGCGCATCAAGCAGCAATACGGAGAGCAGGTGTTCCAGATCGGGCAGTTTGTCCGCCCCGACAATGTTTTGGCCCATTATCACCACACGGCTCCGGAGATCTGGGAGCAGACTGAGGGCAAAGTGGATGTTTTCATCATGTGTCAGGGAACCGGGGGCACAGTAACCGGCATCGCCAAGTTTTTAAAAGAGAAGAATCCCCATATCAAGGTGTTCATTTCCGAGCCCGAGGATTCCCCGATTCTGGCCCGGGGCCGTATCGGCCAGCACCGGGTGCAGGGCATTGCTGACGGACTGATCCCGGAGATCCTGGATCTGCAGTATGTCGACGGCATAGTACTGGTAAGCTCGGATCAGGCCATGGAAACCGCCCGCCAGCTGGCCAGCCAGGAGGGCATATTCTGCGGCCCCTCCTCCGGCATCAATGTGGCTGCGGCCTTAAAGGTCGCCGGGCGTTATCCGGATCGTAAATGTATCGTCACTATGCTCAATGACAACGGCCTGCGTTATCTTTCCACCGAACTGTGCGGCCGCCCCGTGGAGAGAACCCTCCTGGACCGGGAATATTCTCTGTCCGACGAGGATCTAAAGAAATTGGCCCAGTACAAATTCGAGGTTATTGTCTAGAGGAATATGTACAAACGTGGATAAAGAGGATACCG
>LFSQ01000107.1 GCA_001512785.1 Syntrophomonas sp. DTU019
CTCAAGGTAAATGTGGGGTTGTCATGGGTTGGTGTGATTGTGGGCGAGTTCCTGGTTTCCAAAGCCGGTCTGGGATATCTTATCGTTTACGGTGGGCAGGTATTCAAACTCGATCTGGTCATGACCAGCGTGGTCATTTTAGGGATCGCGGCCATGCTTATGTATCAGGGAGTAGTTTGGTTTGAAGGCTATGTATTGAGAAAAAACGGCCACAGGCAAGGAGAGGAGAAGAAATGGCAATGAGAAGATTAATGGCACTGTTGTTGGTTCTAATGCTGGGTTTCACACTGATTTTGTCGGGTTGCAGCTCTTCACCCAGCGAGCTTACCAGGGTCAGGCTATGCGAGGTCACCCATTCGATTTTCTATGCCCCGCAGTATGTGGCCTTGCATCAAGGCTTTTTTGAGGACGTGGGTTTGGAAATCGAGCTTTCCAACGGTCAGGGAGCTGACAAGGTCATGACTGCAGTCTTGACCAACCAGGCTGATATCGGTCTGGCCGGCCCGGAGGCCTGCGTGTATGTTTACAATGAAGGCAAAGAAGACTATGCGGTGGTATTTGCCCAATTGACCAACGGTGACGGCACCTTCTTAATGGGCCGGGAACCTGACCCCGACTTCCAGTGGAGCGACCTGAAAGGCAAGACCATTATCGGAGGGCGTAAAGGCGGGATGCCCGCGATCGTCCTGGAGTATGTTTTGGAGAAAAACGGTATGACAGTGGGAAAAGATGTTTTCATCGATACCACCATGCAGTTTGCGGCCATGCCGGGGGCCTTCCTGGGCGGTCAGGGCGATTATGTGATCATATTTGAGCCTACCGCTTCGACCATGGCCAGGGAGGGCAAAGCCCATATAATAGCCTCCCTGGGTAAAGAGAGCGGCGAAGTGCCTTATACCGCCTATTTCACCAAAAAAAGCACTATTGAGAAAAACCCCGAGCTGGTGCAAAAGTTCACTCAGGCCATCTACCGGGGACAACAATGGGTGGATAGCCATTCCCCCGAAGAGATAGCCAAGGCTATCAAACCCAGCTTCCCGGATGAGCCCGAGGAAATACTGGTCAGCGCCATTAAGAACTACAAAGAACAAAATACCTGGAAAAAAGACCCCTTACTGCTGGAAAAGGATTTTTATCTGTTACAGCAAATCATCAGCGATGCCGGCGAGCTTGATAAAATAGCCCCTTATGAAAAGGTGGTTACCGGCCAGTTTGTACCTAAATAAATGCAAGGCAGGTGGAGGGTCTCGATAGCAAGAGGGGCCCTCCACTGCCTGTGAAACCTTCGCTACAGGTGGATATTATACAGCCCGCCGCTGCATTTTCGAAAGCACATCTTGAACAGTATCCTGAAGAACTGGATAAAAAACACCTTGATACCCTGTTGGGGTTGGCCCCGCCAAAATGTGCCAGTCGGGCTGTCACCCTGATTTGCTGCCTTCCTGCACAGTTCATCGCCCGGGCTCAACTCTTCATAGTCACCACTGTTTTATGAAAATGGCGAAAAAGTCTGTCAAGTTGATATATCCCTGCAATCCATTGGCTGGCATTTTATGGTATAATAGGGTGTAGATTGTAATAGCAGGGGAAAAGACCTGCGAACACAGTCAGAATCAATTGTACCGGGGGTTGTTGTTTTTTCATAGTATTTTGAAGAGCATAGTATGCCGCCTGCAATCGTAGACTTTGAATACAAAGCTCTACATCAGTTAAGGGGGAATTCATATGACTGATGAGCTTGTATCGGCAAGGTTTGGCGACATTATTGGTGTTTACCGCGGTCCGACCAAACATTATGGGATTTATATCAGCGACCGCAGTGTAGTGCATTATGCCCCCTACATTGACCAATTCGATCAATACCATTATATTCGCAAAACCACCCTGGATAGGTTCTTACATGGCAAGGCCAGCTATTTCATCTGCATTTTCCCACAAATTGGCACAATCAACCGCATCAGCACCCAGAACATACCATTACCTGCCTGGTTAACCCGCCTTAAGCTGTGGGAATTATTCCAGCAAAATCCCCATTATAGAATCTACACACCCCACCAGACTGTACAGAGGGCATTGAGCAAGGTAGGAGAACGCGAGTACAGCCCCTCCATAGGCAATTGCGAAAATTTTGTGGTCTGGTGCAAAACTGGAATTACGGAAACCTCACAGGTTAAGTATTTACTCGATTTACTTCCCAACATCCCTGCAGTTTTGTCAGTGAACTAACACTACCAGCAGATAATTGTTATGAATCTGCAAGGATATGGGGGTTATTTTTTTCCGGCGCACTTCTGCCCCATCCTGTCCATTGTTATCCTGCATGCGATACTTCCTGTACATGGCCTAGTAACCAAAATATGGTATCTGAGAATAAACTAGATTAGGTCTGATCAGGTATTTCTAAATGACCTGGCAAATTATTCAAGATACAGGAGGTTATGGTATGATGGCCACTTATCAGCGGGACTGCTACCGGGATGATAAACGCAAGCGGAGAAAACATGATGACACTTACGGCGATTGGGACTATTCTCCCTATTCCAGGCAAAAATACTGCTTTGATGACAAATGCGATTATTGCCCATATTTTCTCAAAGACCAACATGACTCCAAGAAAGACGACAAGAAAAAAGACCAACGTGATTCCGATTCTCCCCGGCACGAGATGGAAACCATACTCAAATGCGGCAACAGCGTGGGTTCAGGACCGATATCCTGCAACACCGTTCTGGTTAACGGGGCGGCTTCAAGCAGCCTCAGCAATAGCGGACTGGTTCAGGCAACCGTAGCCCTGGACAGCAGTGATTTGATCGATCCTGCCATCAAATTGGACTTTTCCTCACTTATCAGCTTCAGAACCACCGATAATAACTTCTATCTCCTGCGCTTATTGTTCAAGCTGAGCAGGGTTTGCAACGGCAGCCACATTCCCCTGGGAACCTGGACATTCGAAAGGCAGTCCAGCGAACAGATCGGGGTTACCCAGATTGACAGCAACTTTGTACAGCAAACCGATTCATTCGCATTCAGCTTCTGTACCTGTGAATCATGCCCGGGCTGCTGCACTTACATTGTTGAACTCATCAGCCAGGAATGCATTAATATCGCATTTGCCACCATAACCAATATTTCGCTTTCCGCTCTGGCAGTGGGGAAAAAACGCAAGAAAAAGGCGGACTGAAGGGCAAGATCGGGCAAGTGCTGCCGGTTAAAGGGTGATAGAGATATCATATGCCGTAGGAACATGCTTTTGATTGGCTGTTCCTACGGCAAGCCGGTATATTGGGACCTGCCAACTGAACAGGCCAGATAGACGCGGATGGGCTTTCCGGTAAGTTTTTGCGAATAGGAAAACGATCCTTATTGAATAAGGGGACATAGCGGGCGGTCAGACCGTTCCTATCTGCCAGCCGCTATTCGGAGTCTGATGCAGCGGCCTCTTCACCGGTCCCGGCGGGGGCTTCAGCCTCGGGGGCTTCTCCAACCGCCAGGCTGTTTATAACTGCATACACGACTTCCTCTTTTTCGCTCACTTTTAGCTGCGGATGCAGGTTGAAATTATCTGCTGTAATTGAATCGCCCAGATTCATAGCTGCTACATCGATGTGTATAGCCTCAGGCATAAGGTCCATTCTTCCTGTCACAGTAACATCATGTTTTTGCACCAGCAGCTGCAGCTGCCTTTCCGCCAGCTCTTCCACACCTCTGAAGATAAGCGGAATCTGCAGTTTTACCTCCTGGTCTTTGGAAACCAGCTGCACATCGACATGGGTAATCTGCCGAGATATCGCATCTCTCTGTATTTCCTTGATAATGCCGGCCTTGTCATGATTATCAAGCCTGACCGTGACTCTGGCATTAGAGCCATAGCGCTTGAGAATGCGCTGCAGGGCGGCTGCATCGAATTTAACCGGCTTTCCGGTATTTACACCTTCTCCGTACACTACCCCGGCCACAAAGCCCTTCTCCCGGAACTTCCCGCCTTGCCGCGGTCTTTCCACAGCGGTTAAAATAGTGTCTTCCATGCAAATACCCCCTCTTGCAGTTTGTGCCGCTTAATATAGATATTGTTACCATATCTATTAATCATTATATCCCTGCCAGGGGCTATGTTTGGTTCTTTTGTCCCATAACCCCCCTGCCCCGGCGATGACGCCGGCATCCCTCACAGCGTAAAGATTTCTTCAAGCCATCGCACAGTTGGTAGTCTCCGCCTTCTATGCGCAGGAGCTTGGTATTGACCAGGGCGTCGGCCAGCTTTTTTCTGGCTTCAGCATAAATGCTCTGCACGGTTGAACGTGCCACATTCATCTGTTGGGCGCACTCTTCCTGAGTTAACCCTTCCAGGTCAATCAAGCGAATGGTTTCATATTCATCAACTGTCATAATGACCGGTTCCACTATGTCTGAGGGCAGGTTCAGCGGGCCAAAACGGTCCGTATCCGGCAAGCTGCAAACATGTCTCCATTTTCTTGGCCTGGGCATAAAGCTACCTCGTTTCATAGCAAAAACAACAGAGGAAGCTACCTGCTGTTTTCGCCTTTTTCTTATATTTTATCTAATTCTGCATTGATTGCGTCTAGGTCCTTTTCCAATTGCTCCTTTTGTGTCAATAAAAACTCTTTTGCGGTTGCGTGTCTTCGCCTTGGCAGAGCCCTTTTTATACCGATAGAGCCATATCCATAGCCCTGATTATCAATGCACCCCAACCCTCTTCTACATCCTTTGCCAATAGTGCTATTAGCAGATGCATCAACAACGCAACACAGACCTACTCCTCTGCCTGTCATCGGGCCATGACCATCTCTTCTCGCCATTTTATTCACCTCGCTTTATTTTTGGCATATGCCACTAATAGATAATATTATACTATTATCGTCATATGTCAATAACTATGCCAGGATTTCTATTGTTACCTGACTAAAAAGTAGTTATATGGTGGACTTGCGCATGCTTTGTAAACTAACTCTTTTAACTCAAATAGCGCGGGCCTGGCCTTTTTTGGGGACTCCGCTGGCAACCCCAGCAAGTCGCGGATTATGAAGAATAACACCATCTAAGATAATGCTGGCAGCAAGTTTGTGCATACGGCTTTGAACAGCAGAGCAATCCGTTACGCAATTGTCCTTGGCCTCATCAAGTTAAACTTTGGTTCAAATTATTTACCTTTTTCCAATTAATTGGTATATAATCTTATAATGTGGATAATTATTCCTGAGGTCGCAATAGTTTATGACGCGGTGCGGTTAAGAATATCCTGGGTCCTTTTTTCCTATATTAACATTAATTAAAATTTTTGGCAGGAAATAGCCCTTTTCTGCTGAATACTGATATAAACTGACCGGGGTTAGCGACCTCTGTTCTTTAACTGATATTAGGGTTAAAAGGATTTTTTGTCGTAAAGGCTTGATGCTAAAAAACGGGGAATGATAATCGACTATTATAACAATTTGTGTTGAACGGTATGCTGGAATGCATTTTTTAAGGTGCTTAATGGTGCCCGCCCGGCCAACTAGCTTACCGAAAAGAACAATATTATATAAGGTCATTGAGAATAGGTACTTATCGATTATACAGGCTGCAGCGAGCTTCAGCATTCCTGTAAAACCCGATAATATTGGGGGTTCAATGATCTCATTAAACAATATCTATAAGATCCTGCCGACTGTTCTATCCATCCTACCGGAGGTCGGAGATCCATACAACAGAACCTAAGAATATATTATTGGTCCTGCAAAGGGGTTATTGTGCTGCGTTTTATTAATAAGGTTTGGTTTCAAAGGTGAAAGGAATTAATCATGGATATCATTGCAAAAATCGAAGAATTGCGTATCGAGTTGGCTAAACTAGGAGAGGAAAAAGGCTTAAAACATCCCGATGTTATCAGCTTAAGTCAACAGCTGGACAACCTCATTATCCAGTATTATCGAATTCACCCCGAAGACAGGCATAAGTAGTGAAGCTATAGGAACATGCGCTTAATATCAATTTCTTTACAGCGCAAGAAGGGTTTTACGCCCTGCTCCACTGCGATTGAACTAGCGGACTCCAAAGGCCTCATGATAGCATAGTAAATCCTTAGCGGTTTCGGTTTGATCATTCGGGCATGCAATCTGCACCCGAAAAACCTCGTTCTGTACACACCCAATCTGCCCGCGCGAATAAGTTACCTCCCAGGGCTTAAAAGTTAACTATCGTTTTGCGCATATGGGGCAATTAGGATCTTTTTCGGTGCGGAATATCTCGAATTGGGCTTCCATTCCGTCATAAGCCAATATCGAATTAAGCAGGGGATTACCTTTTTTATTAAGGCATTTGCAGGCCTCACAACCCTGGATAGTTCCCAGCACTCCTGCTACTGGACCCAGAATACCCTGAGGCCCGTATTTGCTATTGTAGTCGAGTGATGGCCTGGCCGGGAACAGGCACTGGTAGCAGGCGCTATGGGCAGCCATAATTGTTGTGGCAATGCCCTCAAAACCGTTTACCCCGGCTTCCACCAGGGGCTTGTTAAGCAGGGCACAGGCTTCATTGACCAGGTAGCGAGTTTTCAGGTTGTCGACACAGTCAACCACCAAATCGAAAGTAGATATTATTTCCCGGGCATTTTCTTCAGTTAAACAGGTGTTGTGCTTTACCAGATTGACGGCAGGGTTCAGTTGGCGCAGAAAAACTTCTGCCGAATCTACCTTGGGTAATCCCAGGCGGGTTTCGCTGTGTAATATCTGACGGTTGAGGTTGGAGATGTCCACCTGGTCATAATCCACCAGGGCAATGGTTCCCACACCTGCTTTGGCCAGGGTATATAACGCTGGTGATCCCAATCCCCCGCTCCCCACCACCGCAACACGGCTCTGTGCCAGCTGCTGGGTATCCGCGGTTGTGATCAGGCCAGGGAATAGTCCAGGGGTTCCAGAGGTGATGCAGGGGTGTGCGATGCTGGCAGGGCAAGCTTTGCTGCCTTTATAGCGCTCAAACCTCATTGTAGACAGGTCAAACTCCAGCCCGTACGCAGCGCTGTTCTCCAGACTGAGCAGGATTTTCACAACTTCCACCGCTACCAGAGCCCCGAGCAAATTGGAGGAAAAAACCGATTCAGTACCATCATCAGGCATATTATATCCCCTTGGCGGTTGTGGGCCCCGCTTGAAAAGGATCGCCCTCAGATCATCTGGGCGTTTTATAAACTGAAGCCAGCCCTGCCATCCCCGGTTAGCTGCCAGGATCAAGGGAATACATTTACCGCTGCAATCAACAGCGGGTTGAGCCACATACTGAAGGCTGCCTTGAATAACCCCAACCCCAGTATCTCCGGGCAGGTTTTCGCACCCCGGTTGTACTGCTTGAATCTTCACCCCGGAGTTAAAAGCCCCGATCTGCCTGATCAAAGAGGCCAGACCCTGTTTTTCTGCAAAGTCACAATACAGGGTGCCCATCCCGGCAGCTGCCAGGTAAAAGAGCAAAAGAGCGCAGGACTCAACCGACTGCGCTTGGACAAAAACGGTTGAGTCCCCTAGCTTCTTCTGTCCTTCAATGCCGATCTCCGGTAGTATGATCTGCCTGTGATATCTTTCCATGGCTGAATTATGCGGCATCATAAAATGTTTTTGGCACCTGCCCTGTGAAATATTCCTATCCTACCTGCGGTCAATTTAGCGGTAAAATTCACTTACCCTTACCGCAGCCTGCTTCTTGCGGCATACCTGGCAAAGCCCTGATTCAAGCGCCGATCCGCCTTTAGAGGCAATATACTCCAACTGCTCCCCAGTACCCACTGGCCGTCCGCATTTCTGGCAGCGTACCAGGGCGAATTCCCGGTTCCAGATGGTCCGGCGATCCTCACTTTCAGTCATGGCTATTGCTCCGGTGGGGCATATCTGGGCACAAGCCCCACAGCCGATGCAGGCGGTGGCAGCATCATCGTAAGGAGTGCCGATGCGCTTTTCAGTGCCGCGGAACACTGCCGCTATAGCACTGGAACCCATTTCTTCACAGGCTTTGACGCACAGCCGGCATAAGATGCAGCTTTCTTCTACATCCGGGCTAAGCCTGGATTGAGGCTGTTCATATTTTTCATACCATTGTCGCATAAATTCGCTGTTGGGTGCTCTGCGGTACAACAGCCCGATTATATTGCGGCGGATTCTTGCAATGGCCGGGGTTGAAGTCCTGACCTCGATCTCTTCGCTGATCGGGTAGGTGCAGGAGGCTACCAGACGACTGCTGGTCCCGTTCTTGACCTCTACCATGCACATGCGGCACATGCCCTGCCCGCCAAAAGCCTCATGGTAGCAAAGGGTGGGAATATCGATGCCGTTTTGCCGGGCAGCTTCCAGAATCGTGATCCCTGGTTCCACCTCAACCGGTTTTTCATCTATTATAATCCTCATTATCCACCCTCCTATCTGACCAAAACCGCGTTAAATCGGCAGTGGTCGATACATTCACCACAGCGAATGCATTTATTCTGGTCAATAATATGGGCCTGTTTCTTTTCGCCGCTGATGGCATCGACCGGGCAATTCTTGGTGCACAAGCCGCATCCGGTGCAGGTTGCGGGATCGATTTCAAATTCAGTCAATTCCCGGCAGATTCCAGCCGGACAGCAATGCTCACGGATATGGGCCAGATACTCGTCTTTGAAATACCTCAGGGTGGAAAGTACCGGATTGGCAGCGGTCCGCCCCAGGGCGCACAGCGAGGCATCCTGCATAGTATGACTGATCTCCTCCAGGTAAAGCAGGTCTTCTTCCCTGCCCTGACCATGGCATATAGCCGTGAGGGTATCCAACAGGGCTTTGATGCCTTCCCGGCAGGGGGTGCATTTGCCGCAGGATTCCCCGGCTAAAAAATGTACATAGTAACGAGCAATCTCAACCATACAGGTACGGTCATCCATTACTATAATGCCGCCCGAACCCATCATTGAGCCGGCTTCCAACAGGGAGTCAAAATCCACCTGCAGATCCAGTTTGCTTTCAGGGATACATCCCCCTGAGGGTCCGCCGGTTTGCACCGCTTTAAATCCCCTGCCCCCCGGAATTCCTCCCCCGATGGTAAAAATAATATCCCGCAGGGTTGTTCCCATCGGAACTTCTACCAGGCCGGTATTTACAACCTTGCCTACCAGGGAGAACACCTTGGTGCCTTTGCTGCCCGCAGTTCCCAAAGCAGCAAACTGTTCAGCACCATCCTGTATAATCACCGGAATGTTAGCCCAGGTTTCAACATTATTGATAACTGTAGGCTGGCCCCACAGGCCTTTCTCAGTAGGAAAAACATACTTATCGCGAGGTTCCCCGACATTTCCCTCTATAGAGGCCATCAATGCTGTCTCTTCACCGCAAACAAAGGCGCCGCCCCCGCGAACGATCTCTATATCAAAACACAGCTGGCTGCCCAAGATATTATTACCTAAATAACCGTGGCGGCGAGCACTGTCTATGGCTATGCCCAGGTTGGTTACCGCCAGACTGTACTCGTCACGAACATATATAAATCCCCGTGTGGCTCCAATGGCATAGGCACAGATTATCATGCCTTCGATGACTGTATGAGGGTCGCCCTCCATGATGCTGCGGTCCATGAAAGCCCCGGGATCGCCCTCGTCACCATTGCATATCACATATTTAGGCTGGGCTGGTTGTCCTGCGGCTGCCCTCCACTTGATCCCGGTAGGAAAACCTCCACCCCCGCGACCTCGCAGTCCGGATGCTATGACTTCCTCCACAACCTCAGAAGGTGTCATTTTTCGCAAGGCCTTGGCCAGGGCTTTATATCCATCCCGGGCAATATAGTCATCTATGGAGGCAGGGTCAATTTCCCCGATATTGCGCAAGGCCAATTTATGCTGCTTTTTATAGAAGTCTATTTGGTGATGTGACTTTACCCGCTTTTTAGTCTGGGGATCGCGATACAGCAAACGCTCCAGCAATTCGCCGTTTTGTATGGTCTTTTCAACTATAGCCGGGACATCACTGGCTTTTACCTGGCAGTAAGTGATGTCATCGGGCATTATCTTAACCAGAGGCCCTTTTTCACACCAGCCGTTGCAACCGGTGGGCTTGGTGAAGGTGCTTACTGTCACTTCCGAATCCGTGAGTTGTTTCTTAAGGGACTGGTATACTTCCCTGCTCCCATTGGCCAGGCATCCGGTCCCGCAGCATACCAGTATAAGTTTGGAATCTAAATCATTTGCTGCTTGCATCGACATGCCCTCCATAGCTCTTAATGATCTCCACTATCCCTGCCGAGGTCACTTTGGGGTGTACCCGGTCATTGGCCAAAACAGCCGGGGCTAGTGCACAGGCGCCAATGCAGTTGACCGTTTCCAAGGAGAACTCCCCATCAGGGGTAGTCTCTCCCGGCCTGATGCCCAGGTGTTTATAAATCTGATCAATAATTACGTTGGAACCCTTAATGTGACAGGCAGTACCGTCACAAACTTTAAAGTTTATGCGCCCTTTGGGAACCAGACTGAATGCTTTATAAAAGGTAGCCATGCTGTAAACCTGGCTAAAAGGTGAGTCCACATGAAGGGCGATCATCTCCAGGCCCTGTCTGGGCAAATAGTTGAATTGTTTCTGCATATCCTGCATGATGCTGAGGATATAACGGTTTTCTCCGGGGTAGTTATTGATGATGGCTAAAAGCATCTCTTCATTTGGTTTTGAATTTGTCTCGGCAGGCATCGTGCTCCAGCCTCCTCGCAAACCTGCCGCCACCTGCTCCCTTCAACGGAACAGATGGCGGCGGTGAATGTTGTTATCAAATCTGTCCTATCTATACAACCAGGTTCAATTCCTGCATTTTTTCAGCAGTAGGAACACCGTTTTCATCCCAGCCACGAATGCGGTAGTAAATTGGAAGCATGGTGTCCAGTTCCACCACTTTGCCTTTATGCGGACCATCCTTCATGGGTTCTTTTAAAAGTCTTTCCGGCAGAGTGTCATCAGCCTTGGTAAAACCAGCTCTGAGATTGAAGAGCCGTTCCAGGTTCCAGATCCGTTCGCCTGCCTTGAGCAGGTCCTCATCACTGATTTCCACCCCGGTGGCAGTGCGGTATTGCTCTGCTATCTCAGGAAGGCCGATGCCGAAGGTGGTGAACAGGCATAATCCGCAGGAATCAACCAGAGCGGTCAAGTCCTGGAAGATTTTCAACATCTCCGGCTTGCCCTCAGTGGCATCAGGATCTAATTGTACGGGAATGCCCAGAACCTCCGGCGAGGTCATGTAGCCACGCACATGACAACCGCCCCGGTTGGAGGTAGCGTAATTTAAGCCGATGCCCTGCTGGCCGCGCGGGTCATAGGCAGGAAGCTCTTGTTTTTTTGAACTCATGGAATATTCGGGGTGGCCATATTTTTCCGCCAGGCGGTAAGAGCCTTCAGCCAGCTCATCGCCAAAGCCTTCGCGGTAGGCAGTTTTTTGTACCATTTCAATTATGGTGTCGGCATCACCCCAGCTTAAATGTGATTTGCTGCGGGGAATAATGCCTTTTTCGGTCATCTCTATAGCGCAGGCCAAAGTCGTGGCCATGCTGATAGAATCCTGACCCAGCTCATTGCAGAGGAAGTTAGCCTTGCTGATGGCTTCAAAATCGTCAACATAGCAGTCTGAACCGAAAGCCCAGGTGGCTTCGTATTCCGGCCCTTCACCGATTCCTTTATATTTGCCTTTATTCTTGGTGACCCGTCCACAGCCGATGGGGCAGCCAAAACAGCCCTTGTTGCGCACCAGGTTATGCTCAGCCTGATGCTCCCCGGATATGCTTTCGGCATTGGGAAAGATAGCAGCTTCGCTGAAATTCTTCACCGGCAGCCCGCCATGCACATTGAGAATGTTAACCAGGATATTGGTACCATAAGCAGCCAGGCCAGCACCTGTAACCGGATGCTCTTTCAGCATGGTGCGGGCTTTGTTGATGGCATTCCAAAATCCCTGGGGATCTGCTACTTTGATTCCTTTGGTACCGCGCACCGCCACCGCTTTGAGGTTTTTGGAACCCATAACCGCTCCTACCCCTGACCTGCCGGCAGCGCGATTGTATTCATTCATGATATTGGCGAATTTGACCAGGTTTTCACCCGCGGGGCCAATACAGGCAATCTTACTCTCTTCATCGGTTGCCGCCTTGAGCATATCGGTAGTCTCGGGAACGGTTTTTCCCCATAATTCCTGCGCCGGCCGCAGTTCTACTTCATCATTGTAAATCCACAGGTATACCGGCTGTGGTGCTTTGCCTTCAAAGATTATGCCGTCCCAACCGGCAAATTTCAGTTCCGGGCCGAATAGTCCCCCGGAATTTGATGCAGCGATAGTGCCGTTTAAGACTCCTTTGGTAACCACATTGTACCGGCCTCCGGAAGTAGCCAGGGTTCCGGTTAAGGGACCGGTCATAAATATTATCTTATTGTCCTCGCTTAAGGGGTCAACTGCAGCATCAACCTCATCGAAGAAAATCTTGGTCCCCAGCCCGCGGGCGCCTATAAATTCATGGGCATCCTTAACCGGCAACGGCTCCTTGCTGATGGTGCCATCGGTCAGATTTACCCTTAAAATCTTACCAGTCCATCCGTACATAATTATCCCACCTCCTCAAAGACCTCGGTAAAACGTGCTGCAGATGCTTTTCGTTTGGATAAGCTGCTGACGCTGGCTGCCTGGTAAGAAATAGCTCCTGAAGGGCACAGTTTAACGCACTGGGGATCACCCTGGCAGAGGTCACATTTGGCCACTATATTAGCGACCGGATCATACAATGTGGCTCCGACAGGACATGCAATGGTGCACATCTGACAGCGCAGGCATTTGCTGTCATTAATCTCCATGGCACCGGTAACTGCGTTCTTGCTAACAGCCCCTACCGGGCAAACCTTCATGCAAGCCGCTTCACCGCACTGCTGACAGAGAACCGGGAAGGCAAAACCGATTTTTTCAAAGTTTATGACGGAGATACGGGAACGGGTGGGATTGAATTCCTCGGTATGGGTGAAGGAACATACTAATTCACAGGTGTGACATCCGGTACATTTTTCGGGCTGAACTACAATAGTCTTGTCCATACGGTACTGGTTTTCACAGCAGAAAACCAGAATTCACCTCCTTTGATGCGTTTTCGCCACGCAAACATAGCCCCGATATTGCTTTCATCAGCCGCGTTGGTGTTAATCCCTCCTCGTCATAGAGCGTTTTTTCAAACCACTCTTTCGCGTGCTGATACAGTTTTAATAGAGGTCATGCAATAAATGTACCAGTGGCAGGAATGGGTAAGAAGGCTGCTATGAAGGCATTTGTCAGATGGGGTTGTGGCTTTCGAGTGTAACATTTTTGTTACGGTAATGGGACATGTGCCAGTGACAGGTGTCACATTCCGGGCAGGTTTTGACTTTGCCCAAGCTGACAGTGAGCGGTTTGTTAAAGGAAAGTTTTGCAGAATGTGTCATCAACCCCCAGCCACGGGGGGGAAAATTGCCAGAGTATCGCCATGCTGCAGGACAGAATCAAATTTGGCATGCTTGCCGTTGATGAAAAGGATGCCCAGTTGCATCTCCTGGCGGGATATGGACAGGCTATCCAAGACCTCACCGATGGTAGTGCCGTCTGCTACATCCATTTCCTTACTCTTAAATCTGCCCTCACGCAGATAGGCAAAAAGCTTTACAGTGATTCTCATTTCATCTGACCCCTTAAATCTGAATTGTGCGCATAATGAGTATAGCATAAAAATAACACCGACTTACAGCCCAGCTAAACATAGGTTAAAGGCTGATGGTTATGGAAATATCCACTACAACTGAAAATTATCGCTTCACTGGTATATAGGGGTTTATTATTTGAACCAATGGCGGTTAGCCTCGCTCGGTCTTCTATTACATGCAACTTGACTTTCAATTAGGCACTATTGACTTTGCCGGTACAGCTGGTGTGCGGCCAATAACAGCCGGTGAGCCGACGCAGTGCGCAGATACTGGGGTTTTAGATTGTTCAGCCGTACCCGGTCGAGGCCATCGGCATCTTTAAAGGCCATAAACAAGCGCCAGGCCCTGCCCTGGTCGGCGAGTTGATATTGGCCTATTTTATTATAAGCCCTGTGATCGGGTATGGCATGGTTTTCGATTATGAAGCGAAGTGTCTCTCGCTCCTCATCATCTGAACCGGCAAGCTCAGCCTGTACGAATTTTGCATAACTGCTCAGGCCATGGTCCGGGTCGTATCCATCGTCAACCCGGCCGATATCATGATATATCGCGGCTAAACCCAATAGCTCCCGGTCAGCTTCGCTGTATCGCTCCAAATAGGCTATGATCAGGCTCAACAAGAGGACCCGCTCAGTATGTCTTATCCCATGTACTCCCTGCGGATTGTGAAACCAGCGGCTGTCAATCTGCTGCGCAAAACCATGATACTGCCTCATTATCCCGGCTTCAGTCAATTCAGGCAGCAAATCCCGCAGGTCCAACAAGGCCAGGGCTTTTCTGCGCTCAACCCGGTCCCCCTTCACCAGTACCTCTCGCCGGTCACCGTCGTAGCTAACGATATGCTCAGGCTGTACCCGGCCCTGGTAAATGGTGGGCAGCTTTTCACAGTGGAGGGCCTGGGAGATAGCTATATTCACATCAGTGCTCCAGGTTGAGACCACCTCCTCCCCCTGGGGTGGCTGGTTTTCACACCGGAACACCTCTACATAGCCATCTTCCGCGGCTGCCGGAAGAATACTGCTCACTCCCCGGTATTTTGAGACCTGAGCTATAAAATCCCTGTCAAACACCTCCCCGCTGTAGGGGTTATGCTGCCAGATGGCCTCAAAAAGGCGATATTTATCATGATCCGGGATCATGTGGAAAACCTCCACATACAAATCCGGGGCCAGGCGCCGGTCAACTGCAGCCAGCAAGGCGGCAAAATCCCGCTTGATGGCCATGGCGTTGAGGGCTTGTTCCATGGCCTCTATCCGGCTTTTAATGGCTGCCAGCCGCTGGTCAAACTCTTCCCAGGCCAAAAGCACCATACCCCGGTAATAATAATAGGGGGAGCTGCTTTCATGAGGATTATAGTAAAAATTATCCACCTTCAATCCCTGGGCTTCGATTTGCGCCTGCAGCCGAGCCAGATCAAAGCCGTCGGGTTTTAAGGGGCTGTTAGCCAGGTCCCTCAAGGGAATCAACCCCTGGCGGAGGACAAAATCACCGGCGGTCCTGTTTTCCATCAATCCCACCCTATCAATATTCTCCGACCGCTCTCTTACCTAATGAGAAGCGATCGCATTTAATTCCCTCATGGCATGTATCATGCACCGGGAAATCCCGTGTTTTTATGCTGCTCAGACCACTCAGTTCTATTTTACTCAAATTAAAATCCAATTCCTGCAGCTGTGCCATATTTAAACCTCTTGCCAGCAACTGCTCACATGGCAATATCCTTCAAAGTATAGCTGCGCAGCTCGCTCAACCAGCTTTCCATCCGCTGCCGCCACTGCTCACTGATAAATTCGGTGCTGATCCCCCCGGTAACTACAACATCGCAGGCTTCGTTGCTGTGCACCTCTGTTATGTCGATGACCAGAATACCCAGATTATGGTTGGACTTCATGCTTTCCCTGAACACGCGCACCGTCCCCTGAATGGTGAAAACCAGATTGTTGGCCCCCATAAAGGTCAGGGCAATCTTTCCGGAACGTGCTGCATTGGCATAGGTGCGCGATTTGTTCTGCGCCGCCATCAACATCACCTTATCCCCGGGGGCATAAAACTGCGACATGGGTGCTCCCCTGGGAAAACCGTCTTCATCAACGGTAGAAACTACCCCGACCATGGTATCGACCGCGAAGAATTGGTACAGTACCGGCGGCAGGCGATCCCCAGAATATCTACTCAAAACAAATCCCCCCTAAATCTTGGCCAGTGACTTTTCGAGCTCCAGCAGGTTCGGACAGGCGAAGACGGCATCGCAATAAGGCGAGTATTGGTTGATGATGCTGTCGCCCGTATTCCATAAGGCAGCCGGCTCGGGGTTGAACCAGTATACCTTTTTCACCCGGTTTTTGATGTCTTGCAGCACCCATTTCCCGCTTTCCTGCCAGTTATTGCGGGCATCACCGAATATCAAAACGGTGGTCTTGCGATGCATACGGTGCTTAAAGCGTTTGTGAAATTCCTCCAGGCTGTACCCGTAATTAGTATATCCACTCGCCCCTATCACCCTGGCATTACGCAGCACATGGCCCCGGAAATTGAGAGGATTGCCGGACAGAAGCAAACCGGTAATATCCGCCACTTCATCGATAAATGCATATGACTCGATATGCTGAAAAAACCTCTCCAATGAGGCGATTAAGGCCAGTGAAATGCAGCTGAAGTTCATCACCGACCCCGATACATCGCAAATTGTCAAAACAACCGGCTTTTCTCGATGCTTTTGCACTGTGAACAGATTTACCGGAACCCCTCCGGTTGACAGACTGGCGCGAATTGTACGCCGGAAGTCCAATTTGTGCTGCTCATTGCGTTTTCGCTTTTTAACAAACTTGGCTGCCAGGCGGCGAGCCAGCAGCGGTACAAAGGCCTCGATGCGGGCCAATTCAGCCTCGCTGATCCGGCCGAAGTCCTGTTCCAGCGGGTTCTTCTGGCCACCGGGGGCCTGGGATGAACCTCCTTTGCCCATTGGCGAACCCATGCCTATTTCGTAATTGCTTACCGCTGTGTCCTCTTTTGAACGAACCGCATTCTGTTTCTCCAGGCTTTCCAGGCGTTGAAGGGTATGGGGTGCGAGATATTCTTCAAAAAAACGGTTGAAGACCTGGTCAAAAGCCTCTTTATAACTGTAATCCTTCACCAGGGTGGTAAAAAGGGTTGAATAAAAACAATCCTTATGCATCCAATCAATCAGCAGTACCGCCTGACAGCAATCCCTTACCTGACTGGTCGTCACGGGAATGCCCTGCTGGCGCAGTTCTTCAAAAAATGCCTGTAGATACTGCAAAACCGGCATAATAAGCCCCCCTAATGTTAGGCCTTTTATCCCCGGAAGTTGAGGTCGCGCTCACGGTAGATGATCCGCTCCAGCTTCTCCTGATCCTCGCGGTATTTTACTATCGTGCTCAGGGTTTTAAGAGCGGTTTCCATGTCAAGGTCTTCCTTGCCCAGCCACAGCAATGATTCAGCCCAGTCGATGCTCTCTGCGATACTGGGCGGTTTCTTGAGTTCCAGCTTCCTCAGGCGTCTGACCACCTGGGCCACCTTTTCTGCCAGTTGTTCAGGAAGCTGCGGGATTTTAAGCATCAAGATCTGCTGTTCCATTTCTTTAGAAGGAAAATCCAGATAGAGATAAAGGCAGCGCCTTTTTAAGGCCTCGGAAAGCTCCCGGGTGGTATTGGAGGTCAGAAAAACATAGGGATGATGCGTGGCGGCAATAGTTCCGATTTCGGGGATAGTAATCTGGAACTCGGACAGCAACTCCAAAAGCATGGCTTCAAATTCGAAATCCACCTTGTCAATCTCATCGATTAGCATTACCGTGGGCGTCTCCGAGGCAATGCATTTGAGCAAAGGCCTGGCCAGCAAAAAGGTTTCAGAGAATATATCCTCTTCAATCTCCTGCACGCTGAGGTTTTGGTTGGATACAGCCTGAATATGCAGCAGTTGTCGCTTGTAGTTCCACTCATAGAGGGCTTTGGATTCATCGAGCCCCTCATAGCATTGCAGGCGGATCAAGGGCAGGCCTTTGACGCGGCTGAAGGCTTGGGAAATCGCGGTCTTGCCCACACCGGCCGGTCCTTCCACCAATACCGGTTTTCGCAGGGCTTCGGCCAGAAAAAGCACTGTAGCCACTTTATCGTCGCAGATATATCCCGCCTGAAACATTTTGTCCCTTATATCCTGTATGCTGTCCATTAAATCACACCTCTTCCATTGAGGGCTCAGTAACGCCATGTTCCGCCAGAATATCTTGAAGCCAGGCATATCTGAGTTCTTCCACTTCGATGCCGTATTCAATGATTCGAATGCGGTATTTATCCACCTTTTTGTGTATCATTTCCTCCCTGGCCTGCTTGAAGCGCTCCAGGCGTCTTTTGGTGATGAACAACTGCTCCAGCAGTTTTTCCACAATCATTTCATCATCCAGGAATTTGAAGAAATTGACCTTGGTCAAAAAAGGATACTGGGTAAAGAAATCAAACTTGGTATGGCCTTCCTCCTCTTCGGTGGATTCCAGCCAGCGGCGAAACTCTTGAATGCCGGCAGGAGTGATGCTCACAACCTTCTGAGGCGGAACACCCTCATTGTATCGCACACTGCGTTTTACCAGGCCGGCTTTATCCAGATCCTTTAAGGTGTTGTAGATACGCCCCTCATTCAGTCTTATATTAGCGGGGGTAAAATCTGCGAAGCACTTTTTTATCATGTCATAGGCGTGAGTCGGTAAATCCATCAGAGTTCCCAATAAGATATGCTTGAAAGCCATAAAAAACACTACCTTAACTATATAGTACCTTTATTGTAAGGTACTATATAGTTAAGGTCAATATCTTCCGTCTTCTTCGTCAGGGAATCTGTGAGCCTGTAGCACGATCTGCTATCGGGGTGGACTTTAGACTGCCTCCATGCCGGGCTTGCCTTAAGCAGGGGGATGTTCTGGCAAACTCCCCCTGTTTCGTTTCTCTAACACGTGTTCAACATAGACACGATCCGGTTTCACAGCTGAACCGCAACTGGACCCACAGGACAGACCTCAATATATCCCGGTTTCCCCACCGGATGCAGTTGGAACCCGGGTTCATCCTCATCCTCACACTGTCAGAGCGTGTCGATCGGCACTGGTGATTGCTGCTGATTTCGGCAGAGCAAGCAATATTTCCGGTTTTCCTGTTGGAAGTGGAAAATAAAGGTGCTATGATTAAAATCAAAAAAGACAAGGAGTGTGACAGATTTGAAGAGGAGAGGACTGTGTGCCGTCCTGGTCTGCTTGATAATGCTGACCATGATCTCAATTTCCCCCGGAACTGCGGCCGCATTACAGGGCCCGAGTATCCAGTTGCCTGACCTGAAGTTGCTTCCTCCAACCGACCTCGATATCAAAACACCTTCATTACAGCGACCAACTGAAAGCATCAGTATCAAGGCTATACCCCTGTATCGTTGCTGGAACGGCAAGGTACACTGGTACACTACCAATATCCAGGAGCGCAACAGCTGGTTGTCGTCAGGGTTCTCTGATGAAGGGATTTGCTGCTACATATCCCCGGTGCCGCTGCCTGGCACAGTCCCCCTTTATAAATGCATGCTCTACAATGACATGTACTATGCCACCAGCTCTGCCGAACGGGATGCAGTCATATCAACCTACGGCTTCTCTTACATCGGCATTGAAGGCTATGTCATCCCTAGCGGGAATACCTCCTCAGGTGATGTCAATGTCAACCGCTGGTACCGTCCTGAATCAGACCATTCTGACGGCTGGGGTTGGCTTGGTGGTGATCCGTTCGTTAGTGCATCAGAAATGGTCCGGCATCATTTTTATCAAGTGCCTGCGGCCAATATCCCTGGATACAATTACGAAGGTGTGGCCTTCCGAGCCTGGGATTCGGCAAAAGTACTGCAACAGATAAAAGTCACCAAGCCCAATGGCGGAGAAGCCCTAAAAGCCGGAAATACGCAGAAAATTGAATGGACTTCCACCCTGTCCGGCGGTAAAATGAATCTCTATTACGCCGCTGGCGACCCCGCCACCAATGGATGGATCAAAATCAAGGAAGATCTGCCCAATAACGGCAGTTATATTTGGCAGGTTCCCAATAAGTCCAGTTCCAATGTGCTGCTTCAGGCGCGCTGGTCATATTATGATAAAGAAACTGATTCCTGGGCTTATGCCATCGACACCAGCGATTCCGCTTTTAGTATCAGCAGTTCTACTATAGTGCTGCCGGGCACTGAAGCCGAAGAGACGGTTACAAGTTTCTTCCCAGCTGCCCCCACCGGCCTAACGGTAACCCCCTACCTGTTCTCTCGCCTGGATCTGGCCTGGAAAGACAATTCCAGCGATGAAACCGGTTTTGTCATTGAAAGAAAGGTCAGCGGCGGCTTTTATACCAAAATCGCCGAGGTAGGCGCCAACGTTACCAAATATTCGGACAGCAGTGCCCAGCTCAACACCACTTATTACTATCGGGTAAAAGCCAAAGGAGTCTTTGATTCCACTTATTCCAACGAAGCCACGGGAGTGCTTAATAAAATTGCACTTATGCCCAATATCGATTACGTCCAGCTGATCCCTGCTGCGCCCACAGCTTTGACGGCCCAAACCGTTCCAAGCGACCCCAAAGCAGTGAAACTCAACTGGCAGGCCAGCCCTTCAACTAATATAGACGGCTACATTGTGGAACGAAAATCCGGTTCAGAGGATTGGACTATGAGTTCTACCGTAGGTGCTGATAAAACCACTGTTACTGAGAGTGGCCTCAATACAAATCAAGCATACAGTTACCGGGTCAGAGCCTACAATATGTACCTTAATTCCCCACCCTCAAATACGGTCGTCTATACTCCCACTGCTAGTTCTGGCAGCAGTTCCGGGAGCAGTGCCGGGGGTAGCTCGGGAAGCAGTGGCGGCAGCAGTTCCGGAAGCAGTGCCAGCAGCCAGCTCACCCTGGATTTCTTTATCGGCAATAACATCTATAATGTTAACGGTGCTGCCTCGGCCATGGATGTAAGCCCCATCATCATGGAAGGGCGCACCCTGCTCCCTATCCGTTTTGTCACCGAAGCCATCGGAGCAACCATTGAGTGGTTCGATACGGAAAAGAAAGTATTGATCAAGCAGGGCAGCACATCGATCGAGCTGTGGATCGGCAAGAGCCAGGCAAAAATTAACGGTCAGAGCGTTGCTATAGACCCCGACAACCCTGCGGTGATGCCCTTGATCATCAACGGGAGAACCATGATGCCTTTGCGCTTCATCGCCGAGAACCTGGGCTGCGAAGTCGAATGGGTGGGCCAGAACAATCAGGTAATAATCAGGTACAACAAATTGGACCCGCAGCCGGAGCCGCCCATGAATTAAACAAGCGCGGTTTGCTGTCATAAATAGTGGTTGTTCAGCTTTATTGCAACTGAGTGCCAATTTCAAGGCCGTTCCTGCGTTCAGCCGGAGCGGCCTTTATTGTCTTGAGGTATCGCGTTGAGAGCCCTTTTGGCCGTGCAAGAAAAAAGCCGCCAATTTGGCAGCTCGGGGCTAACCCATGAATATTTCTTTTATTAATGAACAATATCAGGAGCCTTATACTGCATATCGATGAATCTGTTAAAAAATTATCAGGAAAGTCAATTTGGATCGACAAGTTAGACAGAGTGATAGAATATAAGATTGGCGCTGAATAATTCATTAGTATCTGTCAACCCTAAGGTACTTTTCTGAAATCCCAGGTAAGATTGGCATTTCACTCCGAGTCTCCGAAGGAGCGTCCCGGGGATATTACAAGGCCCGCACCGGCCGGGCTTCAATATACCCCCGTTCTCCCATCGGCGCCAGTTGGAACCTGGGTCCATCCTCATCCGCCCACCTGAAACCGTAAAGCTCAGGATTATAATTATCCATCACCTGCCATAAATCGTTGATGGCTGCCTCAAATTCCTCATCCTTAAAAGGCGGTCCCTGGAATACCATTACCTTGCAGGCTGGCAAGTCAATTATCTCATACCCCTCCGGCAGGTCGTTCTGATAGTCAAAAGGCACTTCCACCCCTTGGGCATATTTCGACGTTCCGGGCTTCTGCAGGTTTTCCGGCAACCACATTCCAATAGGTTCGTATAGTGCCTGTTTGATACTGCACAGTTCTCCCCATATATCACAGCCCAGTTCTTCGCAGTAATCATAATAGTTGTCTGCATTAGTCCCCCTTTTCAAAATCAGCTTTCGCTTAGGTCTTTCCACTACCTGCACAAATACTACCTTGGTGTCGCTCTTGGCTTGCATTTTATCTGCTCCTTTCTTCTTAATGAGGTGATATGCGCGGATGCTGGTAGGTATAAAAAGCGGTATCATAGGGGTGGTTTTGCGGTAATGCTGCGGGGTCATCCCAAACTTATCTGAGAAAGCCCGGGTAAATCCTTCGTGGGAATTAAACGCAAAATCAAGGGCAACGTCTATTACACGTTTGCTGTCATCCCAAAGTTCCAGGGCCGCCCGGGACAGGCGCAGCCAGCGTATGTATTCCAGTGGCGTTTTTCCGGTGTACTCCTTAAATATTCTGGATGTGTACCACGGTGAATAACCCGCTGCCTGGCTCAGCATATACAGGGTGATGGGCTCATTGATATGCTCAGCGATATAATCCTGAACCCTTTGTACCGCATTTATGTTTTCCCAATTCTCCAATCCGTCACCTCCTAGTAGAAAGATAATAGATACTTAAAATATACTCTTGACTTGCTTTGTCAATTGTTATTATCCACAGGTTTTTCCTTCCCTGCAAACAGCCCTGAAATGCAAAATCCGCCGTAATTTTTGGCGGATTATAAGCGGCACTACCTTTACTGTATCACCGCAGGGCCTTATGGTTTGTTGAGCTTGGAGGTTCCGCAGTAAGGGCAATTCTGCAGGGAAAGGGGCATTTCTAGCCCGCAGTGTTCCAATAGGGTGCGGTTAGTTAAGACCTCTTGCGCTGGTCCGTCTGCTGCTATCATGCCCTCTTTAATAACTATCACCCGTTGGCAGGTTTCGAGGACCATGTCTAAATCGTGGCTGGTTATTATCTTGGTATGTTGAAAACTATTGAGCAGTCCCACTACCCGCCGCCGTGACTGGGGATCGAGGGATGAGGTGGGTTCATCCATAATGAGGATATCCGGCCTCATGGAGAGCACAGTAGCAATGGCAGCAGCCCGCTTTTCCCCGCCCGACAGTTTGAATGGCGCTCGCTCTTTCAGGTGAGGAATGTCCACTTGTTCCAGGGCCTCGCTTACCCGTTGGGCTACTTCAGCCTCATCAAGCTGATAATTCCTGGGTCCAAAGGCAACATCATCGCCCACAGTGGTCATAAACAACTGATCATCGGGGTCCTGAAATACCATGCCCATTCTTTGCCGGATCAGGGGCAAGTTCCTCCTGCTCAGGCGAGTTTCGCCCACCAGGATCTCACCCTCATCCGGCCAGAGCAAGCCCATCAAAAGCATCAAGAGGGTGGATTTGCCGGCTCCATTGGCTCCGATGATCGCCACCGCTTCACCATGATAAATCGTAAAAGATATTCCCCTTATGGCTTCCTGTCCACCGGGATAGGAAAAATGAACGTTTTTCACTTCGACTTTATGGTGGCTCATATGGGCAAGACTCCTGTTAATAATGAACCAAGCAACAGTGGCAAATCATAGCAACGCGCCATCAAAAAAAATGCGCTCCAGCCCGCTAAAAATCCTGTATCTCTTATGCTCCATCCCGCCATCGCACCGGTATGATACTCACCTGCAAATCCCCGCAGGCACATGGCGGCATAGACGCGCTGGGCCCGGTCAAAGGAGCGCAGCAACAAACTACCGGCAAAGGGCCCCCAGGCACCCGCCTTTATGCCCTTCTGTTCTGGAGAGCGGAGGGCATAAGCTCGGAGCATCCTGGCCAGTTCCCCCATCAATAGCGATATATATCGATAGGTCAGCAGCAACTGCAAAACGAAAACCCTGGGAACCCGTATCATGCGCAAGGCCATTCCCAATCTTTCCATTCCCGTGGTAGCCATCAAGAGTACCCCTGCCGCAACCGTCAGAACGCATTTAATCACTATCGATAAAAATGTCAGCCATCC
>LFSQ01000121.1 GCA_001512785.1 Syntrophomonas sp. DTU019
ATGATCACTTCACAATAAAAATTCTTGCTGGCTTCGTCTTCGGCCACATTCAGCCGGAGCCCCTCGGCATAGCCCTGAATAAGCGACAGCGGGGTTTTCAATTCATGCGAAACACTGGAGATGAATTCCTTGCGCATCTCATCTATCTTCCGTTCGCGTTCCACCTCTTCTTGCAGGAGGGCATTGGCAGCCTGCAGTTCTGCTATGGAACGGCTGAGCTGTTCTGACAGGGAATTGAGGCTGCGGCCCAGTTCCCCCAACTCATCCTGGCTTTTGACCTCTACCTTTTGGCTGAAATCCAGCTTGCTCATGTTCTGGGCGATGCGGTTCATTTCCAGAATAGGCTGGGTAAAGCGCCGGGCAATAAGGAAAGCCGCCAGGCTGCCCAGTATTAGCGTTGCCAGCCCGGTGTACAGGAAAAAACGGTTGGCTACGGCTGCATTGGCTTGAATGGCCGCCAGGGGGGTGCTTAAGATCAGTATATCGCGGTTGTTCAAAAGATAGACCAGGTTCAGAAAATCGGCATTTAAGCGCAGGTCGCGGGTGATTAGATTGAAGCTCCCGTACCTGACCAGCTCATCGTAGCGCTCTATTATGGTATGCAGGCTGGGATCGCTGCGCAGGTCTGGATTGCGCCTGGGCAGGGAGAGGTATTTGACCTGCAGGCGGCTGTCCAGTATGAGCACATTGACGCTAACCGTGCTCTCCGCCCCTTCCAAAGCCAGCAGTATATCCTCAGGGGCCCCGCTGTACTGCTCATCGATGAGTTTTGCAGTGGAGTCCAGAAGGTCCATTTTCTGGTGCAGGTAGTAGCTTTCCAGATAATTGTTGTTCAAGAATATGGAAAAGGCCACGAAGAAAAGGATGACCACGGTCAGCCCGATGAATAGCTTGGCGCGGATGGAGGTTTTCATGCCTGCACCTCGAAGCGGTATCCCAAACCGCGTACGGTCTGGATATAGTGGCCTTTTTGGCCCAATTTGAGCCGCAGCTTCTTGATGTGAGTATCAACCGTGCGCACATCACCGAAAAAGTTGTAGTCCCACACCGCATTGAGTATCTGGTCCCGGCTTAAAGCAATACCCCGGTTGTTGGCCAGGTAGACCAGGAGCTCGTATTCCTTGGGGCTTAAATGAATGGGCTCCCCGTCCACCCGCACCAGGCGGGCCATCTCATCGATCTCCAGGCCTTTAAGGGAGTGGATGTCGCGCGCCAGCTGCCCGCTGCGCCTTAACAACGCCTGCACCCTAGCCACCAGGACCTGGGGGCTGAAGGGCTTGGTTATGTATTCATCGGCGCCCAGCTCAAAACCGAACAATTCATCGCTTTCCTGGCTGCGGGCGGTGAGCATGATCACCGGCAACTGCGATTTTTTGCGAATCTCGCGGCATACCGTCCACCCGTCGTATTCCGGCATCATCACATCCAAAATGGCCAGAGCCAGGTCATTATGCTGTTCGATTAAATCCAGGGCTTCCCGGCCGTCTCCCGCCTCCAGGGGGACAAAGCCCTGTTGGCGCAGGAAGTCGGCTACCAGGCGGCGAATGCGGGTTTCATCATCAGCAATTAAAATCTTTTTCATGACAATTATTCCTTCAGTTGCTTTATTGTTACAAAGTTACAAAGCGGCCCACATGCGTTGACCATCATTATAGTATTGGCTTGTGAACATTCGGTGAACAGGCTTCTTTCTATTTATAGCCCATTTGGGCGGGAAATTCAAAACCGCTGCAGCCCAGAAAATATCAGAGCTGACAAATAGTTTTCACCTGACGTTCACCTTTTGTTCACTGAGGCTGGCTATACTACAAGTGATTATTTTAAAAATAATCAAATTACAAGGAAAGGAAAGGTGATATGCAAGAAAAACATCGCTTCAACCGAATACTGGCAGCTGCTTTGATCAGCGTTTTCCTGCTGGTCTCAGCAGGTCTGGCTGTGGCCGGGGATGCTACAGGTGCTAAGCCCGATTCGGTTGCGGCCTGCCCGAATGTGGCCGAGCCAGGTGAGAGGGCGGCAGCACTGCAAAGCGTCCTGGACAAACTGGTGGCTGAAAAGGCCCTTACTCAGGAACAGGCTGACAAATTAGTATCATATTTTAAGACACAGCTGGAGCAGCGCAAGGCCCAGCGGGAACAGATGAAAAATCTGACCCCAGAGCAAAGACAGGCCCTGCGCAAAGAAGCACCGCTTAGAAAGGGATTTCTCGACCAAGCGGTGGACGATAAGATAATCACTCAGGAACAAGCCCAGGCTATAAAAGAGGCATTGAGGGAGCAAAAGCAGCACAGCCGGGAAGCGGCTTTTCAGGCTCGTTTGGCGGAACTGGTCAAGCGAGGAACTATAAGCCAGAGTCAGGCTGATGCTGCCTGGGCTGCTTTACAGACCCATTGGCAAGCGCAGAGGGCTGAATTGGAGAAAATCAAAGAGCTCAGTGCAGAGGAACGCATGAACTATTTGCGGTCTAAAAGCGCTGAAAAACAGCATCCTTTACAGGGACTGATCGACAACGGCACCCTGACTCAGGAGCAGGCTGAGCAAATCTGCCCGGTCCAGAAAACAGGCTGTAAGATGAAAAACCCCGGACGCAAAGGCTGCCCGAGAAATCCGGCCCGGTCTGGCAGCAACGCCTAGCCGGCACTGCTCCCCAACCCCATCAATCTGCTGTACCTGCCGCAAACTGCGCCAGCCCCGGGCTGGCGCAGTATTTTGCGCATTTACCGGCAGTGGGATGCTGAGCGGTGAAGAGCTGTGACGCTCTTTCAAATCTCGCCAGGTGACCGTCCCTAACGTCAAAATCCGGGGCTAGGCTTTGGGCTGATAGAAACAGCGCTTGGGGGACTCCAGTTTGCCGGCGTCTTTCAATTTCTTGATGAGCTTATCCACTTCCTTTTTATCCAGCCCAGTGGCCTCCTGCACCGCTTTGGAATTCAGGGGCTGATTGGCCTTCTCAAAAACCTGCATTACCTTTTCCAGATTGTCCACCAGCATTTCTCCTTTCGTTAATAACCGTTTTTGCCCGGCTATTTTGGGTATGATAATTGGCTTAAAACACTTTTGAGGGCAATTGCCCGGGAGCACCCTTTTTCGCATTGGCCCCAACTAATCATATTATCAAATAATCAGGCAGTGATTGCCAGTGCCGGCCGCCCGGTTTGGCTTCAATGATATGATGCAGACTGCGCTTTGTTTTTATCCGCTGTCATTCACATAAGGTTGTGCATTTGATTAAAGTCAGTAAACCAGGCATGAAGCTCGCAAAACCACTGGCATCAACAAGCCTTGCTACTGTCGTGCCTGATGGCCCCGGCCCAAAGCAAAGGAACGGCGCGATCAACACTGCAAGGTGCTTCGCCCCGTCCCCGGTAAAATGCTCAATACTAAGGCATGATCCAGCTGTATTTGTAATTGATAGGTTTGCTGTGTTTCCATTCTCCCTCATAGATCATGTACCCATCATCGGTATACGCCTTGCCCCTGCCATGTCTGACACCATTGGCCCACTCCCCATCATAGCGCAGGTTTCCGTTGGGATAATACTCTTTGCCATAGCCATGGCGCAGGCCGTCTCTCCACTCGCCTTCATATCTGCCCCCGTTACGATAGTAGGCAATCCCCTGACCGTTTGGTTTTCCGTCTTTAAGCTCTCCTTCATAATTGGCACTCATTTCGGGTTTAAGCACAATCCGCACATTTTCGGCCATCGCTTATCCCTCCCCTCTTAGTACCATTATATTCCAGGATGGGCTATTTTTACAACAAGTATTTCAGCTCCTTAATAAACCATCACCTCTTCTTGAACCAGGCGAAACTCCCCGTCAGGCGTTATGGTGAGATATTTGATGCGCTCATTGGATAAAAACACGATTCCCCGGCCCTGTGTGGTATACAGCAGGTTATAATCCTGGCCTTCATCCTCGTCAAAAACCACAAACTGCTGCTCGCCGCTTTGCGCAGTATACACCAGGTGCCGGGAGTCGGGGCTAAAAGCCAGGCTGTCACCGACCACCGCATCGTAGCGGTTGCACTCCACGCCGTCCCTGACCACGAAAGCCCGCCCCTCATTTTGCACCGCGCAGGCCCAGTGCTTACCATCCGGGCTGAAAACCACCCCTCCTTCGAGAAAGGTGTCGTAAAACTTGGTCCGGGTTTCATCAATGATTGCACACCAGCGCTGCTTTTCACGAACTATGTAGGCCAAACGATTGCCCTGCGGGCTGAATACCAGGGTAGCCCGGCCCACACCGTCAAAACCAGGGCCTTCTTCGCCATTTCTCACCACCAGCACTTTCTGATCTTTCATGGCGGCATAGGCCAATATGCTGCTATCGGGGCTGTATATCAGGCTGTCTCCACCCACGGCATCATACGGCTCGCCTTCAATGCCATCGGCCACCACCATTTGCTTGCTGTATTTGGAAGTGGCATATTTGCCATCTATCATTGCTGGAGGGCTGCCTACCAGCACTGCATAGGCCAGGTGGCGGCTGTCCGGGCTGAAGGTCAATGAACCGCCCCCCACCGCGCTATAAGGCTCGCCTTCCTGACCGTCACAAACCACTATCCAGCGGTAGTCTTTTTTGGCCGCATAAGCCAGTCGTCGGCTGTCCGGGCTGAAGGTCAGGGTTCCCACCGAAATGCCCTGATAAGTTTGATGTTCCCGGCCGTCCTCAACCACCAACCATGAACCGTCCTTGCAGGCTGAATAGGCGTAATGCTGCCCGTCCGGAGAAAACTGCAGGCTGCCCGCCAGAATGCCCTGATATTTGCGGCGCCTGCGCCCATCTATAACAACCATCTGTTGCCCTTCGCTCTGCACCGAATAGCCCAGTCTCCTGCTGTCGGCGGAAAAAACCAGGCTGCCGGCCAGTATGCCTTCATAGCCCTTTTTGGCTTTGCCATCGACCACCACCATCTGCTGCCCGTTTTTGCTGCCTACATAAGCCAGGTGCAGGCTGTCGGGGCTGAACACCAGACTGCCTTTGATAACCTCATCGAATTCCTGCTGGGGGTGTCCGTCCAGAACCACCATCTGCGTCTGCTGCGTCTGGGCGATATAAGCGACATGGCACAAATCCGGGCTTATCATTATGAAATCCTGAATGCTTTCCGCCCCTTGAGCTGACAGGGGGTGTGCAAGCCTGCACACCGGGGTTTCTTCAATGCTTCTGACCATACAGCTTCTTTTCTGCAGATCAATCATTCCTTTCAGAACCTTTTATTAGCATTCGCGCTGAGGAATTTCCATATAGTAACTCTTCGCCGTAAGTAGGCTTAATTCCTACTTTTTGACCCTTCAGCTGGCGTTTGCTATAATTGGTTGTTCGTTTTTCGGCTGTAAATCTGTTATTCTATGTATAGTCTCAATTATCGAAATAAATGTGAAGGAGGCTTGTTTATGGAATTGAAAGGTTCCAAAACCGAGCAGAATCTGTGGGCTGCTTTTGCGGGAGAATCCCAGGCGCGCAACAAGTACGACTATTATGCCAGTCAGGCCAAAAAAGACGGCTACGAACAGATTGCCGAATACTTTGCCGAATCCGCTCTCAATGAAAAAGAGCATGCCAAACGCTTCTTTAAAATATTGATGGGCGGTTCCATTCCCAAGACAGCGGAAAACCTGCTGGATGCAGCCCAAGGCGAGCTTTATGAGCACAGTGAGATGTACCCTGAATTCGAACGCATTGCCCGTGAAGAGGGCTTTGAGGAAATCGCCAACATTTTCAAAGCCATTGCCGAAGTTGAGAAATATCACGAGAGGCGCTATTTGAAACTGTTGGAGAACATCAAGCAGGAACGGGTGTTTAAGCGCCCCACGGCCATCAAGTGGAAATGCCGCAACTGCGGTTATGTTTATGAAGGGGCGGAAGCTCCCCATGAATGTCCGGCCTGCGCCCATCCTCAGTCTTATTACGAGGAATGGTGCGAAAACTATTAAATCAATTGCAGCCGCTTACCTATATGCTGTAATGAACAAGCCGTTTTCGATGCCATCGAAGCCTCAAAGTAAATTCACCGAGGCTGCCCCGCTGGGGTTGGCCTCGTTTCTTTTGGCCACAGGCCACATTTATTATATATAGCCTTGACCCTCTTGAGCTGGTATTTGTTATTATAACTATGATTTGGAATACAATCGCAAACCCGGGCCAGCTGTAGGGTTACTGCTTGCCTGATACCATATGGGCCAGTTTATGGTAAAATTA
>LFSQ01000024.1:0-4794 GCA_001512785.1 Syntrophomonas sp. DTU019
CCGGCCTGATCGGGGCCATAACGGCTGTTCATCCGGGGCAATACTGACGTAGGAGAGTTTGGCAATGGAAAATGGAAACCGAACCGCCAGAAAAACAAGCAAACGCGAGGCCATTATGGATGCGGCTATAGAGCTGTTTTCCTGTAAAGGCTATCATAATACCCACATGGAGGAAATCGCCATAACGGCCGGGGCCGGCAAAGGTACCATTTACGAGTACTTTGCCAGCAAATTGGAGCTTTTCCAGGAGATATTGTATACTGGGTGGCGCCGGATCCAGGAGCACATACCGATGGAGCAGATTGAGCATATGCCCGTAGCAGAGCAGCTGCAGCGCATGATCAGCGGGCACCTGCACTTTTTCCAGGAAAACCGCCAGCTGACCCGGGTCAGCTTCCTTGAGGCAGATACTATTGATCAGGATTTGATGGCCTGGACCTTGAAGATAAAGGCCGAAAAGGAGCGGCAGCTTCAAGAGCTGATAGAAAAAGGCATAAAGCGGGGCGAATTGCGAGATGACCTGGATGCCGGGCTGATCAGCCGCATGATATGCGCCTTGATCCCCTATTTCGCCGGCTGTGTGGTTATGAGTGAGGAGGAATTCGACCCGCAGCAGCTATCGGCACAGATCACCAGTGCTATCATAAACGGTATCAAGAAATGAGCGGACCGGAAAACAGGAGCGGGGCTGGCAACAGCCCCGCTTCCGTTCGCTTTGGGCTTGTTTTTGACTTGCTTCTGGGAATGTATTACTATGATGCTAGTCAATAGCTAAGCCTGGAGGTGGGGCATTTGCAAAAGAATTTAGTGGAAAAAGCCCGCGAGCTGTTAAACGCCAACTTGATTACCACCACGTTGAGCACGGTTGATGAGGACTATAATGTCAACGTGGCGGTTTTAACGGTTTTGGAAATGATCGATGATGATCGCATCATCTGTGCGCGCTTTGGCGCTGACCGCACCTATGCCAACTTAAAGCAGACCGGCAAAGGGGTATTCATGGTTTTGGTAACTGATGAATCCAAGCAGACCAAAGACGGCATAAGAGTTTACGTAGAACTGGAGGATGATATTACCAGCGGCGAATATTTTGAACGCATGCAGCGCAAGCTTGCTCAAACCCCGTACAGCAAGTTCCCGCTCAAGAACTGCCTGGTTTTCAAGATTACTGCTATTGCGCCGGTTTCAACCCTGAAGAAATAGACCTGCAATCGCTGATTATATTGAGGCTACAGGAGGAATCATTGTGTATTTAGGCAAAGTCATGGTTGTATTCGGCACCCGCCCGGAGGCTATCAAAATGGCCCCGGTGATCAAAGAATTACAAAAGGTGCCGGATATTAATACAGTAGTGACCGTAACCGCACAGCACCGGGAGATGTTGGACCAGGTTTTGCGCTTGTTCGAAATCCAGCCTGATTATGATTTGAACCTGATGGAAAACCAACAGGATCTGTTCAGTATCACCACCGGGGCTTTGAATGGCTTGAAAGGGGTCCTGGAAGCGGAAAGGCCGGATCTGGTCATAGTGCATGGGGATACTACTACTACCCTGGCAGCATCGTTGGCCGCTTTTTATATGCGCATTCCGGTAGCACATGTAGAAGCCGGCTTGCGTACCCGCAACAAATACTCGCCTTATCCGGAAGAGATGAACCGTACCCTGACCGGTCGCCTGGCCGAGCTGCACTTCGCGCCCACTGACACCTCGCGCGAAAACCTCTTGGCCGAGGCCACTGCTGAGTTCAAAATCTGGGTGACCGGGAATACCGTCATTGATGCCTTGCTGAGCATTATCAGGGACGATTATGAATTTGGCCCGGAATTTGCGGGCATAGACATGACCAAGCGGATGCTTTTGGTTACCACTCATCGCCGGGAAAACTGGGGCGAGAGGATGCGCGAAATCTACCGGGCATTGCTGGAGCTGGTAGAGGAGTTTCCCGATATCGCAGTGGTTTTCCCTGTGCATCGTAACCCCATTGTTCGCAGCATAGCCGAGGAGATGCTGTCCGGGCACCCCCGTATACACCTCCTGGATCCCCTGGATTACGAACCCTTTGCCCACCTGATGAATAAGTCCTACCTGGTTATTACCGACTCGGGCGGATTGCAGGAAGAAGCCCCGGCTCTGGGCAAACCGGTGCTGGTTTTGCGCGATACCACCGAGCGTCCCGAAGCCGTGATCGCAGGTACGGTCAAACTGGTTGGCACCAACCGTCGTAAAATATATGAAGAGACCAAAAAGCTGTTATCCGATCCACGTGAATACGACAAGATGGCCCGGGCTATCAATCCTTATGGAGACGGCAAAGCAGCCCGCAGGATTGTGCGGGAATTAATCAGCTTTCTTTATGTTCGCATCGGGGCACAGGGCTGAACCTGAATTAGCAGTCATAAAATTACCAGTTCCATAAAGATTTTAACCGCTTAAATGATATCTTTAGAGGAATAAGCTCAGGCCTTATTGAGGAGGGGAATAATGGCATCAATACGTTTTGGAACCGACGGTTGGCGAGCAATTATCGCCCGGGATTTCACCTATGCCAATCTGCGCATAGTGGCCCAGGGAATAGCCTCTTATATAAATAGCGGCAGCGGTCTGGGCAAAAGCGTGGTGATAGGCTTTGACAACCGCTTTATGTCGTCCGAGTTTGCTCAGGAATGCGCCAGTATACTGGTCGGTAACGGGATCAAGGTTCACCTGCTGAAAAACTCCGCACCTACCCCCCTGGTGGCTTTTGCCGTGCGTCACCTGCAATGCGATGGAGGCATAGTGATAACCGCCAGCCACAACCCGGCTTACTACAACGGGGTTAAGTTTATCCCCGCCTATGCCGGGCCTGCCACTCCGGAGGAGACCCAGGCTATCGAAAGCGAGATCCAGCGCGTGGCTGAAGGGGCCAAAGTCTATGAAATAGACCTTAAGGATGCAGTGCATTTGGATCTGATTGATGAGATTGAAATGGAAAAGGCTTACTTCAATCACCTGGACAAGATTGTGCAGCGGGATTATATTAAAGCAGCCCATCTCAAAGTGGTTATAGATCCGATGTATGGGGCCGGAATAGGATTTTTGGAAAACTATTTGACCGGGCTGGGCATTGAAGTGAAGGCCATCCACAGCCATCGGGACGTGTTGTTCGGCAATACTGTTCCTGAACCGGTAGAGCGGAATCTAAGCGATCTGCGCCGGGCGGTGATCAGCTATAACGCGGGGATAGGGTTGGCCCTGGACGGGGATGCCGATCGTTTTGGCCTGGTTGACCATGAAGGCCGATTCATAAGCGGCAACCAGTTTATCTCCCTCTTGTTGCATCACTTGCTTGCTACCAGAACAGTCAGGGGCCCGGTAGTGCGCACTGTAGCTACTACCCGCCTGCTGGATCGCATCGCCCAAATGAATGGTCTCCAGGTTATTGAAACCCCGGTGGGATTCAAATATGTCAGCCAGGCCCTGCGCGAATACAACGGGCTTTTGGGCGGTGAAGAGAGCGGCGGGGTAAGCGTGTGGGGGCATGTTCCGGAGAAGGACGGCATCCTGGCCTGCATTCTGGCTGTGGAGATGATGGCTTATAGCGGCAAAACCTTCTCTGAGCTTATTGAACAGCTTTACCGGGACTACGGGCAATTGGTCAATCGCCGCCAGGACATAAGGTTCAGTCCGGGCAGAGAAACCCAATTAAGAGAGCGTTTATCCGCTTTTCGTCCCAGGACCATAGCAGGACTAAAGGTGCTGTCGATAAGCGATCAAGCCGGGATGCGATGGGAACTGGCCGACAACAGCTGGCTGCTGGCGCGCTTTTCCGACACCGAGCCGCTTCTGCGCATATACACCGAAAGCCCTGATTTAACGACTATGGAAGCGATCGAGAAAGAGATCTGTGAGGCTCTGGAAATAGATTATTAAGTCTGTTCATAATTTCACGATAATATATAATAGAATAAGTAAGAAGAGGAATTTATATGAATAATGACGAAAGTTCTATTGACAGTGGCAATTTGGGATTAAAGAAGCAACTCGATTTAATTCTTCTTCAGCTAATAAACACCATGGAGCAAAGCCGTGGTGATATTTTTAATATTCTGGAAAAGAGCCGCCAGCAATCTTTACGCCTGCAAGCAGAGCTGGAAGAACTCAGGCTTAAAGCCGAGCGGGTAGAAGAACTTACCCGCCAGGTCGATGAATTCCAGGCTATCAGTCAAAAGGCGGAAAGTTTTCTTGATTCCACCAGTTTGGCCTTAAAGATTCTTCAGGGGAATATCGACAATATAAGCGTGACCATCATGGACTCCTGCCGGAACAAGCAGATGGGTGTTCGGATTATAGAATCACAAGAAGCTGAAAGACGTAAAATTGCCCGTGATCTGCATGACGGCCCGGCGCAAAACCTGGCGGGAATGATGATCCGCCTGGATTTGCTGCAAAGTCTGGGCAAAACCCATATTAACCGCATTTTGGAAGAGATGGAGAACATTAAGCAGATGCTCGCGGCGAGCCTGAGCGAGATCAGGCGTATTATGTTTGACCTGAGACCTGCGCAGCTTCAGGCGGATGACTTTTGCGCCGCACTGAGCGATTTTTTCAAGGATTATGAGGCCAAATACGATATGCATATTCACTTCGTGGTTGGGGGCGAGAAAAAGAAATATGATAAGTCGCTGCAAATCGCCCTGTTTCGTGTGGTTCAGGAGGCCATCAGCAACGTGCGCAAGCATTCCGGGACCAACCAGGCCCTGGTCAAATTGGAAGATAAAGGGCAAAGCCTGGCACTGGTGATAGAGGATGAAGGC
>LFSQ01000024.1:4868-21658 GCA_001512785.1 Syntrophomonas sp. DTU019
GTGGAATTGCTGGGCGGTGAGGTAAAGATAATCTCGGTGCCTGCCAAGGGAACACAGGTAATCATAACCGTGCCGCTGGAGGGAGATGTCAAAAATGGACAAAATAAGGGTTGTCATAGCGGATGATCATGTATTGGTCAGGGAAGGTTTGCGCAAGCTCCTGGAATTGGATGATAGCATTGACGTGATTACTGAAGTAGGTGACGGGCAGGGTGCTATCAACATAGCCCGCAAAGAAAAGCCGGATATTATCTTAATGGATGTCAATATGCCCGGCACCAACGGCATTACAGCCACACAGGTCATAAAAAGAGAGTTTCCCGCCATTCACATCATCGCCCTGACGATTTATGAGGACGAAGAAGTTGTGGAAATGGTCAGGGCCGGGGTATCAGCCTATGTTCTCAAGGATGTGGCGGGCAACGAACTGATCGATACCATTCACCGGGTCAGGAACGGTGAAATCATAATCCATCCCCGGGTGGCCAACCGCCTGGTAAAAGAATTGACCCGCAATGAGAAGAAAGAAGACGAAGTCAAGCTTACCAAACGGGAAAAAGATGTTCTGGCTTTGCTGGTTAAAGGCAGTTCTAATAAAGATATGGCAGATACCCTGTTCATCAGCGAAAAAACCGTGAAAAATCATTTAACCAGTATTTTCCGCAAATTAAATGTCAAAGACCGTACGCAAGCGGCCGTTTATGCCCTAAAAAACGACATAGTGGCCTATGAAGAGGACCAGGCCTAGCAATAGCAGGAATTATTCAGCCTCCAGATAGCATATTATGTACCAACAGGCTTGAAGGAGGTTATGTAAAATGGCTTTCTTCTTAAAACTGCTGGTGTTTTCTGTTTGGGTGGTTATTATGGCGGCTTTGATCATAGGCAGCATACAGGGGGGCAGACGATGCAAAAGGGGTCGCCGTTACGAAAAGATTAAACCGGCCGCAGAAAAGGAGAACGGTCGGTTTTTTTCCTGCCAGCTCATCTGGATTTGCCAGGAGAATCCCTCTTCATAATGTAGACTGCGGTATTTTCCGGAAGTTCATTTAACCATACAATTTCCAATAAAGCTGTATTATGATTAATATATGCCCGGCCGTGGGCTGAATAGCCATACGGCTTTATTTCTATGTTTGGTTGGAAAGGAGGGGGGGTTTGGTGTTAAATTTTTTAGTGGACATTCTTTTTCCTGAAAATGTATGCTGTGTGTGCAGAACACCGGGAAGGTTCAGCAGCAGACGTCCCTGGTGCCTCGAATGTGCCCAGGAGATGCAAGCATCCCAAACCTGCCTGCCGATTTGTGATGTATGCGGTAAGTATTTGGAAACCGAACAAAAGCTATGTCAGGATTGTCGGACCAATCCCCCTGATTTTCACATAGCCCGGGCTGTAGGCCCGTATGATAAAGACGGCTACCGGATTGCCATTAAGGTTTTAAAATTTTTGGGGCGCAAATACGTGGCCGGGCATATGGGGCGATGGATGGCCGAAGTGGTAAAAAATGAGCCCCGCTTCTGGCCGATTGATCTGATTATTCCTGTTCCTGCCTCTTTGGGCAGCTTAACCCAGCGCGGTTTTAACCAGACCGAGCTCTTGGCCAGGCACATTGCCCGGCATTTAAAGCTGCCGATGAACGGCAACCTCTTGGTGCGGGTTAAAGAAACCCCGGCGCAGCGGGAATTGACCAGAGAGGAACGCGAAAAGAACCTGCTTTGTGCTTTTAAGGTGAGTGACCCGCAGCGGATAAAAGGAAAGAAAATCCTGCTGGTCGACGATGTATATACTACCGGGTCGACAGCCCGGGAGTGCACGCGCAGCTTGTTGCGAGCCGGGGCTGAACGGGTGTGCGTGATAACCTGGGCGACTGGCAAAGGATTTTGAACGTAAGGAAAAGAGCCGAGCAAGCAGCATGAATAAGCTTAACAAAAGCAGTTAAAAAAATGGGCTACAGGCATAAAGATGTAGTATTATATTGATAGAAGCTCATTTCCAGGGTTAAGATAAGCGGGTTTTTTACGATTTTAAGAATAGATCGAAGTTTGAGGTGCAAAATATGATCATATCGAAGTCCCAGGTACAAATCATTCTCAGGATTTATGCGCGTGACTATAGATCAACTGCAGCAGGCAGGCAACGTCAAAGCGCGGCCAAAAAACAAGATAAATTAAGGCTTGCAAAGGCCGGTCGGCTCAAACAAAAAGCCCTGCTGGCAGTCAAACAGATCGATGATATACGTTTAGATAGAGTGATCACTCTGCAGCAAAGCATCTCCACCGGGAGCTATAAGGTAACCGACCATGAGATAGCGGAGAAGATGATACAGCGTGTCCTAGTGGATAATCTCGTTTAGCAGGCAGCTTTCTTAATAAATCAATGTCTTAAGCAGGTATAACTGCAGGTTGCTCAGGCGGTTTAAAAGCTTGAACTGGTCTTGCCAAAAACCTGGTTTTTAGAAAAGTATTAAAGAATTGCATAGCTTAATCTGTAAAGAGGGCATCGCCATTGCGGAATTGGAGCAATGGGAGGATGCCTTTTTTATGCCTGGTACAACCCCAGACCCAGGCCGGACCGGATCCCGGGCTGTATAAGCGGTTAGTGCGGTCGGATACATAGTTTGCTATCAAGATTACAGCGGGTCGAGCACGATATATTAAATAACGCAATTATTTTAGCCAGGTGAATGGGGAGGAACACTTAAAGGTGAATTTTATAAAGATCAGGAGCAAGTACCTGGGAGAGATTGAAATCGAGGGCGATCAAACTGTCTGTTTCCCGCAAGGCCTGCCGGCTTTTGAAGAGGAGCGGCAATTTGTCATCATTCCTTTTGCAGCCGACTCGCCTTTTTTCTATTTGCAAGCAGTGAACAATGAGCAACTCTGTTTTATTCTTGCAGATATATTTACATTTTTCCCTGCCTATGAGATTGAGCTCAATGACCGGGACCTGCAACGCCTGAAAATCAATGTCGGCAGTGAAGCTTACCTCAATGTTTTTGCGGTTTTGACTGTACCCGAGATATGTGCCGAAACCACCGCCAATTTAATGGCACCCGTGATCATAAACTTCGACCGGCAGGTGGGGATGCAGTATATTCCCCGGCTATTAAGGTATCATAGCAAATACCCGTTATTCGAAGAATCAATCTTAGGCCCCATTCAGGGGGTGAGATAACATGCTGGTATTTAATCGCAAAAAGGGACAGAGCATCTGTATAGGTGATGATATACTGATTACAGTAATTGACGTGCAGGGGGATTACATCCAGATCGGCATCGATGCCCCGGTGGAGGTCGGGGTGTATCGCCAGGAAATCTATCAGGCCGTCGCGTCCGCCAATCTGCAGGCCGCTGGTACAAAATCAGGGACGGAACAGCAGCAATTGCTGGATGAGCTTTATAAAGCCCGAATAGAGGATACTGCCCGTTAATTATCATATAATCGTTTTTACTCAACGCGAGTTCGTGCCGTTCTCAATAAACTATCCCCGTTGATTGCTTCTTTGCTTGCAGTACCGGCAGATCGGCTCAGTTCGAGGCGGTCCCGGAAGTATATGCACTCCCGGTTAATTTAACCACGAATATGTGCGGGGCGGGTGGTGAGGGCACCCGCTTTTGATTCGCATTTAGCCCCGATGCTGGATTGACTGTAGAGCACAGTTCATGAAGTCTGTAGAAATCAAATATATACTAAAGGACTAAATTATTCGGGAAAATAGTAAATATTTCCCGAATAAATGTCGATATATTATTTAAAGCCATATGGGAAAAGGGTAAAAGCAGGCGGATCACCTAAACCAGGCAGGTTATCAGCAGTATTGACAACATCCCGCCCATATGGGGTGCCGTGCTTAACTGCTTGGAACGTACCATCGTCAACCTGGGAGTACCTCGTACAACCTTAATTCCGCTTAATTTCGCATCTGCGACCTGGACATGAACAAGGAGATGCATTTACCAGGATGAAAACCTTAAACAGGCTGCTACCCGCCATGCTGGCTCAGGCCAACTGGCAGCGCAAGATGTGCTGCAGTTGCTCAGATAACATTTAAACTCCCCAAAGCTCGGGCTCTGGTTAATCCCAGAGCCCATTTTTCTGGGCAGGCCTATTAAGCCCCATCAGGTTTCCTGTCCGCAGCCAGGAGCATCGAGCTTTCCTTGCCTTTTTAACTGCTAACATATATAATAGGCTTTACGGATTGTTAAGTATGCTGGGTCAAGAAGTATGCTCGTTCCGAAACCAATCAAAAAGTAAAAGCGAGGGATTCTACACATGTTTGAGGACAAAAACCTAATATGCGAGGATTGTGGGCAGGAGTTTGTGTTCTCTGCTGGTGAGCAGGAGTTCTATCATCAGAAGGGATTTGAAAACCAGCCCAAGCGCTGCCGGGAATGCAGGATGCAGCGCAGAAATTCCCGCAACGGCAAGAACCGAGAGATGTTTGACGCCACATGCGCTAAATGCGGAATTGAGACCCAAGTTCCCTTTAAGCCGGTGGAAAACAGGCCTGTGTACTGCTTGCAGTGCTTCCAGGAACAAAGGCAGGCAGCTTTATAATAGACTCCCAACCGGGCATCATGCCCGGTTTATTTTTTCTCTAATTTATGGATATTCGCCGCCCAGTTGTATACAACTAAAGTATAGACAATATACTGGTGAAAATAATAGGCCCATTGTACAATAGATGTAACAACGGGAAAGGAGTGGTTGAATGAGGTTCGAAATCCGAGGAAAAAACATCGAAGTAACCGACGCCCTCAAAGAGTATACCACCAAGCGGCTTTCCAAGTTGGAGAAGTATTTTGATGACAGTCGTGATGCCCAGGTTGCTATGTCGATAGAAGGCGAGCGTCACAAAGTGGAGGTGACCATTCCCTTAAACGGGATGATCCTGCGCGGGGAGGAAACCAGCGAGGATATGTACAGTTCCATCGACCTGGTGGAGGAAAAACTGGAAAAACAGCTGGATAAATACAAAACCAGACTGATCAAAAGCCACCGCGCTTCTGGCCTGAAGAAAGCCATGATGGAGAATCCGGCGGGAAATAACGCCCCGGGAGAACAGTTTAAAATCGTGCGCACCAAGCGGTTTGCCCTGAAGCCTATGGATGAGGAAGAAGCCATAATGCAGATGAATCTGCTGGGACATAACTTTTTTGTCTTTTTCAATTCCAAAACTGAGGAGGTCAATGTGGTCTACAAGCGCAAAGACTGTAATTACGGCCTGATAGAGCCCTGGTTTGATTAGTTGCCCGTGGGGCGGCAGAGTGCTACTATATAAACATCGAGTGCCCTTGAATGAGGAACCGTATGGTTCCTTTTTTTTGAAGTGAGGTATTTGGCTGATGATAAAAGGTTTTCTCAAGAAGCTTCTGGATGATAATGAGAAAGAAATACGCAAGTACAGCAAAACCGTAGAGATAATCAACCGGCTGGAGCCGCAGATGACAGCCCTGCCGGAAGCGGCTTTTCCCGCTAAAACCCAAGAATTCAAACAGCGCTTGGAGAATGGCGAAAGCTTAAATGATATTCTGCCGGAAGCCTTTGCCCTGGTGAGGGAAGCGGCGCGGCGTACCCTGGGCATGCGCCATTTCGATGTGCAGCTCATCGGTGGCATGGTTTTGCATGATGGCCGCATCGCGGAGATGAAGACCGGGGAAGGCAAAACCCTGGTGGCCACCCTGCCGGCCTACCTCAATGCCCTGGAGGGCAAAGGGGTGCATATCGTGACCGTCAACGATTACCTGGCCAGTCGTGATGCCAACTGGATGGCCCCGGTTTATAACTACTGCGGGCTTACGGTGGGTTTAATCGTACACGGCCTGAGCAATGCGGAAAGAAAACAGGCCTATCTGAGCGATATCACCTATGGAACCAACAATGAATTGGGCTTCGATTATCTGCGCGACAACATGGTCATAGCGGCTGAGAACATGGTGCAGCGGGATTTGCATTATGCCATCATCGACGAGGTTGACTCCATATTGATCGATGAAGCCCGTACCCCGCTGATTATCTCGGGGGAAGGCGACAAGCCTACTCAGCTATATTATCAGATCGCCAAATTTGTGCCCCGCCTCAAGGTGGATGAAGACTATATCGTCGATGAAAAGGCCCACCTGGTGACTTTGACTGAGGAAGGGGTGCGCAAGGTAGAGAAAGGCTTTGGCATCGATAACCTTTCCGACAACATGGAACTGGCCCATCACATCAATCAGGGCTTGAAAGCCCATGCCCTCATGAAGCGGGATCGCGATTATGTGGTCAAAGACGGGCAGGTTATCATTGTGGACGAATTTACCGGGCGTTTGATGTTCGGCCGCCGCTACAGCGATGGTTTGCATCAGGCCATAGAGGCCAAAGAAGGGGTAAAAATCGAAAAAGAATCACAGACTCTGGCCACCATCACCTTTCAGAACTACTTCCGCATGTACCGCAAGCTGGCCGGTATGACCGGTACGGCCAAGACTGAGGAAGAAGAGTTCCGCAAAATATACGGCATGGATGTTATGGTCATCCCCACCAATAAGCCGATGATCAGGGAAGATAAGCCCGATGTGATATATCGTACTGAGGCCGGCAAGTTCAAGGCGGTCATTGAGGATATTGTGGAACGCCACCGGGCCGGACAGCCTATACTGGTTGGCACTATTTCCATCGAAAAGTCCGAGCTGTTGAGCAGCATGCTCAGCAAGCGGGGGATAAAGCACCAGGTCTTAAATGCCAAGCACCATGAAAAAGAAGCCCAGATAATAGCCCAGGCCGGTCAGCCTGGAGCAGTGACCATCGCCACCAATATGGCGGGACGCGGCACCGATATTGTGCTGGGAGAAGGGGTCAAAGAGCTGGGCGGACTGTATGTACTGGGAACCGAACGCCATGAAGCCAGGCGCATTGACAACCAGCTGCGCGGCCGCTCCGGCCGCCAGGGCGACCCAGGTCTGTCCCGCTTTTATGTCTCTTTGGAAGACGATCTGATGCGCCTGTTCGGCGGTGCAACCATTGAAGGCATAATGGATCGCCTGGGAATGGATGATGATATGCCCATTGAGCACAATATGGTCAGCAAAGGGCTGGAAAACGCGCAGAAAAGGGTGGAGTCGCGCAACTTCAGCATCAGGAAAAACGTCCTGGAATATGATGATGTTATTAATCAGCAGCGAGAGGTCATCTACGGGGAGAGAAAAAAGGTTCTTTTCGGCGAAGACATGAAAGAGACGGTTTCCAGCATGATCGATGATGTTATCGATACAGTGGTGGAATCCTTTGCCGGGGATAACAAATGGTCTGATGAATGGGATTTGCACGGTTTGCTGACCTATCTGGATCAGCATGTCATTCCCGCACCTGCTTTTAAAGCCGAGGATTTGGCCGGGCAGACCCGGGAAGCGGTCAAGGAGTTCTTAAAGGAACAGGCCCACCGTCTCTATGAAGCCCGCGAGGCTGAAATGGGCGCAGAAACCATGCGGGAACTGGAACGGCGTATACTGCTGCACATCATTGATCAGAAGTGGATGGATCATATCGATGCTATGGATCAGCTGCGCAACGGCATATCACTGCGGGCTTACGGCCAAAAGGACCCCCTGGTGGAATACCGCTATGAGGCTTATGAAGCCTTTCAGGCCATGGTTTACAGCATCAAGGAAGATGTGGTGCGCTTTATTCTGCGGGTCAAAGTGGTTAAAGAACCTGAACAGCATAAAGCCGTGGCCTACAGCGGCAGCAATCAGGAGAGCGACCGCAAGCCAGTACGCAGCAAAAAAGTGGGGCGCAATCAACCCTGCCCCTGCGGCAGCGGCAAGAAGTACAAGCAGTGCTGTGGAAGAGAAGCCGGGTAATGAGCCTGGCGGCATGGCTGCCGGCATTTTGCCCTTAACTGCTTCATTAACACATGGACCTGCAGCCGGGTTGCGACACTCGCTTGCATAAAGGCTTTAAAACTGCTAACTTTAAGACAATCACAGACACAGATCAACCACCGGAAACCACCGGTGGTTTTATGAGAGTGGCTGAAGTTATGGAGGAGGGAACGAATTTGCTGGAGGATCCCAAGTCAACCTGCCAGGAGATTATTACGCGCTTAACTGAAATGGGGACTTCCCTTTGACATTGATAAACTGAATGAGCAGATAGCTGAGCTGGAAAAACAGACTGCTCAGGCCGGCTTCTGGGATGATCATCAATCTGCCAACAGGATTCTCAAACAGATAAAAAACCTGCAGGAAGAAGTAGATCGTTACCAGACCTTTATGAGCGAAGCCTGTTATATAAACGACATGCTGGAAATGGCTGACAACGAGGGGGATGAACAGCTCTTTCATGAGGTAGCCGGGGAACTGGAAGACCTCTGGGCCCGTTTCCAGGACTATCAACTGCTGATTTGGTTTTCCGGCGAGCATGATAAGAGTGACGGCATAGTCTCACTGCATGCCGGAGCGGGAGGCACTGAGGCTCAGGACTGGGTGGAAATGCTCTTGCGGATGTATACCCGCTGGGCTGAAGCCAGCGGTTATCAGGTGCAGCTACTGGATTTGCTGCCCGGGGACGAAGCCGGGATCAAAAGCGTGACCTTCCTGGTTAAAGGGGATTATGCCTATGGCAAGCTGAAATGCGAGCAGGGGGTCCATCGCCTTATCCGGGTATCGCCTTTTGACGCTTCCGGGCGTCGCCATACATCTTTTGCCTCAGTAAATGTGTTGCCGGAAATAAGCGAAGAGGTAGAAATAAAGATCAATCCCGAGGAGCTGCGCATAGACACCTATCGTTCCAGCGGGGCCGGCGGTCAGCACGTCAACAAAACCGATTCAGCGGTGCGCATCACCCATCTCCCCACCGGGATAGTGGTGCAATGCCAGAATGAACGCTCCCAGCATGCCAATCGCCTGGCAGCCATGAAGATACTTACCGCGCGGCTGTATGAATTGAAACAGAAAGAAATGGAAGAAAACCTGGAAAACCTTAAAGGAGACCATAAAGAAATAGCCTGGGGCAGCCAGATTCGCACCTATACCTTAAACCCTTTCAGCCTGGTCAAGGATCATCGCACCGGGATGGAGGAAGGCAATGTGCAGGCGGTCCTGGACGGCAAAATCGATGATTTTATCTACGCTTGTTTGGCCAGGAAGGCACAATAATAATTGAGGTGGCTAGGGTGAAACACATAGACCAACAGCAAATACAGCGGCTTCAGGAACAGGCCAGGAAGGTGCGGCGGCAGATTATCGCCATGCTGGGAGAAGCCGGCTCCGGCCACACCGGAGGCTCGCTGGGGGCAGCCGATATTGTGACTGCGCTCTATTTCTGGGAGATGGATATTGAACCACAGAGACCCGACTGGGAAGAGCGGGATCGCTTTGTGCTCAGCAAAGGCCATGCCGCGCCATTGCTGTACGCGGTTCTGGCCGAAAGGGGCTATTTCCCCACTGAATACCTGCAGACCCTGAGGAAGCTGGGCAGCCCTCTGCAGGGACACCCGGATCGCAGCAAGCTGGCCGGGGTTGATGCTACTACCGGATCGCTGGGGCAGGGCATATCCTGGGCGGTAGGGATGGCTTTGGCCGGCAAGATGGACCACAAGGATTACCGGGTCTACAGCCTTCTGGGAGACGGGGAACTGGAGGAAGGCATGGTATGGGAAGCGGCTATGGCAGCTGCTCACTACCGCCTCGACAATCTGGTGGCTTTCATAGATTTCAACGGACTGCAGATAGATGGGCCGGTAGCCGAGGTCATGTCACCGCTGCCTATCCCCGCCAAATTCGCCGCTTTTGGCTGGGAAGTCCTGCAGATAGACGGCAATGACATGCGCCAGATATTGGAGGCCTTGAACTGCGCCCGAGTAGTAAAAGGCAGGCCTACGGCGATTATCGCCCGAACCGTCAAAGGCAAAGGCTGTTCTTTTATCGAGAACAAGGTGGAATGGCACGGGGTTGCTCCCAAAGGCGAGGAAATCGCCCGGGCCCTGGCGGAACTGGATATGTAAATGAGCAAAAACTTGGCAGTTTTAACATTATTGTCAACTGTCTATAAGTATGAGGAGGATATGGGTTGAAAAAAATAGCTACCCGGGATGCCTATGGAAAGGCCTTAGTAGAGTTGGGAAAACAGCATCAGGATGTTGTGGTGCTGGATGCGGATCTGTCCAAATCAACCAAAACCGCCGATTTTGCCCGGGAATTTCCGGAGCGGTTCATCAATGCGGGGATTGCCGAGCAGAATATGGTGGGCATGGCGGCCGGTTTGGCCAGTGCCGGCAAAACGGTGTATGCCAGCACTTTTGCCATATTCGCCACCGGGCGGGCTTTTGAAGTGGTGCGCAACTCAGTTGCTTACAGCAACATGAATGTTAAGCTGTGTGCTAGTCATGCCGGCATAACCGTCGGCGAGGACGGGGGCTCTCACCAGAGTGTCGAAGATATAGCCCTGATGCGCAGTATGCCCAATATGACCGTAGTTGTTCCCGCCGACGGGGTTAGTGCGGCCCAGGCGGTTTTCGCCATATACGATATCAAAGGGCCGGCCTACCTGCGTTTGGGCCGCCCGGCGGTACCGGTGATATATCAGGAGAATAGCCCTTTTAAGATAGGGCAGGCCAACCGGCTGCGCCGGGGCAAGGATGCGGCTATCATCGCCTGCGGGATCATGGTCGGCAAGGCTTTGGAAGCAGCCCAGCAGTTGGCTCAGGAAGGCATTGAGGTGGCGGTGGTTGATATGCATACCATCAAACCTCTGGATGAAGCCATTATCATCGAATTAGCCCGGGAAACCGGGGCCATTTTGACCGTCGAGGAACACAGCATTATCGGCGGCCTGGGCAGTGCAGTCTGTGAGACCGTATGCGCCCAATACCCGGTGCCGGTGATCAGGATGGGGATCAACGACAGCTTCGGCCAGTCCGGCGGACCGGATGAACTCCTGCAATACTATGGCCTAACGGTGGAAAAAATAGTGAATAATGTCCGGGATTTAATGAGAAAAAAATAAATTTCTAGAGGAATTATGACTGTTATTGTAGAACCACCTCCAGAGGTGGTTTTTAACTTTTCTGGGAGGAAGTCTGGTGTTAGTTCAGTTCTACAATGTTTCCAAGGTTTATCCCAAAGGCAAAGCGCTTGATGATGTTTCACTTAAGATAGATCGCGGTGAATTTGTTTTTTTGATGGGACCGAGCGGTGCAGGCAAATCGACCATAATCAAAATGATGTTCCGGGAGGAGGAACCTACCCGGGGCCAGATTTTTATCGCCGATCGCAGTCTCATCCGCATGAAGCCCAGCGATGTTCCCCGGGTGAGGCGGGGGATGGGCATCGTTTTTCAGGACTTTAAGCTCCTGGAGAGAAAAACCGTTTATGAAAACGTAGCCTTTGCCATGGAGGTGGTAGGCAAGCCCAACCGGGATATCAGAGCACGTGTGCCTGAAGTATTGAAAATGGTAGGATTGCAGGGCAAAGAGAATTCCTTTCCTGACGAGCTGTCCGGCGGTGAGCAGCAGCGGGTCGGTATTGCCCGGGCTTTGGCCAACCAACCCCTTTTACTTATTGCCGACGAACCTACCGGCAATCTGGATCTCGACACTTCGCTGGAGATTTTGGATTTGCTTATCGATATAAATCGTAAAGGAACAACTGTTATCATGGCCACTCACGACCGGGAATTGGTGAAAGCAGCTCGCAAACGCGTGATTTTGCTGGAAAAGGGCCGAGTAGTGGCGGACTATGCGCCCGGGGAGTATTTGGTATGTTGAGGAATATCCGGTATTTCTGCCGGGAAGCCTTGCAATCCATGGGACGCAACCGCCTGCTTTCCCTGGCTACCATCAGTACTGTGGCTATCTGCATTCTGATTCTGGGCATGGCGGTTCTGGCTACCCTCAATGCCAGTCACTTTATTACCCGTTTGGAATCAGACCTGGAAATCATGTCCTATCTTAACAAGGATTTGACCCAGGAGCAGATCAGCCAGATCAAAGAGGAACTGGAAGCCATACCCGGGGTGGATACGGTACGCTTTGTTTCCCGCGAGGAAGCCCTGCAGTACTTGCAGGACAGCTACGGGAAGGATCGCTACAATCTGAAAGAGACCATGGGTAAAAACCCGCTGCCGGACGGCTATGAGATCAAAGCCCTGGATCCCCACGATGTACCAGTGATAGCGCAGCAAGTTGAGCAGGTGCCCGGAATCGATCGGGTCAACTACGGCAAAGAGATGGTGCACAACCTGTTTATAGCCACCAGATGGGTTCGCATTTTAAGCCTGGCCTTTATCGTCTTGCTTTCACTGGGGGCGGTTTTCTTGATCGCGACGACTATCCGTTTAGCCATATTTTCGCGCCGTAAGGAAATATACTTGATGAAGCTGATCGGTTCTACCGACTGGTTTGTGCGCTGGCCGTTTTTCATTGAAGGCATACTGCTGGGGACTATGGGATCTCTGATCGCCATACTGTTACTGGCCATAGGCTATGAGACCTTTATCGGCTCCATACAGTCAGTGCCTTTTGTGCCGGTGCTTTCCAACCGCGCCTTGTTGCTGCAGGTTTACGCCGGCCTGGTGGTGATCGGGGCCGTACTGGGTGTTTTGGGCACATATATCTCGCTGAACCGTTTTCTCGACGTTTGATTTCGGGGTCAGCTGGTTTAATAAGATAATTTGCTGAAGGAGGCCTATTTGCATATGTCCAAGAATAAGCGTTTGATAGCCATTATGATGGGATTGATGTTTATCCTTGGCACTATCATTCCGGTATATGCCAGCGAATTGGAAGAGGCTCAAAGGAAGCTGCAGGATATAAACCAGAAGATTAATGCGCAGCAAGCCAACATAAATGCCGCCCGGCAAAAACAACGCTCCGTATCCCAGGAAATTGCCACCCTGGATCAAAGCATCAAGTACACGGAAGATAGAATCAATGCCCTCAATAAAGATATCTCGCAGCTGGAAAAGGAAATTGAGCGGACCCAGGAGGAAATCAGCCGCCAGGAAGAGGAACTGGACAAGCAGGTGGAGATCCTCGCGGAAAGGCTGGTATATGTATACGAACAGGGCGGACAGGCTTCTTATCTGGAGGTTCTGTTAGCATCGACGGATATCAAGGATTTTCTTACCCGCTATGATATGCTCAAATACATTATTGAGGGCGATATGGAACTGATTGATTCCATCAATCAGAAGCGGGCTGAACTGAACCAGAAAAAGAGCGATCTGGAGGTAAAGCAAAACCGCCTGATCGCCTCCCGGGAAGAGCTAAAAAGCCAAAAAGCCGCGCTCGCCGAGCAACAGAGTGCGAAAAAAGCGGTTCTGAACGACATCAATAATGAGAAAGCGGCTTACGAGAAGGCCCTGGCTGAGCTGGAAGCGGCTTCGCGCGAGATAGAAGCCTTAATCCGCAGGTCACAGTCCGGCGATCAATTGGGAACCGGGGCTTTTACCTGGCCTGCCCCGGGTTATACCACCATAACCTCGCCTTACGGGATGCGTTACCATCCCATACTCAAAACCCAGAAAATCCATACCGGCATGGATATAGGGGCTCCTATGGGCGCCAAAATAGTTGCGGCTGACAGCGGTACAGTGATTTTTGCCGGATGGATGGGGGCTTATGGCCAGACCGTAATAATCGATCACGGCAAAGGGCTATCCACTCTGTACGGGCATCAGAGCAGCATTTTGGTGAGCAATGGCCAAAGCGTGACAAAGGGACAGACCATCGGCAAAGTGGGCAGCACGGGTTGGAGCACCGGACCTCATCTGCACTTCGAGGTGCGCATAAACGGGCAGCACACCAATCCGCGCCAATATATATAGCAGTACAGGCCGGAAATTATACAAGAGCACGCAAAAAGCAGCGTTTTGAGGCATATAGTATAGCCTATTCAAGGACAGGTATTGCCTTGCCGCTGGAGAACGCAGGGCGGTCCCTGTCCTTTTATGTGTAAAAATCTATCACTTAAGCCTAACTGTGGTATTATATTTCTGGATATTAATCCGGTGTTAATGTACCGCTTGAGTATTGCCTGCGGGTGCATTTAAACCAGTTCAATAGCGTAAAGAGCAGTTTTTTGGCTGGTTCTGTTGGCATTATCTGTGGTATACTTTGCTATTGCCGGTGTATATGATGTATGCTGCCTATAGTTCTTCAACATCAACCGCTGAGTTGAGCAATGCAGTAAAATATCTTGACCCGGGTGGGGCGTGAAGCATTTTAGCTGCATTCGTATTATTAGCTGCGAAATTAACATATTGGTGTCTTAAGGGCAATAGAATGATATTGGTGGTGACGATTTGAACAGGGAAAAGAACAACTGGTTACGGGGGCTTAACATCTTTTTTTCTGCTATCGGCGTGGTGACGGTTATTTGTACCATTGCCCTCCTGGCCACCAGCGGGCCTGGCCTGGCAACATTGTTCAGTGTCATCGGTTTGATAAAAACCGAGTCATTGTACCAGATCGATACGGCACGCATGCTTGAAGGTGCCGGGGCTGGTATCGTTGAGGCCCTGGATGATCCGTATTCCAGGTATCTCGACAAACAAACCTATCAGGATCTCAAGGTCAAGTTGGAAGCCAAGTTCGGCGGTATCGGGGTTTATGTGGGTCAGGACAATCAAGGCCGTATCATGATATATTCCCCCATCAAGGGGACCCCGGCTTACAAGGAAGGGATCAGACACGGGGATATAATAGTGCGCATCAACGGCCAGAGCACCATGAAGATGACCTCTGATGAAGCCGTCCAGCTGATGCGCGGCGACCCCGGAACAAAGCTGGAGCTGGGTGTATACCGGGACTCTGAAGGCAAGGAGCTCAACTTCACTATAGTGCGGGAGATAATAAATGTGCCTTCGGTGGAGGACCAAATCCTGGATGAAGCCGCCGGTATTGGTTATATAAGTTTGAACCAGTTCCACGCCCAGTCGGCCAATGAAGTGGCTACCAGTGTGGAAAAGCTGATCAACGGGGATAAGGTTAAAGGTATCATTCTCGATTTGCGGTATAACGGCGGTGGGGATTTCAATACGGCCTTGGATATCGCCGGAATTTTTCTGGACGGCGACACCGTGGTTATGGCCGCCGACAATAAGGGCAATCAACAGGTGTACAAAGCCTCGTCCGGCAAAGTGGATATCCCCCTGGTGGTCCTGGTGAATCAGGACAGCGCCAGCGCTGCGGAAATACTGGCAGCCGCACTGCAGGATAACCGGCGGGCTGAACTGGTGGGGGTCAAAACCTTTGGTAAAGGCCTGGTGCAAACCGTGTTTCCCCTGCATGACGGCGGAGCCCTTAAACTGACCACTCAGAAGTATTATACCCCCAACGGCAGAGACATCAATGAAGTCGGAATCACCCCTGATTATGAGGTGCAAAACGACCCTGACAGCAGCGAGGATTTACAACTCACCAAAGCCATAAACGTGTTAAAGGAGAAGCTGCAAAAACAATCATAATATACATTAGTGCCGGCACCTCGCTTTGGGGCTCGTTTCGCCCAAAGGAGTGTAGTGCTTGCATTCTGTCTTAAGCATCTGGCGGGAAATGGGGCGAGTATGGTTTGACGCTATATCCTCGCCTTTTTTTGTTGCCCTCTATGTGGCCATTTTCTTTGCCATCAGCTGGTCTTATGGCCGAAAACAGCCCCAGGCCGACAAATCCGTATTGCTTAAGTCGGCCGGCTTTTCCGCCTTAATAGGCCTTGCTGCAGGGCTCCTGGGCAGTTCCCTCCTGGTGGTGGCGGGAATCGATGTGCGCAGGCTGAATATCCTGGCCTTATGGCTGATTGCCCTGGGATTGGCCTTGTTCAATACCCGTTTTATCTGCTTTGCCTATGCTGGCGGCCTTTTGGCCTTGTTCAGCCTCATGGCTTCAAACTCAGATTACTGCGTTCCACACCTAACCGGCCTGATAGCCATCCTGCACCTTATCGAAAGCGGTTTGATTTTGGCTGATGGCAGCACTCAAGCGCAGCTGGTAAGCTTCAAGAAAGCGGGCCAGCCGGTACAGGTTTTCAGGTTGCAGCGCTTCTGGCCATTGCTGCTGGTTGTCAGCTGTTCATCCTCCGATTACGGCCTGGGTCATACTATGCCTTCCTGGTGGCCTTTGCTAAAATGTCACCCTCCCCGGCCTGAGGATAGCCTTTATATTATGCTCCCCGTACTGGCCATACTCGGCTATGGCGAGATAGCGAGCCAAACCGCCCCTCGCCGCACTGTAGTGCGCTCTGCCCGCAACCTGGCGGTTTACAGCTTGATCCTCCTGATCCTGTCGCTGATGGCCTCATACTACCCGGTCATCAGCTGGCTGGCGGCTGTATTTGCCCCTCTGGGCCATGAAATCGTAATCTGGATGGGCACCCGGGATGTACTTAGAACTTAATAAAAATGGCCCTCGGAATGACTGCTTCATTAACCAAAGGTTCACCTGGCGAATATACTATAGAAATCCACTAGGAGAGGGGCCTGGACTTGTTTTACAGGGGCAAGACCAAGTATATGCTTACCAGCACGTTTACCGACCAGGGTTATGTCAGCTGCCTGCCTGAGCTGTTGACCGGTATCAGTCGAGTCTACATTCTCAAAGGGGCTGCAGGGACCGGGAAAGCCACATTTATCCGCTTATTGGGGGAGTCCATGTCAGAACTGGGCTATGAGCTGGAATACTGGATTTCGGCGGCTGATGCGGTCAATCCCGAAGGGGTTTATTTTCCCCAGCTGGATCTGGCGGTAGTCAACGGCAGCAGCCCGGTTTGCCTGGAACCGCGCTATCCGCATATCAGCGGGGAGATCATCAATCT
>LFSQ01000024.1:21701-22359 GCA_001512785.1 Syntrophomonas sp. DTU019
AGGCCCGCCACAACATGCAGCAGCTGTACAGCCTGGCAGAGCGAGTATATAGTGAAGTTACCCGCCCGCGCAACGGCGAAAGGCATTTCTTTGCCAGGGCCATGACTGCGGAAGGATATGTTGATTATGTAGAAGCGATCAGCTCGGATTGCAGGCAGCGTTTTATCCTGACCGGTCCGGCCGGCAGCGGCAAGTCGACCATACTGGTGGAAATCGCCAGGAAGGCCAGGCAGCAGGGTGATAGCGTGGAATACTACCATTGCGGCTTGGAGTACGAGAGCCTGATCCTGATCATCCTCCCCGCTTACAGCGCTGCGGTAATAGATGGCGGCGGTTTGCAGCTCAATTTAAAGCCCTGGGATAAGGTTATCAACACCGAAACTGTATTGGACAACTTCGACATTCTAAAGGACATCCAGGGTTATAGTCTGGCCGAACACAAGTATAAAGAATCCCTGTGCAGAGCGCAGGAAAAACTGGCGGAGGCCAACCGGGAATTGAAAGCCCTCAAACGGCTCTATGCCAGCAAAATGGACTTCGAAGCCCTTGACCGGAGAAGAATCGCCTTGTTGCAGGAATTGACCCGGGGCTAGATGGGGGGTGACAGATGGGGACGGTCCGAGACCACTGAAAAAGTCCGAATAAAAAATAAAAAGCA
>LFSQ01000083.1 GCA_001512785.1 Syntrophomonas sp. DTU019
AGGAAAACTTCACGTACGGTTTGATGAGGAGGGGCTGGTATCCCCAGCCCTTCACTCTACCAACAGTAAATGCCGATGCTATCTTTTAAACAGGTTCATATTCGGTTTGTTAATTGCACATAATGATTGCAGGATGGCAAATTTTTGTGCGTGGTAAGGAGGACCAGCATTGACGCAAACCGTTTTACTGAAATGCGAAGAAGCATTCGACCAGGCCATTGCCGAAGTCACCCCCAGGCTCAAAGAGATGGGCAGCTATGACCTGGTGGTAGGTATACCTTTTCATGAAGATAAAGAGCAATTGCTGGCTTTATTGAAATCAGTCGATCAGGTTTTGACTTCCTGGATAGGCAAACGGCAGCTTTTGTGTATGGTAGGTGCCCATTCAGCTGCTGATTTCCTCAGCGATATAGCCGAACTTCAACTCCAGCATCCCCACCTGGAGTTTGTCCTGCCTGGTCCCTGCAGCGGACGCGGCTCCAGCATCCGCGCCATCATCGAGATCAGCAAGCGCCTGGAAGCCGATCTGATCATTTTCAGCGCCAATATGCTCACTCCTCAGGGGCCGGGCATAAAAGGCGAATGGCTGGAAAGCCTGCTCAACCCCATTCATGGCCCTTATGACATGGTAGTAGGGGGCATGAGGCGCCATCTGGGAGTGGACAGTATCGCTCATATGCTGGCGGCGCCGATAATAGAGACCTTCTACGGTTTCCGCATGACTGATCCCTTAGGGGGCATATATGCCCTATCCCATGACCTGGTGGAAGATCTGGCTCATGAAGCCATGTTCTGGGGGGAGCATATTAATGGATACGGAATCGACTTCTGGCTGATCACCCGGGCCCTGTGCTGGAACAAGAATATTTGTGAAGTCAGTTTGGATGGAGATGTGAAACCGGTTTCTTTGGAGAAACGCAATCGTGTATTTAGGGATACAGCCCGGATTATCTTTGAGGCAGCCAGCCGCGACACGGCCATCTGGGTGCAGGACCGACTGGTAGTCAAAGTGGCTGATATTCTGACCAACACCGATACAAAACGCCATGATATCGGCCACTATGACCCTCAGGAACTGCTGGACAGCTTTCATGAAGGGCTGAGGATGAATTATGATCTATTGCAGCGGCTTTTTGACTATGAGCTGGTACAGCAGATAACCGGTTTAAATGAGGATAGCTTCAATCTGGACAATCACTTGTGGGTTAAAGTGCTCACCGAACTGGCTATAGCCTATAATTTTGAAGAAGGCCATAAAGAGCCAATACTCAACCTGTTGACAGCTCTATACAACGGCCACTTAGCCAGTTATGTCCTGCAGATGCAGCAGTTCAAAGCCCTGTTCGCACAGATGGAGAACAGCGAACAGGATGCCCTGCTGCTGGCCAGGATGGACTCTATCAAGCGGCAGCTGACTGAGGAGTTGCACCGCTACAAAAACGACTTCACACGGCGCTGGATGAACAAGAAAGAGCAAGTCAGGCCGGCTTTAATCCCCCTGGGATATATGGAATATGTGCCCGGAAAGCCGCTGGTTATTCCCAAAAAAATCCGCGGCAAGGACGGGCGCATAGTGCAGACCGACAGCATTTTCCGCAACCTGCTCAAAACATACCATGATAATTTTGCCGCCTTTATAGAGGATGGGCTGGGTATTCCGGCCCAGGCCAGTCCTCAGGAGATTATCCAGGGAGTCGAGCAATTCATGGAGAGGCTGGAACTGGCGGTAGAAGAGGTAATGCCCGGCGATCTCAGCAGCAGCCAGGGGGTGGGCGAATTCATTTCCCACCTGCTGCAGGTCGTGGAAACCAAGCCCATGTTCACCGTGCATATAGACAAGATCAGGGAAATGCTGGTGCGATTTCCCCCCATAAATCTGATGATACCCCTGGGTTATTACAAGCCGGAACAATTGATTGAGAAAATGGATCCGCGGGATGCGTTTACCTTCGCCTCTCTGATTGAGGATCGTTCCTATACCAACCGGGATCTCAACTGGCTGGCGGACACCCTCAAACCGGAGCATTTCGAATGGGTGCCGGTAAAAATCCTCATCATGCCGGAAGAGATACAATTGGGCATACTGGGACGGGGTAAGATATCCACCGCCAATCATGTCGCCGGGCGCATCACGGTTCGGCCGCAGCTGCCCGGCACCGGGGGCAAATATCCCCGGCTCAGGTATCTGACCAGTATTCTGCGCCGCCTGGCTGTAGCCGAACATTATTCGGAACTGTTTCAGCAAAACGCCGGGGAACGCAAGAACATCGGCGCCAAGCTGTACAACTGCATGAATATCGGCCATAAAGGCGAAGAATTCTCAGTGCACAACATATTTGAAAATCACCATCACCGCAGTTTGGTGAACAAGATGCGGGAACTGGCCGCAAGGCTGGAAAGCGCAGGGAAAAGCGAATGCGCCCGCTTGTTCCGTCTCATGGCCCAGGGCTATGGCCTGTCACAGGTACTGGAAGAAGGCACTTTTTTAACCTGTACCGCCTGGAGCTGGGCCAGCTACAGCTATAAAGGCGGGCTCAAAATACCCGGCACCTGGACCACCACAGTCGAGAATCGCTGGTTCAACCATGACTTTCTGGAAAACCTCTACCTGGAACTGGGCTATGATCCGGAAAATATCATGCAACAGGTTTATCGCATGATACTGGCCGGGAAAAGCACCCAGAATCTTCTGGATACGCTTTTGCCGACCCGGCCTCGCGATGTCACGGTACTGGTGCAGGAGACCACCAACCAGCCCAGCAAGAACCTGGTCCGTTATCCCGGCAATCCCTTATTGGAGCCCATCGAGGAACACCCCTGGGAGTCCAAATATGTGCTCAATCCGGGAGCGCTGCGTTTTGGCGACAAGGTTTACCTGTTTTATCGCGCCGTGGGTCATGACGGCATCTCTCATATCGGGCTGGCCATTACCGATGGCTACAAAGTCCTGGAACGTTTGCCCGAGCCGATATTCTCGCCTTCCACCCCGGAGGAGCGCATGGGCTGTGAAGACCCGCGCCTGGTAGTGGTAGAGGACAAAATCGTCATGCTCTACACCGCTTATGACGGCAATCTGGCCCAGATCGCAGCCGCCTCCATTACCCTGGAGGATTTTCTGTCCGGCAATTACCGGGCCTGGAAGCGTGAAGGCCTGGCCTTTAAAAACATCTGGGATAAAGATGCCATACTCTTTCCGGAACGCATTGGCGGCAAATATATAGTCTATCACCGCATTGAACCCAGCATCTGGGTGACCTACAGCCGGGAAATAAAATTCCCCATCAAGGAAAAACACGCCATCATCCTGGGGCCGCGGCCCGGCCGCATGTGGGACTCCTTGAAGATAGGTTCCGGGGCCCAGCCCTTGAAGACCAGGCATGGCTGGCTGTTGATCTACCACGGGGTGGATTATAATTATGTTTACAGCCTGGGGGTCTTGCTGGTGGACTTACAGGATCCGCAAAGGGTTATCTACCGGTCGCCCAACCCGGTGTTGCAGCCTGAAGAAGACTATGAGATTGGCCTGAGCGGTGCCTGGGTGCCCAATGTGGTCTTTACCTGTGGTGCGGTGGGCGACAAGGACAAAGCTATACTGGATGACGATGACCTGGTGATGGTTTATTATGGGGCTGCAGACACCAGCATTGGAGTGGCAACAGCTACGGTGGCTGATCTGATCCCCGAAGAATATCGCCGCAAATAATAATTGAAGTGCCAGGCACCACAGTTATTCAATAAGTGGATAACTGTAGTGCCTGGCACACTTTTGTATCAGGATAGGTTAGCCAGTAGTTGATAATCGGTTCTTAGTTTCTGTTCTATCCTGCCCAATAAGAGAGCCGTGCTCAGCATCAGCGAGAGCACCGCTTCAGCCCCTTGGTTCCGATTCACCCCGCCAGCAGTAAGGGCATCAAAGCATCCCCCGGTGCGGTTGTCATATAGCGTCACCTGCTGAATATTGTGGCCCATATACCATTTGTAGCCCAAATAGGCCAGGTCCCGGTATTCACGGCTGCCGGTAGCCCGATAGGCCTCGAAGCAGGCGAATATTATCGAGGCGGCATCGACCGGCTGCTGATCATAAAGCGGTATTTTGCCCTCACGATGATACCAGCCGTCATTGCCGATTATATCGAGACGCCCGTTGCGGAACAGTATGCCGTTAAGGAAATTCAGGCTCTCGTAAGCTACCCGGCGAATTTTACGATTATTGCTGAGATGATAAGCAGCGAACAGGCTTTGGGGAATGATGCCGTTGCAATAGGTCAGATAATCCTCAAACCAATACCAATCACGGCTGTGACAGCGGTCGTATAAAGCCAGTAAGCGGTCAGTGAGCCTGGTAAACAAATGCTGGTTGAAGTGTTTGGGGTCAGGGTTTTTGCACAAAGCCAAGAGGGCATAGGCCAGGCCGCGCGGCGATCTGAACTCTGCAACCCTGATCACATTTGCGGTAAACATCTGTTTACAAATTATGGCAAGTTCCCGGTCAGGGCTGTACATACCCAGGCTGCAGGCCAGCAAAGCCCTGCCCACACTATCTTCAGAATTGAATTGAGCATAAAAGCGCCCATTATGAAACAGGTTGGACCAGCTTCCGTCAGGCTGCTGGGCTTTCTGCATAAAACGGGCATATTTTAGGGCAAGATCCAGTCCATCATCATTAAATAAGGCCACCATTAAAGCCCGGGCATTGTCATCCAGGGTATAACCGCTGCCGGCATCAGGAAGACCCAATTGGCAGAACTGCAGCATGCCCACCTCATCAGTCATCCTGCGCAAGTGCCGATCATCAAGCATAACTGATACTCCCCTCTTGGCTGACGCTTGCTTCAGGCATCAGTATGCTGCGGGCCAGACTGACATACTGCTTGCCGATATTGGACCAAGTCCAGCTTTTTCCCAGGCGGGCGGCTTTATCCTGCAAACGCATTTTCAAAGTCCGGTCAGACAGTACCTGCCTTAACAATTGGGCCAGCTCTTCAGGGTCAGTCCCCTTGGAGAGCAGACCGGTGCCGTTGGCCAGCATTTCGCGGGCATATGCATAAGGTGTAGAGACAATGGCCCGGCCGCATCCCAAAGCGAAAGCCATGGTTCCGCTGACCGCTTGATCACGGTTGGGATAAGGGCTCAAATACACATCGGTGAGGTACAGGTATTGCCCCAATTCTTCGTCATCCAAAAATTTGTTGACGAATATGACTTTGTCTTGCAAGCCCAGTTTCTTAACCAGTTTTTCCAGCATGTGGCGGTATTTCTCGCCCTGGGTTTTTACCAGCATGGGGTGGGTCTGTCCCAGAATCAGATAGCGGGCCTTGGGGAAATCCGGGGCTATACGCGAGAAAGCCTGTATACCGAGTTCCAGCCCTTTGCCAGGGCCGATCAATCCAAAGGTGCTGATAATGTCCAGGCCTTCCAAACGGTATTTGCGTTTGAGGATCCTGGCATCCTGCTTCTTGAAATTGGGGACCCCGTGGGCTATTACCTTGATAAGTTCACCCGGGGCTTCATAGAGATCAGTCAACAGACGCGCGGAATGCCTGGTCATGGCAACGATTCCGCTGGCGTAATAGCAGAGCAGGGACAATACATTTTTTTGATGGCTGGAGGGACGGGGCAATACGGTATGGCAGACCAGTATATATGGTTTGCGCAGACCTCTAACCAGATCTATGATGTAATCACCGTCTGAACCGCCAAATATGCCGTATTCATGTTGTAAAACTATGATGTCTATGCGGGGGTTGGAATTGATGTAAGCAGCGGCCTGTGAGTATCCTATTAATTGATCCTGTCTCAGGTTGTACAATACCTCGGGGGGATAATCGTAATCATAGACATTGTCGGAAACCGCGAGTACTGCTACATTATGCCCGTTATATAGCAGACTGTTTCTTAAATCCATGGAAAAAGTAGCAATCCCGCACTGTTTAGGGGGATAGGTACCCACATTTAAGAAATTCATATCATTCACTCCTTGTCGTCGACTTGTTTAGGTACATTAATGTAAGTTTCCCTTAGGGTCCGAACATTTATACCTGGCAGGCCTGGAGTGAATCGACTATCAGCCCCATATTCTGTAAGCAAGAATGAAGCTCTGATTTTATCTCTTCTAAAATTTCCGGGGTCTTGCCTTCACAGCGTACTATCAACTCCGGTCCGGTATTTGAGGCCCTTACCAGTGCCCAGCCGTCAGGGAAAGTGATACGTGCGCCGTCGATGTCATTTATGGGGTATTTATCCTTAAAGCACTCTTTGACCCTTTCTACTATGTGGAACTTTTCATTGTCACTGCTCGCAACACGAATCTCCGGAGTAGCATAGTAAATGTTTATATCTGCCAGCATTTCGGTAATGCTTTTCTCGCTGCGGGACAATAACGCCAGGAGGCGGGCTCCGGCGTAAACCGCATCATCGAAGCCATAATATTCATCGGCAAAAAACATATGACCTGACATCTCCCCGGTGAATATAGCGCCGCATTCCTTCATTTTGGCTTTAATCAGGGAATGGCCGGTCTTGTATATTAAAGGCTGGCCTCCCAGTTTAACAATCTCATCAATTAAGCTCTGTGAGCATTTGACCTCAACTATGCAGGGTGAATCGGGATAACGGGGCAGTATATCGCGCCAGAACAAAATCATCAGCAGGTCTCCCCAGATCATGTTGCCAGAACTGTCCACCACTCCCAGGCGATCCCCGTCCCCGTCTATGCCCAGACCCAAATCGGCCTGATGCTCTTGCACGGCTTTAATGAGATCGACCATATTGTCCGGATTGACCGGATCAGGATGATGATGGGGGAAGTTGGGGTCAGACTCACAGTAGAGTTCAATCACTTCACAGCCCAGGCTGCGGAACACCTCAGGGGCAAACAATCCCGCAGTGCCATTGCCGCAGTCGACCACGATTTTCAGCTTTTTTGCCCCCATCTCAATGCGGTTTTTTATCTCCTTTTGATAGGTGTCGGAGATGTCCACGAATTTGAGGCTGCCCTTGCCGCCGGTGGTGAAGCTTGCGCTTTCCACCATGCGCCTTATCTCCTGTATCTGTTCACCGTAAATAGTGGATTCACCCAAAAGCAATTTACAACCATTATATTCTCCGCCATTATGGCTGGCGGTGATCATGATACCGGCGGGAATATTTAAATAGCGGGATGCAAAGTAAAACATGGGGGTGATCACCAATCCCAGATCGATTACATTGCACCCTGAATCCTGCAAAGCGCTGACCACGGTGTCCCGAAACCGTGGAGAGGAGAGGCGGTTATCCCTTCCCACGAGAATAGTATCATAGCCCTGCTGTTTGGCCATGGACGCGAAGGCCCGGCTTATCCGATCCATAGTGTGGTCATCTAAGTCCCGGTCAACTACACCGCGTATATCGTACTGCCTGAATATGTTTTTCATGATGGTAACCTCCTCCACTTAATACCGACTAATGTAGGAGACTGCTGTGTATATGCCAGGGCGACACCTGATTATAACAGGTCTTCTCGCCCCATGCTCTTCAGGGACTCGGTTAGGCTGCGGATGTTCTGGCATTTGTTGCGATCTGCCACCATTATCACATCGTCCGTTTCCACCACTACCAGATCCTGGACCCCAAACAGCACGATGGTTTTCTCGCCTTGCTTAACAATGCAGCGCCGGCTGTCCATGGCGATAATATCATGGCCTTCGCAGACATTTTCCTGTTCGTCGGCAGGACGTATTTCCGAGAGGGCATTCCAGCTGCCCAAATCACACCAGCCCATATCAGCAGGAACCACCGCCATGCGATCCGATTTCTCGGCAATCCCGTGATCCAGACTGATGTTGGGAAGCTTGGCGTAAGACTGCTTGTAAGTATCATATCCCTTCCTGGCTACAGCATATATCTCCGGCAGGTGCTTGCGAAACTCTTCAAATAATACCCCGATTTTACCTATGTAAATGCCTGCGTTCCACATGAAGCGGCCGGTTTCTACATAAGCCTGAGCCCGTTCGGTGTCGGGTTTCTCATAAAAGGATTTGACCTGATATACACCTCCAATCTGTCCTATTTCCCATTTGGTTTTTTCAATGTAACCGTATCCAGTTTCCGGGCGGTTGGGTTGAACCCCAATGGTTACGATATGGCCTTTATCAGCAGCCAGGCTGGCCTTTTTGAGGCTATCATTAAATACATGCTCGTTCAGTATATGATGGTCGGCGGGGAATATGCCCAGGACTTCATCTTTAAGCTGAGCATACTGTGCCAGGACCATACCAACCGCCGGGGCGGTATTCTTGCCCTCGGGTTCGCTCATAACCTGAATCTGATCCCGGTCCTCGCGCTTGTTTACAAGCTGGTTGATTGAATCTAACAGATCATCGCTGGTAATTATGACAATTTTGTGGCAGTCGGCTTGTTTGAGCCGGTCAATGGTATGATCGAGCATTGACTTATTGCCCACCAATTTACATAACTGCTTGGGATGCTGGTTGCGGCTTTCCGGCCACAGGCGCACGCCCCGACCACCTGCCAAAATTGCTGCTATCATGATAACCTCCAATAATCTTGAGTTTTGTCACATATGCTAACTGATACCATCCCCAAGAGTGTTGGTTTATTTTAACCTTTTACGTGTATATTGATGCAAGCAGTCATGACGGTTATGGCAATTAAAGGTGACTTTACTACTGGCTCCCAGATGTTATAGAATCAATCAATATCACCCCTGGGGGTCAAAGAACATCTACAAGTCAACCTTGCTCTTTAATAAGCCCGTTAACAGCCTTTTTGCTCATTGTCTGACAATCGGATACACTGTGGAGTTGAGATTTGATGGATTTTTCGTTTATAGGAAAGCGGCATTATAGGAAGCTCTTCTGCCGGGGCAAAGCACGGGTATTCGCCAACAGCTCGTCCGAGCTGAGGACCGGGACGTTTCCAACCTCAATAAGCAACCGGATCTGTGCTAGACAGCTACCGGTTGCAGCCGTGCTGCCGCTTATGCTCCGGCGAGGAACAGAATCGCCCGTGTTCTGTCATTATAATATAATTATATCTCAGGTGTTTAAATCTTGGGCTGCAACAGCCTCAAGGCCAAAAGCCGCCGTGCTCATATACTGGATAGATTACATTGCACCCTGAGGTTAATTTATATTATTGTACTATTTTACTATATTTTGCAAACCGTCCCCAAACCCGAATACGCTCTTAAATGGCTTTAGACGCCGAAAATAACAAATTTTATGCGCATAAGGAGGCCTAAAATGAAGATAGCTCTGCACAGACCGGATTTCAGCAAGTGGGTAGAACGCATTACCTGGCAGGACATAGTGGGTATTTTCACCGGCTCACTCATCGCCGCGGCCGGGATTCAATGTGTACTGGTACCGGCCAGTTTATTGACCGGCGGGGTGACCGGTCTGGCTATACTCTTGCGTTATTCTACCGGGATCGAGATAGGGATTTGGATACTGCTGTTGAACATCCCCATATTCCTGGCCGGATACCGTTTCATCAGCCGCCGCTTTACTTTTTACAGCCTGTTGGGGGTATTGGCCCTGGCAGGATTTTTGTATTTATTCACCTACTTTCCCTTTTTCATCGGGGATCCTCTGCTTTCGGCTTTATTGGGCGGTGTATTGGCCGGGCTGGGCTTGGGCATCATCTTTCGCAGCAAGGCATCAACCGGTGGGACCGATATCATAGCTATTATTGTAAAGCGCTTGTGGGGGTTTAATATCGGGCAAACCTCATTGGCGTTGAATTTGCTGGTGGTGGGATTATTGGCCCTGATAATCGATATACAGGTGGCTATGTATTCCGCTATCGCGATTTTTGTGTCATCTCAGGTAATTGACCAGGTCGAGGCCGGACTCGGGGTAAGTGAAACCATACTGATAATCTCTCCGCATTATGAGGAGATCGCCCACGCTATACTGCACGACCTGCACCGCGGCTGTACTTTTCTGCCTGCGAAAGGGGCTTATTCCGGGCAGAGTGAGATGTTGATCCTGGTTACCGTCAGCAGAATACAGTTGCCGCGCTTAAAAGAGATGGTATTTGCCATAGATGAATCCGCCTTTATGATCATCACTGATAGTATTCAGGTTTATGGTCGTGGATTTAAAGCCAGCAATGATTATTAATGCCAAAACCCTCTGCCGGTCCCGGTCTTAGTGTGGCCCACTCTATATTTCCCCATGCTCTTTTCCCATGGTAAAGGCAGTTTGCGGTGTTGGAATAGGACAAAAGACAGTAAGAAATGGTTATTAAAATGAGTCCTATTTCCTATAATGTTGGAGCTTAATTAATTACGATAATATCATTGGGCATAAAGTCTTATTTTCCCTTAAAGGTTGTTCTGATGTTACTGAGCAACAGCATCAATCCCTTATGATGCTATTTAATCTCAAGCAGCCTGAGCAAACAAAACGGTGGTTGGGTGGTGCTTTAAGGGAAAAGAGGACGGGATAACGAGATTTTCAGGGGAGGTGAAAAGAATGCTGAACACTTTGAAGAGGCTGGTTATTGAAGAAGAAGGACAGGGTATGGCTGAGTATGCGCTGATTCTGGCTTTTATTGCGGTAGCGTGTCTTGCTGCATATGAGGCCTTAGGAACCAAGATCAAGGCCGAAGTAAAAAAGGTCGATTTTCCTACTGAAGGATAGATATTGTATTTATACCAACGATCTATTTAGAATCCGGTTATGCCCCTATTCTTAGAGGGTGTAACCGGATTCATACACAATTCGTTAGAAGGTGACGGGATCATAGGGATTCTTGGTTTTTCTTTGAACGATATTGCGCTTCTATTGCTTCTCAGTGTTGCAGTTATATCTGACCAGCGGGAGAGGCGTATACCCAATATTCTGATACTGGTCGGTCTGGTATTAGGACTCGGTTGGAATATTTACAGCTCCGGTGTCTCCGGGTTGTGGTTTTCCCTGCAGGGGCTGGCTGCTGGCATAGCCCTGTTATTTATACCTTTCGTTTTCGGGGGTATGGGGGCTGGAGATGTTAAGCTGCTGGGCATGATAGGGGCTTTTAATGGGGCAGAGTTTGCCTTCCATACCTTTATTGCCATGGCCCTGTGGGGTGCTTTGATAGCCGTGGTTCTGTTGATTAAGGGAGGCCAACTGGGGAAAACCCTGCGTCGCCTGTGGATGGGCATATTATTCCATTTCTGCAAAGTGCAAAAATTGCAGGAATCAATCGCAACAGGAAACTCCGGTATCTGTTTTCCTTATGCCCTGGCCATCGCACTTGGCGCGGTGAGCATGTTTTTTGTAAAGTGGTGAAATCATGAAGAGGATAATCAGTAAATTATTCCGCTCCAAAAAGGCCCAGAGTATGGTGGAGATGGCCATAATGCTGCCGCTGCTCTTGCTTATACTCTTCGCTATTATTGACTTCGGCCGAGTATTGGGAGCCTATATGCTAATTCACGATCTGGCCCGCGATGGGGCTCGGACAGGGGTGGTTGGCGGTACTGATACTGAGATTAAAAATCACATCATCAACAATGACTCATTTCTGGGCATAGTGAATACCGATATTACTATTTTCCCGGCTACCAGAGCGGTGGGGGAGAGCTTAACGGTACGTATAGATTATGATATGGATATTATGACTCCCATCATCAGCAGCTTGGTCCCCGACCCATTTCCTTTGTCAGCGCAATATGTAATGCGCATTGAGCAATTGCCATAAGGGGAATTTGTGAGATGCTTAAAGGTTTGAAACAGTTATTTCGGGACGAATCAGGCGCAGCCATAGTCATAGTGACAATAGCCTTATTAGTAATAATAGGCTGTATGGCCCTGGTTATTGATGTGGGGGTAGTATATGCTGAGCGCATACAAGCCTCCAACGCCGTGGATGCTGCTGTTTTGGCCGGAGTGGGCGAATTGCCCCTTAATCCCGGTAATGCCCTGGCAATAGCGCAAAACTATGCCCTGGCCAACGGGCTAAGCTCAGAACAGGTTGTTTTTCAAATCCAGGACAGTGGAAAATCGATCCGGGGAATAGTTGATTATGACCAACCCATGTATTTTGCCCGGGTATTTAATATATATTCTGCCAAGGTTAAACCTACTGCCAAAGCCAGAGTTGGCCCAGCCGGGCAGTTAGGTGCGGGGATGGGAGTTGTGCCCATTGCAGTTGAACAGGACGAAATCGTTTTTGATAAACCCATGACCCTGAAAGAAGGCGGCGGTTCAGGCGAACAGGGCTGGTATGGCTGTCTGGATCTGGTTTCGCTAACCAAACCATCCGGCGGGGGGGCCAGCGAGTACGAACACTATTTGACCTATGGCTATGATGGAAGCGGCACAGTAAAAAGAGACACCCTAATTCTGGAGGAAAACGGCAATATGAGCGGGCCGACCAGAAGGGCTATCGAGTATCGTATTGCGAAGTGTAAAGCTGAATGTGACCGGGAATGCACTGCAGCTGATCACGATCCGGATTGCCCTCTCCTGGTCATAGTACCAGTAGGTAAAATGATCAATAATAAATATTTCCAGGTTGAATCCTTTGCCGCCTTTTATCTCAGCCCAACCATTGGCAACGGAAATAATAGTGTAATTACCGGACAGTATGTCAGGCCGGTCACAGTGCCTGGGGCCAAAATCGATGATTCTATAGCTGATAATGGGGTTTATACCAGGGTGCTGGTCGAGTGAGGTATTTGACGAAGGGAGCAGTAGGCCTTGTTTAAAGGAGCTAAGAAATACTGGCTTATTTCAATCTTATGCGGTTTGATCGCAGCAGCCCTGTTTTATGTATTCCTGCAGGAGGTCAAGGAGCAATACCGCCCCGATGACCTGGTAACAGTAGTAAAGGCTTTACAGCCGATTGCAGCGGACCAGGTGATCAAGCCTGAACAGTTGATGATTGCAGAGGTTCCGGCTAAGTACGCCCATCCTAACGGTATCAGGGACAAGAACGAGGTTGTCGGGAAGATATCTACTGCTGATATTGCCGCTGGAGAAGAGATTATCAAGGAAAAAATCGTAGGGGAAAAGGAACAAGCAGGACGCCTGGCTTATAAAGTGCCTTTAAACAAGCGTGCCGTAGCTGTAGCTGTAAATGAGGTCTCCGCAGTATCATTCAATATTCAGCCCGGGGATCATGTAGATGTTATGGCAACAGTTGATATAGATGATGCTGCTGCAGGTAATCCTGCTGCCGCAGTGCTTATTCTCCAGGACATTGAGGTCTTATCAGTAGGGGCCAAAGGAGCCGCTGCCAGTGAGGAGGCTTCCGGTATGGTAAATACAGTGACACTGGCAGTAACCCCGGAACAAGCCCGTCCGCTGGTTCTGGCTGCGGATCGCGGGGAGATCAGGTTATTGCTGAGGTCTCCAGTGGACAATTCTCAATATAGCTTGCCTCCTTTCAGGATAGGTAATTTCATATATTAAATCCCGATATTCCGTATGCCTTATGGGACTGAATCAGGGGATGGAAGCGATGGGGGAGAGGTGATTAGGAGTGAAAACAATCAGGGTTTTGCTGGCTGGCGGGGATACCGAAGTACGCAGCAATTTGCTGAACATACTGGAAAGTGACCATGATATCGACGTGATTGGGGAAACAGGACAGGCGGACGAACTCGTGGAAATGCTGTTCTCCGCTAATCCGGAAGTACTAATAATAGATGAAAACCTGGCTGAAGGCGACAGCTTAAATCTGATCGGCGAGCTTAAGATCAAATACCCTCATGCCCAGGTTATTCTGTTAGTCGAACAGGAAGAACTGATGCTGCTAAAAAGGGCTATGCAGCTAGGGGTGCGAGAAGTAATAACGCGTTCTCTGGAGGCCAGCCAACTCCTCCATGCGGTTAAACAAGTTGCGGAAAGCTATAGGCTTACTTTGGAGAACCTGCGTGAACGGTCTGGACCTGGCAAGGAGTCCAATGCTGCCGGAAAAGCTACGGCGCAATTAAAAGCCTCACAGATTGTCACCGTATTCGGAAACAAGGGCGGCATAGGCAAGAGCATCATCGCCTGCAATCTGGCCGTAGCCGCTGCAGCGCGCTATAAGGGGCAGGTGGCCTTGGTCGACCTGGATCTGCAATTCGGTGATATAAGCCTGATGATGAATATCAACCCGCGCAAGACTATTGCCGAATTAATGCAGGAAACAGGCGAATTGACTGCTGACCTGGTTGATGAGTACTTTTATGAGCGCAATGGGGTTAAGGTTTTGTCCGCACCGCATAAACCTGAACTGGGCGAGTTAGTGACGCCTTATGGGGCCGAAACGGTACTCAAGCTTTGCAAGCAGATATATACCTATACAATTCTTGACACACCTACATTTCTGGACGATACCACTCTTACCGCCCTGGAAATGTCGGATGTGGTTCTATTGCTGATATCGCTGGATATTCCCACCATCAAAAACATTAAGAAGGGCATAGATATACTGGATTCCTTAAAGTTGTTGCCTCGAACCAAATTGATTCTCAACCGTTCATCGTCACTTTCGGTGGGTCTTGAAGCCCGGGATGTGGAACAGGTTCTGGGTATGAAGATAGCGGCTTCTATCCCCAGCGATTACAAGATAACAGTTTCATCGATTAACCGAGGGATGCCGTTCTATAATATGAGCCCCAAAGCCCCCATTTCCAGGAGCATTACAGAATTGCTTGACATAATCGATAAGGCCAAATAATAGTAAAAGGGGTTGGATGCATAATGTCGCTATTAAGCAGACTACAGAACGATCAGATAGTAAGTCCGATTATAATCAAAAAAGCAGCTACATCTCAGTACCTGGACATTGTGTATAAGATCCATCGGGAGATAATCCGCGAAATGGGTCAAGAACCCTTAAGCAACCGCAAGCCGGAAGATATCGAGAACAAGATCCGCACCATCTCTGAGGCCACGTTCGAGAATGAATATGATAACCTGCCACGCAGTGAAAGAGAGGTTATTGTCAATCAGGTGGTTGATGAGGTGCTGGCATATGGGCCTTTGAGCCCGCTCCTGCGGGATGACAGCATCTCCGAGATCATGGTCAACGGCCCCAAACAGGTTTATGTGGAAAGGCGCGGCAAAATAGAGAAGGTAAATGTTGTCTTCCGTGATAATCTGCATTTGCACACCATTATCGAGCGAATCATCTCTCCCCTGGGACGTCGCCTGGATGAGAGCTCACCCATGGTAGATGCCAGGCTCCCGGACGGTTCCCGCATAAATGCCATAATACCACCCCTGGCAATTAACGGGTGTGTACTCACCATACGCAAGTTCTCCAAGAACATTTTGCGAACCTCTGATTTGATCAGGAACAATACTATGAGTTCGCAAATGGCCAAATTCCTGGAAGCCTGTGTGAAAGGCCGCATGTCCATAATTGTCTCCGGGGGTACGGGAGCAGGAAAGACCAGTACCCTGAATATCATCTCCGGCTTTATCCCCAACGGGGAAAGGATAATTACCATTGAAGATTCTGCGGAATTGGTGCTTAATCAGGAGCATGTGGTTACCCTGGAAACACGACCTGCAAATATTGACAACCGTGGTGAAGTCACTATCCGCGATCTGGTGCGCAACTCGCTGCGCATGCGCCCCGACCGCATCGTGGTCGGTGAGGTGCGCGGCGGTGAGGCCCTCGATATGCTGCAGGCCATGAATACCGGGCACGATGGCTCTCTTTCCACCGCACACGCCAATTCCCCCCGGGATTTGTTGTCCCGCCTGGAAACCATGGTATTGATGGCGGGTATGGAGATGCCCATTAAGGCCATTCGTGAGCAGATTGCCTCGGCACTTGATTTTATCGTCCATCAGGCCCGTTTGTCAGACGGTACCCGTAAAATAACCCATATTACCGAGGTAGTAGGCATGGAAGCGGACATCATCACATTGCAGGATATATTTGTCTTTGAGCAGACCGGAGTAGATGAACGCGGCCGGGTGCAAGGCCGGCACCGGGCCACGGGCATCAAGCCCAAATGCCTGGACAAACTGAGAACTGCAGGCATTGTCATCCCGGATGAATTCTTTACTTAAAGAGCGCTGTCGGAAAGGTGAGATGGCAATTGTACAACTTAATCATAATATTTGTATTTTTGACGGTAGTCTTTTCCATAAACGGTATGTTGCGCGGGTTTTCCAAAGGTGAATACTACAGGGAACGCCTTAAAGCGGTGCTGGAATATGATGACCCCAGGGATGCTCGTAAACCTGTTTCAATAAGGGAAATACTCAATTCTCTGGTAAAGTCATTGTCATCACTCTTTGCTGCTCGCTCTTTTACCGCTCAGGTGCAAAGCCGCCTGGTTGCTGCCGGCATACCTTTGAAAGGCGAGGAGTATATAACTATAAGTCTGGGGCTTATTATCCTGGTTCCGTTGTTTACTTATTTAATCAGCGCTAACTTCTGGTTGGCGGTAATCATGTTTATTCTGACATTAATATTGCCGGGGATTTATATAAACATCAAGAAGGCCAGGCGACTGCAGACCTTTGAGGCGCAACTGGCTGATAGCGTGGTCATGATGGCCAATGCGTTGCGGGGTGGTTTTGGTTTTCAGCAGGCCATGGAAACAGTGGTTAAAGAAATGCCGCCTCCCATAGCTACCGAATTCGACTGGTGCCTGCGGGAGATGAACCTGGGCTTCAGCCAGGAAGAAGCCCTTCTGCACCTGGGAGAACGAGTCAAAAGTGAAGATCTGGATATGGTTATCAGCGGGATTATTATACAAAAACAAGTAGGCGGCAACCTGGCCCAAATCCTGGACAACATCGGTGACACCATGCGTGACCGGGCGCGCATAAAAAAACAGGTGCGAGCCCTAACCGCTCAGGGTAAGCTGTCAGGACTAATTATAGGCTTGTTGCCGGTGGCATTATTGGCTATCATGTTGGTTTTAAATCCGGAGCATGTCTACTTTCTGTTTAAGGACCAGCGCGGCTTAGTTATGCTTGGTGCAGCCGTGGTTATGGAAATAATAGGGGCTTTTTTCATCAACCGTATCATAGACATTGAATTCTAAATACTCTGGAGGGGCATATGGAATATGTCATTATAGGTTTGTTTTCCGTTATGGTATCAGCTTTGGTCCTGGCCAACCTGTTGAACTTCAATCGTGACAGGATCATTATCCATGAAAGACTGAATACATACACCCGGAGAGAAGAAAAAGAGGCCTATATTCCTCCGGAACTGCAGGTCAGTTTTAAGATCCGGGTGGTAAATCGCCTTATTAGCAGCCTGTCCGGGGTTTTTAGAAGGTTAATCCCCAACAATGAAAAAGAGTCCTATGATGCTCGATTAAGAACCGCCGGTAATCCTTATGGACTTAATGGGGACAGCTATTTGGTCTTAAAGTACGCAGTATTTACTTTATCTGTTATTATCGGCGGTCTGACCGGCAGTATTACCAACCTGCTGCTGTTTGGAGCAGCGGGGCTGATATTACCTGATTTATGGCTGAAAGCGGTAGCCAGTCAGCGTGAAGCGGAGGTTCTGAAAAGCCTCCCCAATTTTTTGGACTTGCTCAACATCAGTGTTCAGGCCGGACTAGGATTTGATGCTGCTCTGCAGAGAGCGGTGGAAAAATACCCCGGAGCTTTGAGCAGTGAGTTCGGCAAAGCCATGCAGGAGATGAATATGGGTAAACCGCGCCGCGAAGCCTTGAAAGACGTAGCAGAGCGTTTAAACGTCAGTGAGGTTACCATTTTTATCACTGCAATGATTCAGGCTGAGCTTTTGGGAGTAAGCATTGGTAACGTGTTGCAAATACAGTCTCAACAAGCCAGGGAAAGCAGACGGATGCAGGCCGAAGAAAAGGCCATGCAGGCACCGGTTAAAATGCTGCTCCCGCTGGTCACATTTATTTTTCCGGTTCTCTTTATCATTTTGTTGGGTCCGGCATTTATCAAACTCATGGAAACACTATAAAGGCATAGGAAATGTGCTGGAATCTTTAAGCGGTTATAGCTGTATAATATAGAATACAAGAAGCGCTGTTCATTCCAGTTACATTTGGCTATGAAGAGAATGCATTTCATTATTCTACATAAAACCCATTTCCCACCTACATTGAGATCAATATTAACAAATTGTTAAAATAATATTAAAAGATGTGTTGACTTTAGCTGTCATGGATGATAATATATGTGTTGCGCCATAGCAGGAAAGCGGTGGGCGCGGTGCAGGAAAGCCGGATATAATTAGTAAGAAGGCTGACTGTAAGATCCCCAAGAGGGGAAAGGTTCTGATAAAACTGAACAGCAAGAAGATAAGTGCGAAAAGGTTGGAACTGTATCAAGGCGACTTGATATAAGCCAATCAGGCCCTGTAAAAAAGGGAGAACAAGCCAGAGACTATTTGGCTGGGATTAACAGAGTTCTGGCATCAGGCAAAGCCTGA
>LFSQ01000125.1 GCA_001512785.1 Syntrophomonas sp. DTU019
GCATCAGCATGCCCGTAGTGTATGGCTTCATAAAGATGCTGCAGGTTGCCGGCGCCCCCGGAGGCGATTACCGGTATCCCGATATGGTCGCTGATTGCGGCGGTCAGTTCCAGGTCATAGCCGTCTTTGGTGCCGTCCTTGTCCATGCTGGTTAAGAGGATTTCCCCTGCTCCCAGGGATTCGGCCTTTTTAGCCCACTCTACCGCATCCAATCCGGTCGGCACTTTGCCGCCGTTGATAAAGACCTCCCACCCTTGCGCATCTTTTCTGCGGCGGGCATCGATGGCCACTACTATGCACTGACTGCCAAAACGGCGCGCCCCGTCGGTAATCAAGCCGGGATCGCGCACTGCCGCCGAATTGATCGACACCTTGTCAGCCCCCGCTGTAAGCAGGTTGCGTATATCATCGATAGTGCTGATGCCGCCTCCCACAGCAAAGGGGATAAAGACCTCTTTAGCGGTGTTTCTGACCACTTCCACCATGGTCTTGCGCTGTTCGCTGGAGGCGCTGATGTCCAGGAAAACCAGCTCATCGGCCCCTTCCTTATCGTAAAAAGCCGCCAGTTCCACCGGATCACCGGCATCGCGCAGGTCTTCAAACTGTATGCCTTTAACCACCCTGCCCTGATGAACATCAAGACAAGGAATAATCCTTTTAGCCAGCATCGCACATCCCTCTCCTATTCATTCTCTCCCGCCGCCACAGCAAGCGCCTGTCTCAGGTCCAGCTTGCCGTCATACAAAGCCTTTCCTACTATAGCCCCATCTATTCCCAAAGGGGTCAGGGCTTTTAAAGCCTTTATATTTTCCATGCTGGAAACACCCCCGGAAGCGATGATGCGCAGCCCGGTCTGTTCCAGCATGATTCTAATCGCTTCCAGGTTAGGGCCGCTGAGCTTGCCGTCCCGGCTGATATCGGTATAGACCGCAAGGCGAATGCCGAGCTCATACATACTGCGGCCAAATTCCACCGCATCCAGGTCAGATACCTCAACCCAACCCTGTACCGCAACCCTGCCATCACGGGCGTCTATTCCCACCACAATGCGCTCCGGCCCGAATCTGTCCAACAGTTCCTTTATGAAATCAGGGCTGCTCACCGCCCGGGTGCCAATAATAACCCGCCTCGCGCCCAAACCCAGGGTCTGTTCCACATCTTGAAGACTGCGCAGGCCGCCGCCTACCTGAAAAGGTATGTCCACCGCTGCTGCTATAGCCTGAATGGCGGCTCGATTTTTGGGGAGGCCTGCAAAAGCCCCATCGAGATCGACTATATGCAGGTACCCGGCTCCGGCCGCTTGAAAATCCAGGGCTACCTGCCTGGGGTCGCTGGAATACACGGTTTTCTGTTCAACTCGTCCCTCCACCAGTCGAACACAGTGGCCATCTTTCAGGTCGATGGCCGGATAAATCATCATAATCCCAACCTCCAACGCAGTCCTTATCCTATCTCAATCAGGTGCTGCCCTTAAGCCCGCGACAACTATTTGAATATCCCGGCAGCACTTGTTACAGCCGCGCGAAATTGCTCAACAGCCTCAAGCCCACTTCCCCGGATTTCTCGGGATGAAACTGGGTTGCAAACAGGTTGCGGTGTTCCACCGCGCATACGAAATAATAGCCATAATGACAGTGTGCACCTACCCATTTGGGCTCCTCGAGGTTAACGTGGTAAGAGTGCACAAAATAAAAGTGGCTATTGCTGGCAATACCCGCAAACAGCCTGCTGCCGGCCACCGGCTCGACTTGATTCCAACCCATATGCGGCACCTTGTACCCGCCAGGCAAATTGAAGCGCGTTACCCGCCCGGGAACCAGGCTCAAACCCCGGTGCAGCCCGTTTTCCTCGCTTGCTTCACAAAACAGCTGCATTCCCAGGCAGATGCCCAGCAAGGGGACCTCCCGGGCCACCACCTCTTTGACCGCATCATCCAGCCCTTTGCGGGCCAGGTTGGCCATGGCATCCTTAAAAGCCCCTACACCGGGCAGAATCACCCTTGAGGCCCTTAAGACTTTTCCCGGGTTACTGCTGATTTCCGGGTCATAGCCTAATTTAAGCAGGGCATTCCGTACGCTGCCGAGATTACCCATACCATAATCAATTATGGTTATCAAAAAGCGTCATCCCCTATAATCAGCCACCAGCGGTTACAGCTTGCCTTTGGTTGACCAGACCCCTTCTATGCGGGGCTCGCGAGTTATGGCAGCCTTAAAGGCACGGGCAAAGGCCTTGAATACCGCTTCCGCGATGTGGTGGCTGTTGGACCCGCGAATCATGTCAATATGTATATTCATGCCGGCATGATTGGCTACTGCGCGGAAGAATTCGGCCACGTTCTCAGTGGCGAAAGAACCGATGTGAGCCCGCTCCAGCTTAACATTGTAAGCCAAAAAAGGCCGCCCGGAAAGGTCCACTACCACCCGTACCAGTGCTTCATCCATAGGTATGGTCGCTTCTCCATAACGGTTGATACCCTGTTTTGATCCAACCGCCTGGGAAATGGCCTGGCCCAAACAAATGGCGATATCCTCCACTATATGATGGTCATCGACCTCCAGATCGCCACGCGCGGCCACCTTTAAGTTGCACAGGCTATGGGCGGCAAACAGGGTCAGCATATGGCTGAAAAACGGGATCTCCGTATCGACCTGGTGTCTGCCTGTTCCATCCAGTTCTAATTCCAGCAGAACCTCAGTTTCCGTGGTTTTTCTCAATACTTCGGCCGAGCGGTTGTTTTCCATATTTAATCACTGCCTTTCCTCACCATAATTGAATTGGCATGCGCGGTCAGGCCCTCAACTGTGGCCAGTTTGATAATGTGATCGGCATCTTCAGCGATGCCCCGGCGGGAGTAATATATCAGGCTGGAACTCTTGGTGAACGTATCCACGGTTACCGGGGAGTAAAACCGCGCTGTACCCCCGGTGGGCAGTATATGATTGGGGCCGGCGAAATAATCGCCCACCGCCTCCGGGGTATACTGCCCCATGAATATGGCCCCGGCATTGTGAATGCTGCTGAGCAGGTCGAAAGGAGACTCAAC
>LFSQ01000034.1 GCA_001512785.1 Syntrophomonas sp. DTU019
TAAGATAGATATTTATTAACTAAGACCAGGAGTTTCTCCTACTAAACCTTGACACAGACTTTTTAGGAACAGTTTTTGCGACACCGTATCAAAAGGGTTAATATAGGAATAAAAGCTTTAATAAGGGGGCAGGGATATGGATCTCACAGAAATTACCATAAGAAAAAACGGCAAATGGTATTTTGGGCAAGCAGAAATGTTTCGCCGCAATATCTTAAATATACTGGCACAGCATATTGAGAAGGCTGAGGACGGCAGCTACGGCATCCGCCTGGGCAACGACTTCAACCCGCTGACAGTTGAAGATGTTCCCTTTTATGCCACCGGGTACTCCGAGGAAGAGGATGGCAGGATTAAGCTCACCTTTCATGATCTGCAGGAAATGTACCTGGAAGGGGAAATCCCCCTGATATTCAAAGGGGATGTCCCCTATATATCCTTCCGCTGGGAGGGCGACACCCGCCTCAGCCGCGGGGTATACTGGAAACTGAGCCAGTACTTCCAAATTAAGGACGATAAGGTTTATATAGCAGCGCCGGCCATACAGCAGCGGTGACCCGTACGAGCACGAACCGGTTTATGGCTAACGACTTTGATAAATAGATCTCTTGCGGTGTTTATATGCAACCGTCGGCCGAACTCCGCACCTGTTACACGGATTAAAGGTTAAAGAACCCCTAAATGAGGCGGTCTGAACAGGTGTTCATCATAAGTCAACAGCTCATCTATTTGGCTTAGCATCCTGGCTTTATCTCTGGTCAAGAGCCCGTTGACATTGCAGTAATTGTTGCTGTGATCGCTCAAGAATACGCTGCCTTCACATTCCAGGTGTTCCAGCAGCAGCTTTACCTCCCGCAGGGTTTCATGCGGTGTCTGCAATTCGAATTCCCCGGCGAGGTAGGCTTCATACAAAGGGGTCCCCGGCTGGGGACAAAAGGTGCGCAGGCGGATAAAATCGGGGACGAACGCATTCAAGGTCCTGGCGCTGTTAATAGCATGCTGCTGGCTGTATTTGCGGCCCCCTACCCCGGCCAGGTAATACTCGCTCACTTCTATGCCGGCCTGTTTGAGCTTTAATCCTGCCTCGATTATTTCTTCACTGCTGGTGCCTTTGCAGATCTCCTGTAAAACCACATCATCCCCGCTTTCCATTCCCATGTGAATGCGGTCCAAACCGGCCTCTTTTAAAGCTATCAATTCTTCCAGGCTTTTCCGGTTAACGAACCGGGCTGATCCATACACAGTGATACGCTCAAGGTGGGGGAAACAGGAGCGGGCGAAGCGGCAAATCTCCACCAGTTGTTCAGTCTTCATGACAATGGTGTTGCCATCGGGAAGAAAGAGCGACTGCACCCCTTCACCGTAATACTCCCGGGCTAATTGCAGATCGGCCTTAATGTCCTCCACCGGCCGCACCCTGAATTTCTTGTCCTTGTATAAGCAGCAGAAGGTGCAGCGGTTGTGAGGACAGCCGATAGTAGCCTGTATCAATAAACTTCCGGCCTCGCTGGGCGGGCGATAGATTACCCCTTCATAACGCATGGTTAAAACCTCCTTCATAAGTCAAACATAGCAGATTGGATTATGCTTTTAAAGGCTTAACCGAGGCCTAATTTCCAGTTGTTTTAAGGGCCATAAATAGCTATATTTACAATAAGCATGTACAAAGGAGCAGGATTATCAATGCCCCTGCGAGTTTTGATCACAGCCCCTCAGGAAAGAGAGCTCATAGTCTTAAGATATCTTCTGGAACAGGTCAAAGCGGTGCAAGTAGTCGGCGAAACTGCAGAGGCTCTGGCAGCTCTGCAGTGGTGTCAGGAACACCCGGTCGACCTGGTCATAATGGATATCCTGGAAGTGGATCATGACTGCCGGCAAACTTTGAGCAAATGGGCTGAACTGAAGCAGGCTCCGTTGCTAGCCATAGTGGCAGCCAGGCCTGAACTGGCTGCTGATGCCTATGACTGGGGGGTCCTGGATTTTGTAGTCAAACCGCTGGAGCTCAAGCGCCTTGAAAAGACGGTAACTCGTGCCCGGGAACGCCTGCATGAGCAGGAGCGCATGCAGGAGCTAGTGGAAAATAAACTCAGGGAAAGAATAGAACAGATTGTGGGCCAATACAGCGAAAGCCATAAGGTCGTCAGCTTCCTGCCGGTGCGCGGTAAGGGCAAGATCACCCTGCTTAAGGAGCAGGATATAATCTATTGTGAAAGCCAGGTTAAAAAGGTGCTGATATTTACCCCCAACGGGATTCATACCAGCAATTACACCCTTAACGAACTGGCTGGCAAACTTAACGAAACTTACTTTTTCCGTGCTCACCCGGCCTTCATCGTCAATCTCAATTACGTCAAGGAGATATTGAATTTTGGCGAAGGTTCATATGTGCTGCGCCTGCATGGTTGTGAAAGAGATATAATTTTGAGCCGTTCGCGGGCCAAATTGTTACGACACAAGTTAGGTATTTAATATATACTAGATATAGTACCGTTGAGGTCAAAAATCATACCGTACATACCGGGTAATTAATATTTTGGCCATAAACCATAACTTAAAAACAAAGTCAAAATCTTAAGAACTTTAGATAAATCATGTTGATAAACACCATTTTGCTGCCGGCATCAGGGAAAACAATTATTTCAACCCCGCTTGGTGGCCAAAAATCAGTATTAACTATCAAATTAGCCACAGAAAACTACCAAGCAGAACAAATCTAGGGAAAAAAATCACAAAATCTATTACTATATACTATACAATCAGGGTAATAGTACGTAGAGAAAGTAAGGAGGGTAGAAAGAGGAGCAAAAGGATGGGTGATGGGACAGGGCATCGTCCATCATAGACTCCCGAGACAAAACGTCTCAGAAACTGGGGGGGATGGGCGACTGCTTAGATCGAATCAGATCTGTAGTCGCGCAAGATTGGAGTGATAGGATGCTACCATTTTATGCATTAGAGAGGTATGAAGGTAACGAAGCCTTATTTAATCTGGTAATGATGTCCATCGTATCGACATATGCTGGTGAGCCTTTGCATGTGCATGCTGAGGGGTTGCGCGGTACCGGTAAAACCACTATTATGAGATCTGCCCGGGGTATACTGCCATTCATAGAACGCATCAAAGGCTGCATATACAACTGTGACCCCTATGACCCGCATTGTCCAAACCATCGCTATTTATCCCAGGAAGAGATTGAAGCCATCGGAACTGAATCGATTCCCATGCCGTTCCTGGAGATTTCGCACTCCGCCAAGGTGGGGACGGTTGCCGGCAGCATCGACCTGGCCAGGTTAACCGATCCCAACCATCCGGAGGCCCATATGCTTCCCGGCTTGATCCCGCAAGCCCACCGGGGGATTCTGTTCATAGATGAAATCAATCGCCTCGCGGATACCTCACCGGAAATAACCGATATCCTTCTGGATGTGATGGGCAACAAACCGGGTCACCTGCAGATTGAAGAAGCCGGGCTGCCGGCGGTGGAAATTACCGTCAATGTGTCGGTATGGGCAGCTTCCAACCCGGATGAGGATCCAGGCCCGTTAGAAGAGATACGCCGCCAGCTGTCAGACCGTTTTGATATGGTTTGCTACATGGGAAGGCCTCATTCAGTGGACATACTGGCGCATATGCTGGCAGAGAACTCTTACCAGAAGAAATCGCGCTTCTATCGGCAAAGAAAAGTGGTGCCGATAGATGAGAGCAAGAATGATGTTTATCGCCAGCAGATCGTGCGCTGGGCTGAGCAATATGCCAAAACTGAGATGCCGGAATATTTGCGCAACTTTATTGCCCGCTTGTATATCAAGCACAATTTGGAGAGCATCAGGGCTATCGAAGCCCTGCAGCAAGGAGCGATTCTGCGCAGCTTGATAAAAAATCGGGATAAAGTGCAGATCTCGGATGTAACCGAAACTATCCCGCTGGTCTTGAGGCACCGGGTTGATGGTGACACCTTGGTGCGCATCATCAATGACCTCGATACCCGTGGCGGCAAAGAAGGTATTTTGAGCTTCAAGAGCCGCAAGGAAAAGAAAAAGGAGGAAGAACCCGAGTACTTTCCGCATGATGCTCGCTCATTGAAGGATTTGAGCCGCAGTGAATTAATCAGTACGGAAAAGAATCTCACACCAACCGATTATTAGAGAGGAGCAGCTTAAGGTGGCCGCCTGGATGGAAAAGTCCAAAGTTGACAAGGCCGCTTCTGTAGGCAACTATCTGGGATTATATCTGGGCCAGGGACAGGGAGTACGTTTGGGTGAGAGCACTGTAGTCAGCTGTCATACCCATGGCCGCATGCCGGAAAAAAGGCTTAAAGGCCAGATCAAAATCTACACCAACCGCGATGCGGGCAAGTGTTTGTTGGACTTTGTAGACGAAGGCCAGGTAGTCCATATAGATGTATTTCACCGGCATGGCGAGATTGACCCGGTTGAACTGGCCAAAGCATTGTTCTGGGGCTTGAACCAGTATTTCATAGTACAGGATCCCCAGCTGCAATATGCGGAGGATGAGCGCTTCAAGATAGCGGCCGGCTATGCCAACAAGATATTTATCACCACTGCTTTGGGCAAGGGTACAGTATACGAATTGATGCAGGGCAAGGTCCGGCCTTACAGCGAAACCGACGAAGGCTATGACCATGTTCATGTGCTGGCTCAACTGCAGAAAGAGGAATATTATCTGGTCTATGTGATAGTTGAGCTGGTGGAGGAGTTTATTCTCGCCAATGATATTAAGCTGGCCCGGGTGCGCAGCATAAGCCATGGCAATCAAAAGCGAGAAGAGGAAAGCTATGCCGATTATATGCGCCTGCCCTGGAAACAGCTCAAAGGGCAGAATGCCCGGCAATTGCCCGATAAAGAGCATGTCAACCAGCTGATTATCAAACTGGCGGAAAAGTTTGGTGGGGTCAGGGAGATTGAGGAGTTCATGGAAAATTACTCCACCAATATTTTCAAACGCAAAGGTATCGAGCAGCAGAAGAAGAAATGGGGAGACATAGAAAACGATATAGAACAGCTGGAAGAACTGGGCATTATAAAAGACACCATATTCGGCAAGGTGCTGACCAAGCAGGGCCAGGCTTTAAAAGAATTCATCATAACCAATCAATGTGAACTGGAAACCGAAATCAGGCGCAATATCCGCAAAATGCCTGCAGGAGGGAAAGGTCGCTATAAGAAACTGGGCAAATCGGATTACACCATGTCGCCTATTGAGCTGACCCGGCGCAACCGTACTATAAACAACCCGGACAAAAACTGGTCGGGTGACCTGGCAGTGCCGGAAACCGTCGTCCAGGCCAAGAAAAACAGCTTTTTGCGCGGCGACAGTCATCTGACCATCAAAAAAGAGGATTTGCATTATTATGATAAAAAGACCTATATCCCTGTAGATGTGTGTTTCCTGATCGATGCCAGCGGCAGCATGGCGGGCGATAAGCGGCAGGCGGCCTGCTTTCTTGCTGAACACCTGCTCCTGTCCGGCAAGGAAAAAGTAGCCGTAGTAATCTTTCAGGAACGCAGCAGTCAGGTAGTAGTCCCGTTTACGCGCAAACAGTCAGTGCTCAAAAAAGGATTGGCCATGATCAATCCGGCCGGTCTGACACCTCTGGCCAGCGGCATTATGACCGCCATCGAGCATATCCAGAACAGCCGGGTCAAAAACCCCTTGCTGGTACTTATTACTGACGGCATACCCAATACCCCGCTGTGGACCATGGATGCCAAAGCGGATGCACTGGAAGCCGCGGCCAAAATCGAAGAAGCCAAGATCAATTTTATCTGCATAGGGATTGAAGCTAACCGCCAATACCTTGAAAAGCTGGCCGAGCGCGCCAAAGGTGTGCTGTATGTAGTTGACGACCTTAACCGGGATAACCTTATCAACATAGTGCGCAGCGAGAAAAAGCAGTTACAGGGAGTAAAACCATGATGCAGCCTAAACAGCGTTGCTGATAGTAATTTGACATGGTAGTGTAAAGTTTTAGTAGGTAAAAAGGGGTCAGAGATAGAAAAGAGACCTCAAAAAC
>LFSQ01000135.1 GCA_001512785.1 Syntrophomonas sp. DTU019
CAAGGCGATGATGTACTGTAAATTTGGTTTTAATAAATTTTGATCTTATAATCCAGAAATACCGAAACAAGAAAAAGGAGTTATTATAAGGACTATAGAATATGATTATATTAGAGGACTGAAACAAATCAGCATCAAAGGGGGCATTGTCATGATCAAACTTCACATTTTTGCCGTGTCCGACTCGGTCGGGGAGACTGCTGAAAAAATCGCAGTAGCTTCTATGCTCCAATTTGAAGTTGATCGCAGTATTACCCGTTTTTCCCGGGTAACCAAAAAGGAACAGGTTGATCACATTATCGACAGGGCTGTGGAAGAAGATGCCATAGTGATCTATACCATTGTCAAGCCTGATCTGTCTTGTTATCTTGACGAACAGGCCAAGCAGAGGGGCGTAACCGCGGTAAATGTAATGGCTCCATTATTCGAAGTGGTGGAAGCCAAAACCGGGTTGAAGCCTGCTTACATAACTGGCTTAACCCATAAGATGGATGACAACTATTTTAATCGCATGAAGGCCATCGAATATACCATTGAACATGACAACGGGCAGAATCTGGATACTATTGCTGAAGCTGATTTGATTATACTGGGCATGCCGAGGACTTCAAAAACCCCACTGGCAATGCATTTGGCCAATTTGGGCATCAAGGTGGCCAACTATCCAATTGTCAAAGACACCGAGATACCCAAAGAAATCATGGAATTAAGGGGCAAAAAGCCCATGGTCGGCCTGACTATCGATCTGGACACCTTGATCGAACTGCGCCGTGAAAGGATGCGCAGCTTTGAGGGGACAGCGGAGATGGAAAATATTGACGAATTGGTGGCTGAAGAACTTGACAACGCTTACCAGATCTATTCCAAACTGAAATGCATTGTCATTGACGTAACCCTGGCTGATATTGAACAAATCGCCAACACTATTACGCATAAATTCCAACTGCCCTTGAAGGTTACCCATCACCGGTTTTAAGCAGGTAAAAAATACAGGTTGCAGGGACAGCGGATGATCGGGTTCGCTGTCCCGCCGATGTCTTGAGGTAGAAAAATACACCGATAAATCCGGCCTGCTCAAGCCAGAGCAGGCGGTTTTATGCATAAAAGAGGCTTTACAAAACCACCCCATCCCCAAAAGTGACGGGGATTTGGCCATTACATATAAACAAAACCTCCTGGAGAAGATAAACAGAGACAATATTATCAAGGAGGTTTTTAAATGCAGGTCAATAAGGGCATGGTGATGAACCGCGAAGTCTTCCTGGAAAACGGGCGGTGGTCAAAGGAAGAATATGAAGGACTGATAGTCAGCGGTGATACCGATCCGGGCAAGTATAACATCGCTATTGAAATTGGAAACGACAAGGTTCTGGTGGTAGATCAGGTCAGAGATAGCGAGGTAGAAGAGAAGGTGCGCTCCTGGTCATCGGAAATTGTAAACATTCAGCGCCAGTTTGGGTATGAGCCCCCGCTGCACAATTATTCCCGGTCCAAACACTAGTTGCTTGACGGTTAACGGCATAACAGGTTGGTGTATTTGATCCCTCTCTGTCCGGGAGGGATTCGCGCGTCAAGCCTTTAAACCGTCTTGTAATTGCGGTGCGATAGGCCATATAATACCATTTAGGCATATAAAAGACCGCATAGTTGAGGCTGGCAAAGCAAGCCACAACTCACCCTGATGAAAATACTTTTCCTTGAATATCAGGGCTTTTTAAGGTAAAATATTGTTTGCGTCAGGATTTATTAATAAAATCCAGTACAACCACAGCTAATTATTCGGGATGTAGCGCAGTTTGGTAGCGCGTCTGGTTCGGGACCAGAAGGTCGCAGGTTCAAATCCTGTCATCCCGACCATTGCTTATAAAAGACCCAGCCTGAAAAGGCGGGTTTTTTACTGCCTGCAGTTAACCTGTGAGTAATCTGGCTATAAACGATTGCGTAAAATACAATACTGGATAAATATAACGCTGGCTGTTGGAAAAGTGCCCGGTTATGGTTACAATTAAATGTAATAACATTAATATATCTGTCCATCAGGGAGGTAACATATATTGAAGGCTTTTTTCAATAAAGTCCTGGTTGCGGTGGATAATACGGAACAGTCCGCCCATGCTGTGGATATGGCCTTAAGAATGGCTAAGGCTTCCATAATCGGTTCCGTAGTCCTGTTCAACGTCTATGATAGCGGCAGTGTTGATATAACAAAACTGCACAGCGCTGAAAAACTCGATAAGCTGAGAGCGGCTTCGATGGAATTGCTGCAAAGCTATGAAAGACTATTCAAAGAGGCAGGGGTTAGCTGCCAATTGAAGAAAGCCGGTGGCCACCCTGCTCAGCTCATTTTAGATTTAATCGAAAATAGCGGTGATTTCGATTTGGTCATTATCGGCAGCCGCAGGTTAAATAAGTTCCAGGAATTCACCATGGGCAGCGTGTCCGATAAAGTCACCCGCCTGGCAACGGTTCCGGTTCTGATAGTTAAATGATTTTAGTATTGTTTACGCGTTCCTGCAGCCTGTCACCAGTCTTTATGTGACAGGCTTTTTTCACGCTTTAAAACCGCTTAAAACAGCCTCCCGAAATCAGCCGTTTCGCCAACATACCGATTGCGTCTGGCAAAATACACAAATAAAGGGGCCATACATTAATAGTGTGCGTGTGACCGAGGTTTAAATTAATGTCTGCGGCTGTACTGCAATCAAGCAGTAAGTATAACTGAAAGCCTTTAAGGGAAAGGCTATCAATTTGCAAATGGTCTAATAAAACAGAAATATTGTCTAATAATGCTAATTAATGCATAATTAGTTAGTCTAGCAGGAAGATGTAAAAACATGCAGAAAATAACTATAGTCCAGGGGAACTGTGCGCATATTTATGCAGTTCTGCAAACTGATTAGATATATGCATAAATGAAAAGGGGTAATGGAATGTATGGGGAAGATTATTTCCAGCGCACACCGGTATTAAGCGATGAAATGAGTCATGATTGCGCAATTCCTGATGTTTACCTTTGTTGCAGGAATGCAGCCTGCGGTTGTTATCACTGCCGCCCACCCAGTTAGGTCTTCCCTTGAGGAGAGCGTTGACGGCCTAAAATGTCGACCTCGCACTAGAAATGATTGGCGAGACCTTCCAACGGAGGCGATGAGCAGTGATCGGTGTAACTCGTGGTGAGTTGATTATTAACGATGTGAGCGATATCGTGGTTGTCCGCAAAACCGTCCGCCAGGCTGCAGCCAGCCTGAATTTCAGTCTCTCAGATATTACCCGTATCGTAACCGCGGCATCTGAACTGGCACGTAATGTTTATTTGTACGCCGGTTCAGGCAAGGTGGTATGGCAGACCATTGATGACGCCGGCATGACGGGAATACAATTGACTTTTGAAGATCACGGTCCCGGCATCAGAGACCTGGAAAAAGCCATGCAGGAAGGCTGGTCGACCAGTGGCGGGCTTGGTCTGGGTCTGCCCGGCACCAGGCGGCTGATGGATGAGATGGAGATCGATACCGGTGGGGATAACGGCACCACCATCGTTATCAAGAAATGGCGCAGGCGAAATTGAGCAGGCCTTCCTGCTGAGATCAGCATGCAGGCCAATCATTTTTTAGCGATGCCCGGGAAGTCCGGATATTGGAAGCTTCGGCAGCTATTAAGCCGAGGGGGAGCAAAAGTCAATAACTGGCGGGGGTGAGCTCCAATAGAAGGCATCGATTTTGATAGCGACATCAGAAAAAGGCTTGACGAGGCCCTGGAAAGAAACCGCATGCTGCAGGAAGAATTGGATGCCACTAATCGTGGATTATTGGCACTCACGATAGAAGCCCAGGAGAAAAACGAGGAAGTCCAGGCAATTACCCAACAACTGTGGCAATTCGCCCGGATGGCTACTATGGGTGAACTGGCTGCCAGCATTGCGCACGAATTAAACAATCCGCTCACGGTTATAAGTTTATGGATAGAATTGCTGTCCGCTCAGCTTGGACCCTCTGATCCCATTCAACGCCCCCTGCGGGTGATTTACCAGGAAACCAACCGTATGGCGGCGCTTATCCATAATCTGCTGGATTTCAGCCGTTACCAGCAGAGGCGGGTTTGCAGCCTGGATATAAGCACAGAAATCAATTACGCCCTGGAGCTGGTTGTTTTTCATTTCCGCAAAAGGGGAATTAACATCATCAAGGATTTTCAACCCAACTTGCCATTGATTCAGGCCGAGCGCCAGGAATTGCAGCAGCTGTTTCTCAATCTTTTTACCAATGCCAGTGATGCCATGCCCAAGGGCGGCGATCTTACCATCAGGATTTATGCGGAATATGGGGATAACAGTTCTGTGGTTCTGGAGATAAAGGACACGGGCACAGGGATAGCACCCGCCAACCTGTCCAAAGTAATGGCACCGTTTTTTACTACCAAACCTCCCGGTAAAGGTACCGGGCTGGGCTTGCCTATCTGCCGGCGCATCGTCAGGGAGCATAATGGCTCCATCGATATTACCAGCCAATATAAAAAGGGTACTACTGTCACTATTAAATTCCCTATATTCAATGATTGATTGGGTAAAAAATAATTTCTTCGGTTTTTAAAAGCATTGTGGAGGGGCTGAATATTATGAGATATCAGGCCAGGGTCTTGGTTATCGATGATGAGATAGAGTTGATGAATGTTATTGTAGAAGCTCTAGAAACCAGGGGCTTTAAGGTAACTGGGCTGACATCCGCAATAGAAGGCCTGGAGATGCTGTGCCGGCAGAAATTCGACCTCTTGCTGGTAGATATGATGATACCGGAGATGAACGGAATCGAACTCTTAAAAAGGGCTTTGACCATAGATCCCTATATAGCTGGAATTATTATAACCGGGTATGGAACCGTCCAAACTGCGGTGAAAGCCATGAAGATGGGAGCCTTCGATTTTGTGCTCAAACCGTTTAATATTGATGTACTGGTATCGGCATTGAACCGGGCTCTGGATTTCAGGCAACTGCGCCAGGAAAATGCCCAGCTGCGGGAATCTATGGCCGTATATGAATCTGAGGATCGCTTCTATAAAATCTTTCATTACAGTCCGGATTTGATCGCCATAATAAGGGAAAAAGACCACAAATACCTGGATGTCAATCCGATGTATCTGGAAACCCTGGAATATTCGCGGGACGAATTAATCGGGCGGACCCCGGAGGAACTGGGTATATTACCCGATGCCCAAATAGTCGATTTGCTGTCGAAAGGAGGCAAGAATATTGAGATCAACTTCAAGGCCAAATCTGGTCATATAATTACGGCCTTATCCTCTTTAGTTAAAATCAATCTCAACGGAGAAATCTGTATTTTGATTATCGCCAAGGACATAACCGAAAAGAAGCATTATGAGCAGGAAATAACCCGGCTTGACCGCTTAAACCTGGTAGGGGAAATGGCGGCCTCAATTGGACATGAGCTGAGGAATCCAATGACTTCTATACGCGGCTTTCTGCAGATGTTAAGGGATAAACACGAGTGCATGCCTTATCAGGAGTATTATGATTTGATGATTGAGGAGCTTGATCGCGCCAATCAGATCATTTCTGAATTTCTTAATCTGGCCAAGGGAAAACCCCTGGATTTAAAACCGCATTATCTGCCCGTGATCATAAAATCTCTGTATCCCATGATCAGAGCCGATGCTTATTACAGCGACAAACAGGTCAGACTGGATTTGGACTGCCCGGTTAGGGCAATTCTGGATGAGAAGGAGATCCGGCAGCTTATTCTCAACATGGCGCGTAACGGACTTGAAGCCATGCAGGCAGGAGGGACTTTGACCATCGGTGCCCGGGTCATACAGAATTGCCCGGTTTTATACATCAAGGATGAAGGCAGCGGACTTGATGAGAGCCTGCTGAGTCGACTCGGCACACCTTTCGTCACCACCAAGGAAAATGGCATCGGTTTGGGATTGGCAGTATGTTACAGCATCGCGGCTCGCCACAAGGCCAGGATCGAAGTAGATACCAGCCCGCAGGGAACCACCTTTTGCGTGTATTTTCCCAATTCGCTGGAGAGCATAACCCTGTTCTCGTAATACGAGTTTGGCAGCTAAACTGAAAGCAATTCATCAAGTATTCCGCTTGCTCTTGGTATATCCAATATCTTTAGCTTTTTTAGCTTGCTGAGAC
>LFSQ01000007.1 GCA_001512785.1 Syntrophomonas sp. DTU019
TCCATGGCCTGGATGGGGGTTAGCTCCAGACCGTACTGCCGGGATTGCTGATTGGTCTTAAGGATTTCATTGCGATACAGGCGTTCAACCGCATAACTACCGGGCTTATTAATATCCAGCCAGAATCTCATGGCAGCACTCCCTTTCTCCTCTTGCCTGCCGGCCGGAGCGGCCTTGAAAAGGTCTTGTTGCCTGGTCCCCAACTCTTTCTGTTCACTGTGTCGATCCATCAGTCTATTATTGACCTGTCTGTTACCCTCTTGACAAACAATTAATAATATGGTATTATAAAAATTTACATATTCAATATGGTGAAAAAATTATATAACTCAAGCACTCAATTGTCAATTAATTTTATAAAACCGAGCCGGATAAACACTCTGCGGCTTTTACAGCCTGGAGAAGCTTCTCAAGTGCTGGCAAATCCTGATAAAATAAGTTCAGTTTTGATTGCCAGAGAGATTAGAATAGCTGATGGGAGGGGAATACATGCGGCGTGATAATGATCATTACGAAGGCTGTTTGTTAGGGGGTGCACTGGGGGATGCCCTGGGGGCTCCGGTGGAGTTTATCAATTATCAGCAGATACTCCACCGCTATGGTGCAGGCGGAATTCAAAGGCCGCAGGAAGGGGAAAGCGGCTTATTCGAGATCACTGATGACACCCAGATGACTTTATTCACCGCCGAAGGCTTGCTGCGCGCGCGAACCGCCCAGGCTGCCTCAGCAGATGTGAACATCAGCGCAGTGGTGCATCATGCTTACCTGCGCTGGTTGCATACTCAGGGGGAAAATAACCCGCATTTTAGCGATTATGGTTACCATACTGATGACGGCTTCCTGATTCAGCAATTTGAGCTCTTTAACCAGCGGGCTCCGGGCCTGACCTGCACCGCATCCTTGATGGGTCCGCACATCGGCACTGTGCAGCAGCTTCTCAACGATAGCAAAGGCTGCGGGGCTGTGATGCGGGCCGCACCGGTCGGCATGATAGATCTGGGGGTCGATCCTTTTGCTCTATCCTGCGAGATTGCGGCTCTAACCCACGGACATATCGATGGGATACTGCCGGCCGGGGTATTGGCCCAAATCATACACGAAATATTGGCCGGCAGGGAACTGGAAGAAGCGGTGCAGTACTCGCTGCAAGTCCTGAGCCGGCATAAAGGGCATGAAGGGCTGTTAGCACGCATTACGGAGGCAGTGGAACTGGCCCACAGCGGGCTGCCGGTAGTTACCTGCTACAAAAGGCTAGGGAGAGGCTGGGTAGGCGATGAAGCCCTGGCCATAGCGGTTTATTGCGCACTCAAATCATCGTCTGACTTCCGCCAGGGGGTGATTTTAGCGGTCAACCATGACGGCGACAGTGACAGCACCGGGTCAATCTGCGGCAATATCCTGGGGGCTTATTTGGGGCGGTCGGCGCTTCCTCAGGACTGGCTGGCCAAGTTGGAATTGCGTGAGGTGATAGCTGAGGTGGGGCGGGACCTCTTGACCGCCTATCGTGACGATGAAGAATGGAAGGCCAAATATCCTGGCTGGTAGAAATACAGTTGCTGTGGCTATATGCCATATATTACCTTTAGCCCCAGCCCTTACCCTCAGCATGGGGCGATTTCTGCTATAATATATTTTAATAGATAGTTAAGGTGGGAGAAAAATGGGGGGAGTCTTTAAACAGCTGTCCGGCGGTACCATGTGCCGTCTGGAAATCAACTTCTTTGACCGGCAGAGGGCTTGGGTAGGCATAACCGCTTACATCTCCGGTATCCGTGAACTGGATATAATACGCTTCTTCGCTATGTTCCTCGCCAAAATACTATTCACCCTTGGAAAAACCAACACTGCCAATGCCCTCTTGCTCAATGTCTATGATTACTTCTGCGCCATGGCCAACTACCCGCTTGATGACGGTTCAGTAGCCCGCATCAATGTGCTGGACGATAATCAGCGCCTGGTCGATTCCGATGAGCCCCCGCAGCGCATCTTTCGCTCGCAATTCTATGGCACCAATGAACTCGATCGCGATATCGATATCAGCCTGCCTTTGGGCGAGGAAAACTACTATGCACCGGCTGCGGTGATGTTTTTTCTGCAGTATCTTTTAATAAATCTGTCGGATAAAGGTGTGCAGGTGATGGTTTCATATATGAAGCATGTTCTGGACTATTACCTGCATATCGGGGATTACGGCAAACTGCGGGCCGGCTATGAAGCCGACCAGTATGCCTTGAATATGCTTTTGACGGTTGACGGGGGACGAGACCCCGACCCCAATTTAATGTAGCCGGGGTAATCGGGCAGGCTTTGGGTTGATGCCCAGTGGTGAGCATTCGGCCGGGTTGCAGCCCGGCTTTGTGCTGGTTTGCAAACCTGTTGCCCATCAATTCTGATTTGGATATACTGAGGGCAATCCCAGGATTAAAGGTGATTAATATGCCACCCAAACAAATCCAAAACATTATCATTCAGGCGATCGCCAGCGAAATCGAAGCCTATGACTACTATTTATCCCTCTCAAAGCAGTTTACAGATCAGGAAACAGTTAAGATATGCCGGTGCCTGGCGGAAGAAGAGTGGCAGCACCGGGAAGCGTTACAGGTCCTGCTTGACCAGGGATTATCAGGCCTGTTCGTGATCCCCGGGGATTTGAAGCT
>LFSQ01000022.1 GCA_001512785.1 Syntrophomonas sp. DTU019
GCACTATCAACCCGCACTAGGGACTTTCACCCATTAGACTGCGCCCATGCCGGGCGCACCATGAAAAAAGAGGAGGCAACCCGCCTCCTCGTGATTCAAACTTAATTACCATTCCGTCCCCGGCAGGCAAAACATGTTAATAACCCGATCACTGCGGCATAAGGCCAATCCTCCTGGCGGTCAATTGATAGCCAACCCCTGCCACAGCCAGCAGTATACCGGTCACCAACAATAAGGAAGCGATTGACACGATGTCCGCCAGCGGGCCGAAAAAGAGTATAGCCACCGGCATGGCAGTGCCGGTAACAATTTGTACCAGCGAAAACACCCGCCCCATCATGGCTGCTTCCACATTCTCCTGTATTAATACGGTTTGGGTGGTGGATATAACCGGCATGAAAAGACCGGCAATACCCATGATCAGCAGATATACCACGAAATTGCTGGCAATGCCCAATAAAGCGAAAGTGATGCCAAAGGCCACTAGGCAGATGGCTGCGGTAAGAATCTTATCCTTGAATTCACCCCGCAGTGAGACATAAATCCCACCGATCATAGTACCTATGGTCCACACCATTTCATTGGCGGTAAGCCGCCACACATCGCCGCCGAAAGTGCGTTCTACCAGCAGTGGTGTCAGCGCCGCAGCCGGGGTAATGAGGAAAAAGGAAACGCCAAAGCATATTAAAACCAACTTCAGCAGCTTGTTATTAAAGGTATAGGCTATCCCCGCCTGCAGCTCGGACATAACCGATGTCGCTTCGGTGGTCCGGGCAACCCTTTCTACATGAAGCAGGCTTAATACCATAATGGCTATAGAGGCAGTGATCACATCCAGGAACAAAGCCCCGATAATGCCCATAGTCCCCAGCACAACCCCGCCTACCGCAGGGGACAACAACATCAAAACTGAATAAAGGGTTTGATTTATCCCCTGCACCCTGGTCAGCTGATCCGTTGGTACGATCTGCGGAAACAGCGCACTGACAGCCGGGATTTGAATGCCGGCGCCAATGGAGCGGACAAAGGATACCACCAAAAGCAGTTCCAGCCTTTCATACCCTAACAAGAAAACCACGGCCAGACCCAGGGTGGCCAGGGCGATAAAGCCATCCGCCAGCATGATGAGATGTTTGCGATTATAGCGGTCTGCCCATACCCCGGCCCAGAGAGATATCAGCACCTGAGGCAGCAGCGCACAGACGGTAAAAAGCATTAACCATTTACCGGATGAGGTCTGCAGGGTGATGTGCCATATAATGGCGAAACCCACCACTGAGGAGCCAAACAGAGATACATTCTGGCTGAGCAGGAATAAAACAATCTTCTTTTTCCAGGAAGAACTATCATCAGGCAATTGCTTTGTATTCATCCATTTATCCCTCGTTATGAATTAGCGGAAAAACCGATGCCTCAACCCCTGCTCGGAAGGCTTTTATGGTTGTATGCTCCTGTCTCCCTCAATATCTATTACCACGACCTCGGGGGGATTGAATATGCGCGGCAGAAGGGGGTTGAATGAGACCCCGCGGCTTACAATGTGGATTAAAGAGCCGTGATCATACATCCCTCCGGCGTATGGTGGAAACCAGCCCTGATTGGGGGCATAAAGCCCGTTTAAAATGAAGGGGATTCTGACCTGCCCCCCGTGGGTATGGCCGGATAACACCAGGTCAAAATCGCCCTGTTTGTATACTTCTATAAGCTCGGGGCGGTGAGCCAACAATACTTTATAAGCAGGCTCTTCGCCCAGCCCGTTAAATGCCCGGCAAAAGCCCTCTTCCCAATTTGTCCCCCGCTTCTTATACCTGACAGCCTCCGGGTCATCCACCCCGGCGATAATTATCGCTGCATTGTTTATGCTAATTTTGTCGTAACTGCCTTCAAGTATGGTCACGCCATTTTTGCGGATGGTATCTTTTATTTGTCGAATATCATTGGACCAATACTCATGGTTCCCGGACACGTAATAGACCGGAGCAACCCCCTGTATACCTTTTAGAAGCATTTCGGTTCCTGTAAGAGGGGCCTGAATATCGGCTATATCCCCTGCCAGGGCGATGATGTCGGGCTCCTGCTCCTTGATCAACTGCACCAGCTCAGATTGCCCGGGGCCGTAAATGTGGTTGTGCAGATCGGCGATCAACACTATCCTGATAGACTGATCTTCGTTTAACTTACCTGTATTGACGCTATATTTCCTGACCACCAGCCCGTTGTAGAAAGCGCAATATAAGAAAACCGCCAGCAGGCCGATAGTCACTGCAATTTTCAAATGCTTATGCAAGAACATACTCCCTATCGTTTAAACTGCGAGCCTGAAACCTATTGCAACAGAAGTTCAGAGACCATAACTTAGCACACCTTATAAGATTTCCGAGTTTAACACAACCTTACAGGACCACTTTCATTCTAACATGTATTCTATACTGTTCCGGGCATGATTCTTCTTTAAGTGAATACTCAGGTTATAGTTGAGTCCATATAATTGTGTAAAATGAAGAGCCAAGACAAGGCCTCTGGTTTAGAAT
>LFSQ01000151.1 GCA_001512785.1 Syntrophomonas sp. DTU019
CTGTTGCTCAGGCCGGAGGGTGATACCCTGCAAACCCTGCAGCGGGTTTTGCAGGCGATATAAGGCAAGATCATTCCTCCATGATACCGCGGCCTTGTATATAGGTGCGGCGCAGCTTGTATTCGCATTCTATTTCATAAGCTATGCCGGCAAATTGAGCCGGCCAGTCCGCTTTCAGGCTCTCCCAAAGGGCAGGTTGCCGTCCTTGCAGTATTTGGCCCCACCCCAGGATATCACTCTGATAGGCCTGGGCTCTATCGATGCAGGCCGCAATGTCACTCTTTAAGGCTTCACTGCCCTGTTGTTCAAAAAGGCTTAACTGAGCCATATCAATGAGGCTTTGCGGGGTGTCCAGTTCAAAAAGATTCCCTTCCGCAATGATGGTAATTTTCATGGTGAGCTGCCCCTGGCTGTACAGCGGTTGGACTGAAGCCCTGGAATTAGTCAGTTCCAGGGTGTGTTGACTCTGCCCCCCTGGCCTGGAGGAATCAGGCAGGGTGATATTGAAGAGCCCACCCCGGGTGGCATTATTTGCCAGATGATACCCGCGGCTTTCCTGCTCGTTAAGTGAGCCTACCATCTGCCTGCCGCGAAACACAGCCAGTCCATCGATAGTCAGGCCGTTTTTGCCTTCAAGGCTTTCAATCTTTACCTGCGGCAATACTGGCTCGATGCCCTCAGCACTGACCTTGTAAAGGAATTCATTGATGGAAACCGGACGGTAAATGCCGGTTTGGGGCTCCTGGCCGCGTATGAGTTTAGACAGTGCTGCTTCGGCATTATCCTCAGGCTCGACCCTGGTGCTCATGACTTCTTCCGGAGTGGATTGATAGGCCAGAAACAGCAGTGAGGTTTCTCTGACTGCATTGGTCCTGCCCAGACGATCCAGAAACAAGCCGATGTTGCGACGGGCAATATTTTCCCCGATTATGTAGGTTTCAGCCTTGCTCCACACCGGATGTCTGGGCAGCGAGGCCCTTATTACCTGTTCAGCAGCTGAAAAAGTGGGGCCTGATGCACTGCGTATCAGGAATTTGGGGGCTTCCTCTTCATCGGCCTGCGGCGGCAGGGCAAATTGCCCGCTGGAAATAACCTGAGTGCCGTCCGGGCTAATGTCCAGGCCATGAGCTACCGCTGCTATGCTGTCTTCCAGCTCAATTCGGCTGTAGCAACCGCTGCAGCATAACAAGACAATAAACAGGGTGATTATACCGAGAAGGAAATTGAGCTTCACAAGCAAAACCTCAGTTCGATAATTGTAGGGCATAAGTTTAATTGTTGCCTGCCATCATACCTGGCTGCAAATCTTTCGGCCTCTTTAGCCGTATCACCAGGGCCAACAGCAGCGGCAACAACCCGAACAGAGTGATAAAAATCCAGGGGAAGATGCGCTCCAGCATTATGTACATAAAGTGTATGTTCGGGACCAGGAGTACGGCCAGGATGCCGGCCATAATGGCAGTGGGACCTACCATGATACGGTAATCCTGCAGCCCAAAAACCTGCTGAATGCTATAACAGGTAACAAACCAGAAAATGGCCAGGACTCCAAATACCCCCGTGATAACCGCAGACACCAGAATTATTTCAATGTTATGAATAAAGCCGGCAATGTTGGTGGAACGGGCTATATTGAAGGCCGGAAAGGTCTGCACTGAGGTCAAGGCCGATCCATAGGTGACGATGGGAATTGCCGCTATCACCAATGTACTCAACAAAAACAGGCCATAGGCGGAGAACATCCATTTCCATAAGTTACCAGGCTGGTGACAAAATGGCCCCAGGGTCAGAACCACTATCATAAAGCTGCTGTAGGTACTCACCAGCAAGATACCGTAGAAAAGGTCAGCCACAGCGAAGCCCCCTAAAGGCAGCAATCGCGACCAGTCGGTTTCCGGCCCCAGGCCAAAAAACAGCAAGAGCATAGCCAACGGGTACCCAGTAATGGTAATTAGCTCCACCGTGCGCACGCTGGCTTCCAGACCCTTGCGCAGTGCATAAAAGGCCGGCAGGATGATGAAAATCAAGAGAATGCTGATAGGCATGCCGGGCAGGACATTGCTCAGAAAGAAGTTGGCAAAGATGACCAGGCTCTTCACCGCTACCAGGTAAAACACCCAAATATAGATAAATCCTAATATTTTGCCGGTTACAGTACCGCAATGCTCTTCGAGCAAGCCGGGAAATGGGCGGCTGCTGTTGACCAATATGTAATAGTACGCCCAAACCAGTATAAACCCGGGAAGTATTGAGCCCAGGATGGCCAACCAGCCGTGCTGCGCCACTGTGACCGCCAGCAGCTTGGCCAGAACCTGGTAAGGCGTTGGTACCATAGTGATTACTAGTATGCAGAAAAGCTGAATATTGGTGAGCCTGGTCAAATAATTCACCTCTCATTTAACAGGCTTTAAATTGCCGCAACTAAGGCGTTTGTATTTTGGCCGCCAATTCCAGGAAGGGATTGAAAAAAGGCCAGTGATAAAACTGGACCATACTCAGGTAAATGGCCAGGAGCATGAACAGGGCATAAATCACCAGATCTTTTTTCAATCCCTGGCGCAACAGCCCGGGCACATCCAAAGCCAGCAAAAAAACCACCATCATAAAAAACAGGGCAGTAAACACAGGGGCACCCCCATCTGTCAGTTTTTGATCGGCACCGGCCCATCCAGGAGGTAGGCGCGGCGTATGCTGTAGCGCGCTTCAGCCCTGACTTTCAGGTTGCTGAAGTGCGCCGGCCAATCTGCTTCGAGTTGTCGCCACACAGCGGGATGCTTGCGGCTGATTATCTCTCCCCAACCGAATATGTCGCTGCCCAAAAGCTGGGCTTTTTTAATACAGGCCATAGCATCCTCTTTAATAGCGGCAGCGGTCAACTGTTCCAAGCGGGGCAGGTTCTCCGTAGTTTGCAGGTTCTCGGTGGTGGTCTGTTCGTATAGGTTTCCGTCAGCCTCTATATCTATGAGCATTTCAATGCTGCCATCCTCATTGATAAGGGGAGTGCAGCGGGCCCGGGAACGAATAATCTCCATGCTTACCATTTCCTCCAATGGCCCGCTTTGCCGGTTGCCGGACAGGTTGACGGTCACCAGACCGCCCCGCATTTCGCCAGCATCGAGGAAGCGCAGGCCCCGGCTTTCAATTTCATCCAGTTCACCCACCAGGCGGCGTTCGCGAAATACCGCCACCCCATGAATGCGCAGGGTTTTTTCCCCGGCATTCTCCTCGATCCTGACCTGGGGCAGTACCGGTTCTACACCCGGGGTAGCATATTTGGTGCGAAATTCACGCAGGGTTACCGGCAGATAGATTTCGGCATAATTCTGCTGCCCGCGAATTATCTTTTCCAGGGCCACAAGCGAGTGGTTTTCCGGCGGGGTTTTTAGCTGCATCACCTCTTCGGGGGTAGTCCCTGCGGTGAGAAAGAGCAGCATATTAGGACGTATAAAGCGATTGCGGGAAACAAAATCCATCACTAAGGCCAGGTCTTCCCGGGCCAATTGCTCTCCCAGCAAAATGGTGGTTGCCAGTGACCAAACCGGGGTGCGGGGAAAGCTGAGGGTAATCTGTCGAGCTGCCTGGGCATAGCCGGCAGCTTTTTCTTTTAATACCAGGGTATCTACTTTGGCGGTTTGGCCGCCTTCCGGCTTGCCCGAAGGACTGGTCACCTGAACTAAAAAGACCTTTTGCTCACCCTCCACATCCAGTCCGAAGCCGGTCACCCCTACAGAGTCATCCAATTCCAGGCGGTTATAACAGCCTGCCAGGCATAGTGACAGCAAGCTTAAGAGCAGCCATACCAGAAGCATTTTGCGCATACTAGGATCCCTCCCTGTTTTCGGGCAGCTTCTGCCGGGGTTGATTTTTCATGCCTTCCCGATAAGGGCGCTGCGAGGTTAAACTCCAGGGGCGGCGGAGCAGGATATCGCTGAGTTGAGCACGGTTAAGCGGCGCCAATGGGGCCAGATAGGGCTGACCCAGAGAAGAAAGCGATGCCATGCGTATAGCCAACAGGAGCAAGCCCATGATTATGCCGAAAAACCCCAGAGTGGCTGCCAGCAACAGCATGCCAAAACGTATAACCCGAATCATCAAACCGGCATTATAAGAGGGGGTCACAAATGAAGCGATGCCGGTAAAGGCTACCACTACAACCATGGGGGTTCCTACCAGACCGGCCTGCACTGCAGCATCACCGATAATCAAGGCCCCCACGATGCTCACCGCCGGTCCTATGGCTCGAGGCAATCTGAGCCCGGCTTCACGCAGCAGCTCAAAAGTCACTTCAAGCATCAGGGCTTCTACAGCCGCCGGGAAAGGCACGCCCTGACGGGCTGCCACCAGGGTCAAATACAGCGACAGGGGGATCATCTCATGATGATAAGTGACTACAGCAACATATACCGAAGGCAGCAGCAAAGCTATAAACAGCGCGGTTAAACGCCCCAGCCGCATCAGGCTGGATACGATAAAATTCTGATAATAATCCTCGCCGGAGTTCAAAAATTGCGGAAATGAAGTAGGAACCACCATGGCCATAGGTGAACCGTCAGCCAATATGGCCACCCGGCCTTCCAACAGGTGGCCGCAGATCCGATCCGGTCTTTCAGTGTATTCAACCTGGGCCAGTATTGAAAACCTGTCATCGCTTAAATACTCTTCCAGATAAGCGGTATCCAGAACTGCATCGATATCTATACTCTTCAGCCGGCGCCTGATCTCAGCAACCAGGCTTTGCGGGGCAATATCCTCTACATAGCATACCACTACCGTGGTCTTGCTGATGCGCCCCATAGACATGGCCTCGATCTTGAGATCAGTACATTTCAAGCGCCTTCTGAGCTGTGCGGTACTGAAGCGCAGGGTTTCAGTGAAGCCTTCTTTAGGACCAAAAATGGTGGATTCATTTTCGGGCGCATCGATAGAACGAGTCTGCCAGGAACGGCTCCCTACCGCAATACCCTGTTTATACCCATCAATCAGCAATACCGTGTCGCCTGCGGTGATGTGGTCGCAGACTGCTTCAAAGGTGGATAATGTCTTCAACTCACCCACTGGCAATAGCTGCTGACTTAACTGTTCTATAAAGCTGGATTGATTATCCTCAGTTAAAAGCCCCGGTATGGTTTTAAGGTATACCAACGGGCGCAGCAAGTGCTGTTCTATCTCCTTGCGGTCAATCAGACCGTCGAAATAAAGCACTGCAGCCTTGAGGGAAGCTTCTGCCCCGATCAACAGTTCACGCGTCACAGCATCCGAGCAATTTTCCAGCAATTGTTTCAAGGTGTTGAGATTATCGTCCAGTTTTTCGGAAAGCTCGCTCTGTTTCAAGGCTGTTTTGGCTTGCACCGGGTCTTCAGATTTTGTTGAGGATTGACGGCCTTGATTTGGCGAGGCCGGTTTTCGGTTGATATAACGCATTATGATAACCTCACTTTATGAACCAATCCAGGCTTCCAATTCCATCCTCAGTATGAGCCATCAAGCCTGCCTTTATGCACCAATGCCGCCAAAGCGAAGCGAATCATGCAAGCCCTGGAATGGAGGTCAGGGAATAAATTTTTATAGCCGGGGCAAAAAGTGAATAAAAGCCCGTCATCAGCTATATACTATCACTGAGAAAGAAAACAACATTTTCAAGTTTTTTTAAAAAGGAGGGATAAATGTAAATTGAAAGCAACAGGCATCGTAAGACGCATAGACGACCTGGGCAGGGTTGTTATCCCCAAGGAGATACGTCGGACCTTGCGGATTCGTGAGGGTGATCCTTTGGAAATATTCGTTGATCGTGAAGGCGAAGTTATACTAAAAAAATATTCCCCTATTGGAGAATTAGGCGATTTTGCCAAGGAATACGCAGATTCTCTGCATGAAACCATTGGCCACATCTCGATGATCGCAGACCGGGATGTGATCATAGCTCTGGCGGGTGCCAACAAGCGGGAATTCCTGGGCAAGTCCATCGGCAAGGCGGTAGAGCGTGCGCTCGAAGAGAGGACTACATTAATGATGAATGACATTGAGAACAGCGACGACGAAAATTTGCATGTCATCATGAGTGAAGACCGTGAATACACTGTAAAGTCCCAGGTTATCGCACCGATTATAACCCAGGGCGATCCTATCGGAGCAGTGATAATTGTCACCAAAGAGCC
>LFSQ01000152.1 GCA_001512785.1 Syntrophomonas sp. DTU019
TGGTTACATTATGAAAAGGCCATGTTCTAATTTGAAAAACATGGCCTTTTTTGACGGTCTGACCACCCGGTGATCCGGGTGGCCTTTTTATAATCTATTGATAAGTAACCTCATGGGGCTGCTCAATAAATAAACAAGTTATTCCCTGACCTGCCCGTCGCCGTAGACAATAAACTTGATAGTGGTCAATTCGGGGAGGCCCATGGGACCGCGGGCATGCAGTTTCTGCGTGCTGATGCCCATTTCCGCCCCAAAACCGAACACATTGCCGTCGGTAAAGCGGGTGGAGGCGTTGGCGTAAACCGCAGCAGCATCGACAGCATTCATAAAGCGGCGCACATGGCTGTAGTTCTGGCTGACGATAGCCTCGCTGTGTCCGGTGCCATAGGTATTAATATGCTCAATAGCCTCTTCCACATCATCCACCAGCTTGACCGCCAGGATCAAGTCCAGGTATTCCTCGCTCCAATCCTCTTCTACCGCCGCTTTAAGGCCCGGCACAATGCCGCGGCTGCGTTCGCAGGCGCGAATCTCCACCCCGGCCTGCTGTAATTTGGGCAGCATCAGGGGCAGGAAAGCCGGGGCTATCTTGCTATGTACTAAAAGGGTTTCAGCAGCGTTGCAGACCGAGGGGCGCTGGACCTTGGCGTTAAAGACGATAGCCAGGGCTTTTTCAATATCGGCATATTCATCCACATAGACATGGCAGTTGCCCATACCGGTCATTATTACCGGCACAGTGGCGTTTTTGGTCACCGCCTCTTTAAGCCCTTTGCCCCCCCGGGGTATGAGCACATCCAGGTAGTCATGCATCTTCATCATAAATACCGCCGCTTCGCGGTCTTCGCTGTCCACCAGTTCGATTGCACCTTCGGGTATGCCCTGACGGCAGGCCGCCCTTGCAATCACCCTGGCGATGGCGCGGTTGGAATTGAGGGCCTCTTCCCCGCCGCGCAACAGAATGGCATTGCCGGATTTAAGGCACAGACCGGCAGCATCCGCGGTCACATTGGGCCGGGATTCATATATGATGCCGATCACGCCGATAGGGGTCCGCACCCGCCCCACTTCCAGGCCGTTGGGGCGCCGGGTCATCCCCACTACCTCCCCCACCGGGTCGGGCAGGGCTGCAATCTCCCGCAGTCCCTGGGCCATGTCAGTCACCCTTTTTTCATCCAGGGTGAGCCTTTCCAGCAGGGCAGAAGTAAGCCCAGCGGCACGCCCTTGCTCCAGGTCGACAGCATTGGCGGCGATAATTTCATCTTTACTCTCCATAAGGGCATCGGCCATGGCATGAAGGGCCCGGTTTTTTACCGTCGTGGAAGCGGTAGCCAGAAGGCGGGAAGCTTTTTTGGCCCGTTTTCCCTGTTCCAGCAAGGTTATTCTCAGCTTTTCGTCCATATCTGGTCACTCCTTGATCTGCACTTTTTACCCATTTATCGCACAACCCACAGGTTGTTGCGATGGATTACCTCATCATAGTCTTTTTCGCCCAGGATGTGCTCGATTTCGCTGCTTTTTCGGCCCGCGATGAGCCGGATTTCCCCGGCGCTGTAGTGTACGATGCCACGGGCGATCTCCTGCCCTTTGGGGCTTTTCACCCCCACTACCGAGCCGCGCTCGAACTCTCCTGCAATGCCGGTGATGCCGGAGGCCAACAGGCTTCGCCCTTTTTTGGTCAAAGCCGTCGCAGCCCCCTCATCGACCTCGATATATCCCTGCACCAGGGTGCCAAAGGCCAGCCATTTCTCGCGGGCATGCATTTTGACCCCGCGGGGGACAAACAAGGTCCCTACCTCCTCACCGGCGATGATGCGGCGAATGACGTTATCCTCCGCGCTGTTGGCGATGATCATGGTGATTCCCGAAGCCATGCATATTCGGGCCGCTTTTAACTTGGTATACATCCCCCCGCTGGCAAAGCTGCTGCCGCGGTTGTGAGAACTGGCCTCCATCTCCGGGGTGATCTCTTCTACCCGGCTTAATAGGCGGGCATTTTCAGAGGAGCGGGGATCGGCATCATACAGCCCATCCACATCGGAGAGGATGATCAACATATCGGCGTCCACCAGCCCGGCCACCAGTGCGGAGAGGGTATCGTTGTCGCCGAATCTGATCTCTTCTACGGCTACGGTGTCGTTCTCGTTGATTATAGGTATGACTTCCATTTTGAGCAGGGATAAAAGCGCATTGGTGGCGTTTAAATAGCGGATGCGCTCATCGAAATCCCCTCTGGTCAGCAAAACCTGGGCGACGGTTAGATTGTATTCCGAAAACAGCTTCTCGTAGAGCTGCATCAAAGCCCCCTGGCCTATAGCCGCCAGGGCCTGTTTTTCCGGTATGGTGGTGGGGATCTTCTTCAGCCCCATGCGGTTGGCCCCTACCCCTATAGCCCCGGAGCTGACCAGGATGACCTCCATGCCGCGGTTGTGCAAATCGGCCATTTCCCTTACCAGCCGTTCGATGCGGTACAGATTGAGCTTGCCATTGGAATAAGTCAGGGTGCTGGTGCCCACTTTGACAACCAGCCTTTGCACGGTTTCAAGCCTTTTGCGTCTATTCACTCCCAAACACTTCCTGTAGCTTTATTAACCGCCATATAATAACACAGCGGCTGATTCTCCTACTCGCTGTAATCGAATTCCATGTCTTTGATGCGCACTGTATCACCCGTTTTAATCCCCCGGGCTTTCAAGGCTTCTTCCAGCCCCATACGATTTATGGCGCGCTGGAATCGCTGCAGGCCTTCATCAGTGGAAAAATTGGTCATGGCCAGCAGCTTCTCGATTCGCTGCCCGGAGACCACATAAACCCCATCGATCACCTCGATGGCAAAGGGGGCTTCCTCTTTAAAACGAGTGACTACGGCTTCTTCCACCTCTTCAGCCTGCGGGGGGTTTTGCTGCAGCAGGGCATAAGCCCTTTCTATCAATTCTTCCACCCCCTGCCCGGTCACTGCCGAGATGAACAGCAGCCGCTCGCCAAAGGCTCTCTCAAGCCTTTCGCGGTTGGCCTCAGCCTGCGGCAAATCCATCTTGTTGGCCACCACCAAAAAAGGGCGTTCCATCAATTTGGGGTTGTAGCTGGCCAGTTCCCGGCGCAAAGTCTGGTAGTCCTGCAGTACATCGCGGCCCTCAGTTTCAGCGGCATCGAGGATGAACAGCAGGACTCTGGTGCGCTCTATATGGCGCAGAAACCCATGCCCCAGGCCGGCCCCCTGATGAGCCCCCTCAATCAAGCCCGGAATATCGGCAACCACGAAGCTGTCATGATAGCGGGTTTCAACCACCCCCAGATTGGGGGTCAGGGTGGTAAAAGGATAGTCGGCTATTTTGGGGCGGGCGGCTGAAATCCTGGATATCAAGGTGGATTTGCCCGCATTGGGAAAGCCCACCAGGCCTACATCAGCCAGCAGTTTTAGCTCCATTTTGAGCCATCTTTCTTCGCCTGGTTCCCCATTCTCGGCGAAGCTCGGGGCCCGGTTGACTGCACTGGCAAAGCGCGCATTGCCGCGCCCGCCGCGCCCGCCTTTAGCCACCACCGCCTGCTGGCCGTGGCGGGTAAGATCGGCGACCACTTCGCCGCTGGCCTCATCCCTGATCACTGTACCTACCGGCACCCGCACCACCAGATCCTCACCCCAGGCCCCGTGCATGTTTTTTCCCTGACCATGCTGGCCGCGCTCGGCTTTAAAATGGCGTTTGTACCTGAAGTCCATCAGGGTTCTCAAGCCTTCATCGGCCATAAATACCACATTGCCGCCTCGCCCGCCGTCGCCTCCGGCCGGACCTCCCTGGGGGACGTATTTTTCCCGGCGAAAGGCCACAATGCCGTTGCCCCCGTCGCCACCTTTAACATATACCCGGGCCTCATCTATAAACATAATGTCACTCCTCTACCGGCACCAGGACTTCCCTGCCCAGGGGTTCGCCGGAGAACACCATCTGGCCTCTGCCGCTTTGGGCGGTGATGCTGGCGTAGATGTAGGGCTCCCTGTCCAAACGAAAAGCGTTCTTTTCAGCCAGTCTTTTGAGGCTTTGATAGGGCTCCTGCCTTTTTTCAAAAATGGCATGGGAATCCACCCGGCAGTCTTTGTATCTTAGTATTACTCCCAAATCCCGGCATGATAAGGCTTGCTGATAAAAATACAGGGCGGCTTCAGCCGGCAGGCTATCGAAAAGCATGCGCTCCTGATTGTGCTGTTCAACTACGGCATGAATATACTCACGGGCCTGCTCAAGGCGGTTTAAATCAATGTATCCCCCAATCACCTGCAGGTCATTGCCGTATTCATGCCTTATTCTGCGCAGCAGGCTCACTATTTGTTCGGCTTCCATATTTATCCCCCTCGGACGTGAACTAATGATAACAAAAACCCCTGAAAAACTCCAGGGGTCTTCAAGACGAGTGCTATGGTCTTTAAGCCTGACTTTACTGCAGGGCTGATTCCAGGGGATAAACGCTGACCTGTTTTTTATCGCGGCCTTTTCTTTCAAACCTGACTGTGCCGTCGATTACTGCAAACAAGGTATCATCCCCGCCGATCATCACGTTATTGCCGGGATGGATCTTGGTGCCGCGCTGTCTGACCAGGATATTCCCGGCTTTGACAAACTGACCGTCTCCCCTTTTTACGCCCAGGCGCTTGGAGGTGCTGTCGCGTCCGTTCCTGGAACTGCCCACCCCTTTTTTGTGGGCAAATAATTGCAGGTTAAATCTAAACATGGTTTTTACCTCCTGACTATCACTTTAACATATTGCGGGTAGGCTTCTTGCATGGAAAGCAAACCCGCTTCCATAGTCGATAATATCAACTGTGCTTTATATCTATCGTCTGAACTCAGATCAACCGGCAGGCTGCATTGCAAAAGGTTGTTTTCACCTTCGACAATCTGCACCTGAGGGCCGGTTGATAAGTGCCTGGCCAGGCCCAATACTGCGGTTTGAGCTATAGCCGAAACCCCGGCACAATAAATGTCCTGACCGGGAGCAGCGTAACCGGCATGACCGGTAATGGTGAAAGCCACGATCTGCTCGTCCCGGTACTCAATGCTTACGGTGATCATCCCACTACGATCTGGTCTATTTTAATCTTGGTAAACGGTTGTCTGTGGCCTTGTTTGCGGCGATAATTCTTTCTTCTCTTATACTTGAACACTATGATCTTTTTGTTCCTGCCCTGTTCGAGAATCTCAGCGGTAACTGCGGCATTGGCCACCACCGGGTCACCGACCTTTATGGTACCATCGTCGTCACTTACCAGGAGCACCTCGGAAAAAGTGACCTTGTCGCCCTTTTCTCCAGCTATCTTTTCGATCTTCAAAATACTGCCTTCATTGACTCGATACTGCTTGCCGCCGGTTCTAATAATGGCATACATTGACAGCAACACCTCCGTTTTTTAGACTCGCCGGTGAACAGGTAGGTTGATAAAACCGTTTTCATGACCCTCACCGTGCGGTTGCAAAAACTCGCAACTCACATGCCAATTTAACATATTTGAGCAGCCCCAGTCAAGAGCATATATTCCCGGCATAAATTTGTTCCATAAGGGGTTCTGCCGCTGTTGTTACAGGTTCTGCACTCAAAATCAAGTGGTTCTGCCAGTTTTAGCAGCAGTGTTTCTCCTGCTGTTGCTATAGTTTCTGCACACCTCTATGTTATCATAAGGAGTATCTCTTATTAATTTTTGTGCTGCTTTCCCCAAGTATTTTTACGCTCTGATTACCATATGCGCAGCGCCTGTATTCCGGGCTTAAGCTTTTTTGGCGGCTGGCTTAAAGAGCTCGAACTCATTAATCTTCAGAAACCACTATCCCCTTTTTGCAGGAGTATTTTCCCGGATAAAGAATTCTTTTTACAGCCATAATTATTTACCAGGGGGGAATAGTGTTGACAGATATAGACCGCGATAATGGATGCAGCAAGGTCACCGCCAATGAAGCCTTAAAATGGCTGATTGAAGGCAACCGCCGCTACGTTTCAGGGCAGTTGGTTCCACCCGATCTCGGCTCCGCCAGGCGCTCGGAACTCCGTGCCCAGGGCCAGTTCCCGTTTGCTGTGGTTCTGACCTGCTCTGATTCCCGGGTTCCTCCGGAACACATCTTCAATCAGGGCCTGGGCGACCTGTTTGTAGTACGTGTGGCCGGCAATGTAGTTGACGATGTGGCAATGGGCAGTATCGAATACGGCCTGGAGCATCTGGGTGCGCCGCTGCTGCTGGTTTTGGGTCACGACTACTGCGGGGCCGTCAAGGCTACCGTGGATGGCGGAGAGGCACCGGGCAGTATCGGGGCCATTGTGGAGCGCATCAAACCGACTGTAGATGCAGTAAGGCAGTCCGGTGCAAGCGGCGATGAATTGTACCGCAAGGCCGAAGATGAGAACATACTGGCAGTAATCAAAGAGATACAGTCCAGCCCGATTATCAAACATCTGCTGGAGCACCAGCAATTGACCATCGTAGGGGGCAAATACCACCTCGACTCCGGGGAAGTAACCTTCATAGAAATCTAAACTAACGGATGACACAAGGGGACGCGTTGAGACCACTGAAAAAGTACCCCTATCAAACCGCTATTGAGTACTTTTTGAACCGGTCCGTTGGATTAATCAATAATCTGCGCTGCAATAACCATGAAAAAATAGTATTTAAGCCTTGTAAAGCGGATACCAGTTTGGCTATCCGCTTTAAATTTACCGCTA
>LFSQ01000112.1 GCA_001512785.1 Syntrophomonas sp. DTU019
CTGTTGGGCTATAACATAAATCCCAATCAGACCATTCTGGCAGCCAGTTATGGTGCTAATCAAGGAAACAAAGCCCTTCAGTCCTTACTTTGTTCGGAATGCGGTGCCTGCGATCTGTTTGCGTGTCCTATGGGACTTTCACCGCGCCGAATCAATCAGCTGCTCAAGGCTGAGGTAAATAAAGCGGGGATAAAGAATCCTTTCGTAGGCAAAACCCCACAGCCTGAAGCAATGCGCCCTTACCAGCGCATACCCACCAAACGGCTCATCAGTCGGTTGAACCTCAAAGGCTATGCGGCTTTCGCGCCTTTTTACCCCACCGATCTTGAGCCCGATAAGGTGGTTTTGCCCTTAAAACAACATATCGGTGCTCCTTCCGAAGCGGTTGTCAAGGTAGGAGAAGCGGTAGCTATGGGTCAGCTGGTGGCTGATATACCTGAGGGCAAGCTGGGCAGCCGCATTTTCGCCAGCATAGCTGGCCGGGTCAGCGAATGCAGTGAAGAGCGGATCGTTGTGGAACGAGTAATCAGCTAGAAAGGGGGCAGGGTTGTGAAGCCGGTGTTGGGATTTATAGAATATCGAAGTATTGCCAAAGGTTTGGAAGCCACTGATGTTATGTTAAAGGGCGGCAAGGTGGAATTGATTCAGGCTACGGTGATGTGCCCCGGCAAGTTTGTGGCCCTTATTTCTGGGGACCTCAGTGCTGTGAAAGAAGCTGTTGAAAAGGGCATCAATCTGGATCCAGCTTTGGCCATCTCCAGTTTTGTTTTGCCCAATATTCATCCTGAAGTGATACCGGCACTGTCGGGAACCACCAGTGGGGAAGTTAAAGGGTCGCTGGGCATCATCGAAACCGTTGATGCGACATCAGGGGTGGTTGCCGGGGATATAGCCGCCAAAGCTGCTAAAGTACACCTTATCGAAATCCGGCTGGCACGTGGTATGGGCGGCAAGGCTTTTGTATACCTTTGTGGGGAGCTGAGTGCGGTTAAGGTAGCGGTAAAAACGGCTTGCGATAGACTTGCTGACGAAGGTGTGATTATGGCCTCATCGATCATTGCCTCACCGCATCCCAAACTGACATTTTAAAGAGGAAGGAGGTGACTGGGCATGCTGATCACGCGGATGATTCAGGCCCCGCGACCGAGCACTATGGCAATGCTGTTGCGCAGGATGCCGCCTGATTGCAGAAAGGATATTCTAGGCATGAAAGTAGATGCGGTGGGATTGGTGCAGACTGATTTGCCCAATCTGTTTTATCTGGCTGATGTAGGTGTCAAAGCAGGATCGGTGAGCGCAGTGGAATTGCATGGCACCTGCCCGCAGCATATCAATACCATAGGCTTTTTTGGAGATACAGCAGCAGTTCAGTCAGCAATGAAGGCGGTTAAGGCGCAGGCCAAGGCGAGTGAGAAGTAAAGGAGGAATCATTGTATGGCTATTGATCCTACAGTTTTATTAATTTCCTTTTGTGGCGGCGCTTTTGGAGCAGCTATAGGAGCACTTCCTGCTTTTATATTCTGCGGTTTCCTGGGATTTGTGGGAGTAGCTGCGGCTATGGCCGGGTCAGCTTTTGACTGGCACAGTATCATCACCTTCGGCCCCTTTTTTGGACCTCATATCGCTTTCGCAGGCGGGGTAGGGGCAACCGCTTTTGCGAAGAAAATGGGCTATCTGGGTTCTGGTAAAGCAATAACCGAAGGCCTTATGGGCTTGAAACAGCCGGGGGTACTTGTAGTGGGTGGACTCTTCGGTATGCTGGGATATGCCACTCAAGTTATAACTGCAGGAGTATTCAATAAAGGCCAGTTTGATACGGTAGGCTTCACCGTGGTGTTTACAGCTCTCGTTGCTAAAATTATATTCGGAGATGGTTTCTTTGGTCGCCTGACACCTGAGGCTGAGGCAAGAGGACGTTTTGTATTCGGCGGGGATCAGCGTTGGGTGGCTTATATGGAGAGCACTGCTGAGAAGATCATCCTCGCTGTGGCTGCAGGTGGCCTGTCCGCATTTGTTACCAGCTCGATGCTGGCAAATCCTGCTACTGCCAGCAGCGCACCATTTGTAGGATTCCTGATATCGGCGGCTTCACTGGTGTTCCTGCAGTACGGTACAGCTGTGCCCGTAACCCATCATATCACCCTTTGTGCCGCTTACGGTACCCTGTTCAGCGGCGGCAACATTCTCTGGGGTGTGGCTATGGCTATAATCGCAGCTTTGCTGGCTGACCTGGGAGCCAGACTGTTCTATATCCATGGTGATACCCATGTTGACCCTCCAGCATTTGCCATCTTCACCGGATCATTGGTGGCTTATATTTTAGGATTAGTAGGACTTTATGAGATGGGTAACGCGCTGCCAATAATCATTATTGTTGTGGCGGCTGCCTGGGGTGTTTGGGATTGGAACAAGAGCCGGGTGAGC
>LFSQ01000003.1 GCA_001512785.1 Syntrophomonas sp. DTU019
GGAGGTGGAGACCGGCCTGGCCGGGAAGCGATATGAATGTGCGCAATTATGTGAGGTTTGAATTCTTCAGTATCCCGGAGAACATAGCCTTTGCCCGCTCCTGTGTGGCTGCTTTCGCATCGCAGCTGGACTGTACCCTGGAGGATATCGAAGAGATTAAGCTGGTGGTTTCCGAAGCAGTCTCCAATTGCATCATTCACGGCTATGAAAACCAGCCCAACAAGATGATAACGGTGATAGCCAGCATAGACCATAACGGCGTATTGGAGATCGTGGTCGAGGATCAAGGCCGGGGCATAGAGGATTTGACCCGGGCCATGGAAGCAACCTATTCCAGCGATCCCACCCGCATGGGTCTGGGCTTCACTTTTATGAAATCGTTCACCGATGACATGCAGGTCGATACTGCACCCGGCAAGGGCACTACGGTGCGCCTGAGGCGCTCTTTCCTGAAGAACGAGGAAGCCCTGGCCTGAGGAGTTGATAATGGTGTCCTCGCATGACAATTACAAGGAAACCGAAGAATTGCTGGCCAAGGCACAGGCCGGTGATAGTGCGGCCCGGGCCAGGGTGTATGAGGCCAACCTGGGCCTGGTATATATGGTCATGGAGCGCTTTAAAAACAGCTGTTATGATTATGAAGACCTGTTTCAAGTGGGTTCAGTCGGCTTGCTGAAAGCCATCGACAAGTTTGATTTTCAGTACCAGGTGCGCTTTTCCACCTATGCGGTACCGGTGATAATCGGCGAGATAAAGAAATTCCTGCGCGATGACGGGATGGTCAAAGTGCAGCGCAGCCTCAAGGAGAATTACGGCAGAATACGCTGGGCTCAGGACAAACTGCGCAGCGAACTGGGGCGTGAACCGAGTGTGGCCGAGATTGCCAGCACCCTGGATATGGTAAAGGAAGATGTGGTCACCACCATCGAGGCCTGCCAGGCCCCGGCCTACATCCACGATACCCTGCCCCGGGATGAGCGGGGCGCTCCATCACTGATAGACCGGCTGGGGGATGAAGAGAGCAATATCCGGCTGTTGGAGCGGTTGGCCTTGCGCGAGGCTTTGAGCAAGCTCAGCGATCGTGAGCGGGAAGTGATACTGCGCCGCTATTTTAAAGACGAAACCCAGTCTGCCATAGCGAATGATCTGGGGGTTTCACAAGTACAGGTTTCCCGCATCGAAAAAACCGCTATAAATAAGCTCAAAGAGATGCTGGGTTAGCATAGCATCCACTGTGAGGGGCGTTTATTGACAGCAGATAAACGCCTCTTTTTTATTATGAGGAATAAATACTGAACAGGATCAGCAAAATACACTTTAGATGACATGATGATAAAGGAGGTTGTATTTTGCAGGTAAGAGTTGCGGAATTCGTAGGTCAATCCAGTCGAAGCTGGCAGGACGCCGTAGAAGAAGCAGTCAGCCAGGCATCTAAAAGGTACCGCAATATATCCGGGGTAGAAGTAATCAACTGGACAGCCACCTGCCAGGGCGACCGGATAGTAGAATACAAAGCCGATGTGAAGATTGCCTATACTGAATAGGCAGATTCCCGCCGATCGACCTGAGGGCCTGGAGAGCACCGTTTTAAGGTGCTTTGCCGGGCCTTCATCATGAATAAAAAGCGGTTAAAAAGCGCATAATATGCTGGCAAGGAGGCCTGACATGCATACACCTGAGCAAAAAATCAAAGAGATCGAAAAGCAAGAATATGAAGATCTGATTAACCAGGCCAAACCCAAACCGAATCTGGCCCGCAATATGGTCTGGGCTTTTGTGGTGGGCGGGCTGATCTGCATGTTGGGCCAGTGGATGATCAACTTGATGTTAAGCCGGGGCATCAGCCTTGCCGATGCCAGTTCCGCAACTTCCTGCATTCTCATCTTCCTGGCCGCTCTGTTCACCGGTTTGGGCTACTACAATGAGCTGGGCCAGCGTGCCGGAGCAGGTTCCATTGTTCCCATCACCGGATTTGCCAATGCTATCGTGGCCTCAGCCCTGGAGTACAAAAGGGAAGGCTATATTTTTGGAGTCGGGGCCAGGATTTTCAGCGTAGCCGGGCCAACCCTGGTTTTCGGCTTTGTCATCGCGGTTTTGGTGGGCTTGATCAGGGTATTCTTAAGCTAGTAAAAGTGGGGAGGCACTGATATGCCGGGCAGAAAAAAACGCGGCCAGCAAACCGTGGTATTCGATAATCCTCCGGTACTGACAGCCTGGGCGGCCGTAGTCGGGCCTAAAGAAGGGGAAGGCCCGTGGGGCCAGGACTTCGACTATGTTCTGGATGATTACCTTTATGGCGAACAAACCTGGGAATTGGCCGAGTATAAGATGTTGCGGGAGACGGTCAAAATGGCCCTTAACAAGCGCAATCTTCTGCCTGAAGATGTGGATTTGCTCCTGGCCGGGGACCTGCTCAACCAGATAGTAGCCTCCAATTTTGCCGCCCGGGATTTGGAGATTCCATTTATGGGCTTATACGGGGCCTGCTCCACCATGGCGGAGAGCCTCAGCCTGGGCGCCATGCTTCTGGATGGGGACTATTATGAGCGCGTTGTCGCTGCGGCCTGCAGTCATCATTACACTGCTGAAAGGCAATACCGCTTTCCCACCCAACAAGGGGTGCAAAAAGCCCCTTCCGCTCAGTGGACAGCCACCGCAGCCGGGGCTGTGCTGCTGGAGGCCAGTGGAAGCGGGCCAGGCCTCAAGGGGGTCACGGTAGGCAAGGTCATAGACATGGGGCAGACCGATGCCAACGATATGGGCAGCGCTATGGCTGCTGCGGCAGTTCACACCATTAAAACCCATTTGGATGATTTGAATCTTGAGAGCGATTACTATGATCTGATCGTCAGCGGGGATTTGGGCCAGGTCGGCTCGAGCATCGCCCGCCAGCTTTTCGTGCGCTATGGCATTATAGATCCCAATTACAAAGACTGCGGGGTTTTGCTCTATGATCAGAGTCAGGCGGTGGGTTCCGGCGGCAGCGGCTGCGGGTGCTCGGCCTGTATGCTCTGCGGCCCTTTGCTGAAAAAGATGCAAAAAGGTGAGATTAAGAGGCTGCTGCTGGTAGCGACCGGGGCTTTGATGAGTCCGGTCACCTCATTCCAGGGCCAATCCATTCCCTGCATTGCCCATGCGGTGGCTATAGAAATGGACTAATGATTTGCAGGAGGCAGAATAATGGTTCCCTTATATATGGCTTTTTTGGTGGGCGGTCTGTTATGTGTAATCGGGCAAATCATTATGGATGCTACCAAGCCCACTATTACGCCGGGGCATATTCTGGTGGGATATATAACTGGCGGGGCTATATTGAGTGGACTGGGTCTCTACCAGCCGCTGGTCAATCTCGGCGGTGCCGGGGCTACCGTGCCTCTGTCCGGTTTTGGCCATCTGCTGGTGCAGGGTACCTTAAAGGCAGTGGAGCAAAAAGGGCTGCTGGGCGCTTTCAGCGGCGGGGTTGAAGCAGCTGCGGCCGGTATTACCGCAGCTATCGTGTTCGGCTATGTGGTGGCGGTTATATTTAACCCCAAAGGCTGAAGAATCAAAGCGCTTTGCATGGCCTGACGATAAGCGGAGAAAAAAGACTGGTCGTTGATCGGTGTGCAAGCGGGGATTAGCTCTTCTGAGCAGCACAGACAGCCCGAGCAATAAATCAGGAGGACAGCAATAGATGGCTCGAGTCGGGATCCCACGGGGATTATTCTTTTTTTACCAGTACCCCCTGTGGAAGACATTTTTCACTGATTTGGGCGCGGAGGTGATAACTTCCAGTCCCACCAGCAGGCAAACCATTGACCAGGGCATAGATAGCACGGTTGATGAGTGCTGTTTGCCCATAAAGGTTTACTTCGGGCATGTCGGCCAGCTGCTTGAACAACAGCCCGACTATATTCTGGCTCCGCGCTTTATCAGCATTGAGCCGAGAAGCTACATATGCCCCAAATTTATGGGCATTCCTGATATGATTCGGGCCCAGTGGCCTCATTGTCCGCCGTTGATAGATATTACCGTGGACTGCAGCCGTGATACCCGTGAATTGTGGAACAATATCTACCGAGCAGGCTTATTGTTTACCGGCAGCAGGAAAAGCATTTACGACGCATACCAGCATGGCTTAAGGGAGATGAAACGGGTGCGGGTTTGGACCCGGCAGGGCTATTCGCCTCTGGAGGCCATCGAGTTATGGGATGGCAAGCGGGAGGGTCCTGTAAAACCCCAAGATAACCATATCTGTGTGGGCATACTGGGGCATGGCTATTCACTGTATGACCCGGCCATCAGTCTGCAGCTGATAGAAAAATTGAAGCAGCTGGGGTGCAAAGTGGCATTTCTGGAGTCCTGTGTTAAAGAGCAGATAGAAGCGGAAGCTGCCCGCCTGCCCAAGAAGCTGTTCTGGACCCTGGGAAGAAAGATGGTTGGAGCCGCTCTCTTGATGGACAAAAATCCTGCCATCGACGGCATAGTATACCTGGCCTGTTTCGGCTGCGGGCCGGATTCTATGGTGGGTGACATCATAGCCCGCAAGGTCAGGCATAAGCCGTTTATGCTGGTAACCATTGACGAGCACAGCGGTGAAGGGGGGCTTTTGACCAGGTTGGAAGCCTTTTGCGATATGCTGCGAAGAAAGAAGGTGCAGGGGTTTGAAGATAACCTTTCCCCATATGGGCTTCATGCACATTCCCCTTAAATCGCTTCTTCAGGGGCTGCACCGCGAGGTGGTGGTCCCTCCGCCGATTAGCGAGCGCACCCTGGCCCTGGGGGTCAAATATGCGCCTGAATTCGCCTGTCTGCCGCTTAAGATCGGTTTGGGCAATTATATTGAGGCCCTGGAAGCCGGCGCGGATACGATACTGATGGCCGGGGGCTGGGGGCCCTGCAGGTTCGGCTATTATGCCCAGGTGCAAAGGGACATATTGCGGGATTTGGGCTATGATTTTCACATGGTCATACTGGAGGCTCCCGATTCCAGGCTGTCCCAGCTTTTGCATCAGCTTAAACAGCTGGGGGAAAAGGTTTCTTTTATGGAGGCTATTGAAGCCATACGTTTTGCCTGGTATAAGCTGGCCGCATTGGAAAAAGCGGAAGAGCACTACCTGTATGTACTGCCCCGCAGCAGTGAAAAAGAAGAAGCGGAACGAATCTGGGAAGATACCCTGGTACATATTGATCAGGCCCAAAGCCGCAAGGCTATTGACGGCATAGTATCCTCCGCCATAAAGGCCTGGAACTGTCTCGAACAGCACTCACAGCCCATATTGCGCATAGGCCTGGTAGGGGAGGTTTATACCGTACTGGAGCCCTACTCCAATCAGCATATCATCCGCAGCCTGGGCCGGCTCAATGCTGAGGTTACCAATTCGATCAAACTGACCGAGTGGCTGAATGATCATCTGTTCAAAGGGCATTTGCTCAAATCGCGCCAGGAGCATATAGTCGATTGCGCCCGGCCTTATCTGGCCAGCCGTGTGGGCGGGCACGGCCTGGAGACGGTGGGCACAACCGTGGATTTCGCCCATCAGGGCTATGACGGGGTGATTCAGATTGGCCCTCTTACCTGCATGCCGGAGATAGTGGCCCAAAGCATATTGCTCCGGGTGGCTAAAGAGGAACAGATTCCCTGCATGACCCTGTATTTTGATGAACACTCCGCCAATGCCGGCATTACCACCCGCCTGGAGGCCTTCACCGATATGCTCAGGCGCCGCAAAGCGGCTCGCGTTAATGGCAGCAGTTTACAGCGAGGAGGAAGCAAAAGTGCATTATTATCTGGGGGTTGATATCGGCTCGGTGAGCAGCAATTTTGTTTTGCTGGATGATGAGCGACAGGTCAAAGCCACGGTTTATTTGCGCACCAATGGGAACCCGGTAAAGGCCATCCGCGAGGGTTACCTGGCCTTGCGCGGTCAAATGTCCCCGGCGGCCGCCATCGCAGGTGTAGGCACTACCGGCAGCGGCAGGCACCTGGCGGACATAATGCTGGGAGCTGATGTGGTAAAAAACGAGATCACGGCTCATGCGGTGGCCGCATGCCATTATGATCCGGCCTGCCAGACGGTTATTGAGATAGGGGGGCAGGACTCCAAGATAATCATCATACGGGAAGGCATTGTGCATGATTTTGCCATGAATACGGTTTGTGCTGCAGGAACCGGTTCATTCTTGGATCAGCAGGCTGCCCGGCTGAATCTGCCCATTGAACAGCTGGGCGAGCAGGCCTTGCTGTCCACCCGCCCGGTGCGCATTGCAGGACGCTGCGGGGTTTTTGCCGAATCCGACATGATACATAAACAGCAGATGGGTTATCCCATGAGCGACATCCTTATGGGTCTGTGCGAGGCTTTGGTGAGAAACTATCTGAACAATGTGGGCAAAGGCAAAAAAATCCTCAGCCCGGTGGTTTTCCAGGGTGGGGTGGCAGCCAACCGGGGGATCAGAAAGGCTTTTGAAAAGGCCTTGCACATGCCTGTCGCCGTACCTCCAAACCATGATGTTATGGGTGCGGTGGGGGCAGCCATACTGGCCCATGAAGCGGTAAGCCAGAAGCAGCCAAGCCGCTTTAAAGGAGACTGCTTCGTTTTGGAAGGCGAATTTAAGACTCGCAGCCTGGATTGCCAGGGGTGCCCTAACCTCTGCGAGGTAGCCTGTATTATGCGCGATCGCCAGGTACTGGCCTACTGGGGGGACCGCTGCCGCAAATGGGAGGCTTCACTCAAACCGAAAACCCGGGAAAGAGCCGTTTAGGACTGATCATTCCCCTTCCAGTTCCGCCAGTATGCGGTTTTTGAGCCGGTACAGTGAGTCCGGCCTATGCGGTATGCTCTGCATATCTATCTCCAGGCGCACCTGTGCGGGACGAGCCGAAAATACATAGATGCGCGATGCGATCAGCAGGGCCTCTTCGATATCGTGAGTCACAAACAACACCGAGGAGCGGAAACGCTGCTGCAGATCGATCAGCCACAGATGCATCTTGCGGCGGGTGATGGCATCCAGGGCGGCAAAGGGTTCGTCCAACAGCAGTATATCGCTGCTGAAAAGATAGGTTCTTAATAAGGCGGCACGCTGTTTCATGCCCCCGGACAGCTGCCGGGGGTAATAATTCTCAAAACCGCTCAAACCAAAGTCATCCAGGTGCAGGGCGGCCTGCCGCCGGGCCAGCTCTTTGGGGATTCCCCGCAGCACCAGCGGCAGGGCCACATTGTCGATAATGGTTCTGGAATCAAGCAAAAGGTCTTTTTGCTGCATGTAGCTGACCCGCCCGGTTTGGCAGGTATAATCACGCCCGTCAATATAGACCTTGCCCCGATCGGGCGGAATCAAACCGGCGATGATATGCAGCAAGGTGCTTTTCCCGCAGCCGCTGGGGCCCAAAATGACCACCACCTCATGCTCTTTGAGCGTGAGGGACAGATTGTTTAAGGTGAAAACCCCCTCCAGGGTTTTATACAGCCCTTTTACCTCAAGTTTGCTCATAATCATCAACCTGCGCTCTAAATTTATGGTGCGGCGGGCAGATATGCATTGCTGAAAGCCCGGTCAATATCCACCTCTGCGGTTAACAGCCCGTTTTCCAGCATAAAATCAGTATAGCCCTGCCACACCGCGGCCTTCATTTCCCCCCAGCGAGGAGCGTCGCCCTGATACTGCAGAGCCAGGTAACGCTGGCTTTCAATCACCAATTGACGGTCCAGCTCAGGAACAACCCCCAGCAGTATTTCCGCAGCCTGATCCGGGTTTTGCATGGCGAACTGGTAACCGCGGGCGGTGGCCTGCATGAACCTTTTGACCAGCTCAGGGTTGCTGTTGAGCAGCTTTTCGTTGCTGGCCAGAAGCGGGGTGTAATAATCCAGGCGGGGATCCACTTCACGCAGGCTGATAAAGCTCAAAGGCATGTTCTTAAGCCCGGCCTCGATGCCGGTCCATCCCCAAAAAATCCAGGCAAAGTCTACATCCTTTTGCACACTGGTAAAAAAGTCGGATGAGCCGATGTTCAATATATTGAGTTCGCTGAAATCGGCCTGATATTCAGCCATCAGCGATTTTAGTACCGCTTCCTCGGCCGGAGAGCCCCAACCCCCATAGGTGCGCCCGGCAAAGTCAGCCGGGGTTTTGATGTTGCGATCCAGCGGAGCGGCAAAACCTGAGGTGTTGTGTTGAATAATAGCGGCTATGGCTACCAACGGTAAACCCTGCGCACGGGCTATGGTTATTTCCTCCTGTGCAGATACGGCAAAATCAGCCTGACCTGCTGCCAGCAGCTGCACTTGTCCGCCTTCAGAGGGCTGTATGATCTCCACCTCCAGGCCTTCAGCCTGATAAAAGCCCTGCTCTTTAGCCACATACAAGCCGGTGTGGTTGGTGTTGGGAAACCAGTCCAATAATACCGTGACTTTCTGTAACGGGGCCTCTTCAGGGGTATGGTTGGCACAACCGGGCAGGACTAAAAAGGCGGTAATTATTAACAATGCCAGTATCCTGGTTTTCACTCGACATTCCTCCTATTGATACAATTGTTGCGAATAAACCTTCCTGTTCCAGGGGAGCAGCAGGTACTCCAGCAAATCCACGGCTTTAACCAGCAACAAACTCAGTATGCAGATGATTACAACCACTGCCAGGACCCGATCAACCGCAAAACTCTTCTGCTGCAGGGTCATATAGTAGCCCAGGCCGCGTTGGGCCCCCAGCCATTCCCCTATTACCGCAGCCATGATGCTGTAGGTGGCAGAGATGCGCAAACCCGCAAAAAACGAGGGCAGGGCATAAGGCATGATCACCAGGCGAAAGGTTGCCAGGGGTTTGGCCCCCATAGAACGAAACAGGTTCAGTATATCCGGGTCCACTGCTTTAAGCCCATTGAACAGATTGATTACCATGGGAAAAAAGCATACCAGGATGATAATCAAAATCTTGGGGAACATGCCCCAGCCGAACCACAGGGGCAGCAATACTGCCAGAACAATCAGGGGTATGGTCTGGGATACGATAAAAAGCGGATATAAGGCCTGACACAACCAGTTCAGGTAATGCAGCAGCAAGGCCAGTACGAGAGCCAATGCCACTGAAAGCGCAAAACCGAGCAAGGCTTCGGTGAGGGTGATCTGGGTATGATGCCATAATAAGGCGGCATGGCTGATCATGGCTTGCAGCACCTGAACCGGCCCCGGCAGTATCCACACCGGCACCTGGCTGAGCTTGACCCCTATATGCCATAGCATTACGGCCAGGATTATTACCAGGAAGGGATAGGTTTTAGGGGCGATATTTGCGTATTTTCTCATCGATAGTTACCCCGCCCGGCCGGTAGTCGATTTTAACCACTGACATCACCGCGGAAGCACCTGCAGCGATGCAGATATCATGTGCTCTTTTGACCAGGTCAAGCAGCACTTCGATGTCGCCCTCAATGGTAGTTTCCATAGGTCCTACCACATAAGGCAGACCGCTGTTCTGAATCATCTCAATCACCCGCTCGACAACCCCATACAGCTGTTCTTCAGGCACCCGGGGGAGCACCTGCAGGCTTAGATTGGCATTGGCCATTCCATCTCCTCCTTAAAAAAATAATAAAGACCGCCCATCTGAATAAAGCGATAAAGCGGTCCGACAAACCATGCGGTTCATAGTTCCTACGCTGGCATTACCCAGATCAGGTTCGAGGGTCAGGGCTGCATTTAGCCCACTCTCAGCCGGATGACTCCAGCTCCCCTTTGTAGTTTTGGTTTATTATACTCCCAGGGCTCTTTACAATCAATATCTGATATGCCCGGGCATAAAATTGCCACCCTTGCTGCACATACCTGATGAAGAACAGGTATGGATAAAAAAGGACAGGTATTCTGTTGTTGAGCCTGCGTCCCTGTGATATACTAACTGCAAGTGGCTTAAGCCGCTTAAAAAATCTTATAAGACGAGAGGAGCGAAGCTGAGATGAGCCGAGAACAGCTCACCAAAATCATTTTGCCTGAAGAGAAGTTGCCGAGATTCTGGTACAATGTTCAGGCTGACATGCCGACCCCATTGTCTCCGGGGTTGAATCCACAAACCAAACAGCCCCTTACCCCAGCCGATTTGGAGCCGCTTTTTGCACGTGAATTGATCATGCAGGAAGTGTCTACGGAGAGGTATATCGAAATACCTCAGGAGGTGCGGGAGATTTACAAGCAGTGGAGGCCTTCCCCCTTGTTCAGGGCCCATGGTCTGGAAAAAGCCCTGGACACCAGCTGTCACATTTATTACAAGTACGAAGGCGTCAGCCCGGTAGGCAGTCACAAACTGAACTCCGCCCTGCCCCAGGTTTTCTACAACAAAGCCCAGGGGATCAAACGCCTCACCACCGAAACCGGGGCTGGTCAATGGGGCACAGCCTTATCCCTGGCCTGCAAAATGTACGACCTCGAGGCCATGGTCTATATGGTCAAAGTCAGCTACTACCAGAAGCCTTACCGGCGGGTGGCCATGGAGGTTTATGGAGCCAGGTGCGTACCCAGTCCCAGCCCGTTTACCGAGAGCGGGCGCAAGGCTTTGGCCCAGAACCCTGATATGCCCGGAACTCTGGGTCTGGCTATCAGTGAAGCGGTAGAAGATGCCGCCGGGCGTGAAGATACCAATTATTCACTGGGCAGCGTTTTAAACCATGTCTGCCTGCATCAAAGCGTCATCGGACAGGAAGTCAAGCTGCAGCTGGAAATGGTGGATGAATACCCGGACATTGTTATTGGCTGCTGCGGCGGCGGCAGCAATTTCGCCGGTATCGCCTTTCCCTTCATCCCCGACAAATTGAAAGGCAGCAAAGTCCGGCTTATAGCGGTCGAACCGGCCGCCTGCCCGACATTGACCCGCGGGGTATTCGCTTACGATTATGGAGATGTGGCCGGGTTTACCCCGTTGCTGAAAATGTACACCCTGGGCAGCAGTTTCAGCCCGCCCGGAATACACGCCGGGGGCTTGCGCTATCACGGCGAGTCGCCCCTGGTAAGCCAGTTGTATCACGATGGGCTGATTGAAGCTACCGCTGTCTATCAAAACCAGGTTTTCCAGGCCGCGCAGCTGTTTGCTCAGACCGAGGGCATAATCCCGGCTCCAGAGTCATCCCATGCTGTGCGGGTGGCCATCGACGAGGCCTTGAAGGCCAAAGAGGAAGGGGTACAGCGCACCATCGTATTCAACCTCAGCGGTCATGGCAACCTTGACCTGGGAGCATATGACAACTTCCTCGCCGGGGTTACTGAAGACATCGATTTTCCGGAAGAGGAACTGCAAAAGAGCCTGAGTACATTGCCACAGGTCTGATATGGCTTAAAGCGGTTCGTGCGGATAGGATTATTGGGTATGTTTATAAGCCGGGTTTCCTGCTTTTTAGGCGGGAAACCCGGCTTATTTGCCGGCCGGGTTGAATGCTGTCAGTTAAGGGATTTGACCTGGCTTAACAGCAATGAACAGCTACGTTAGGCGTGTTTTTCCCTTTTCAGTGATCACCGCCTTTACATAAAGGCCGGGTATTATATCAAAGCCATCCTCCAGCGGCAGGGGAGGATAATCGGAGGCTATTTTGTGGGATTCACACAGGCAGTAAAAGGGAATCCTTTTTGCAAAGCATGCCCTGGCCAACTGCAGGCTGGGATAGCCATTGATTACGGAACCATCCGCAAGCACACTATCAGCCCCGATCAATCCCAGGCTGCTGTCGTTAACATAATCATATAAGCGATCAACGGGGATGAGCTTGCAGTCAACCCCGCCGGTCTCTAAGGTGGAAGCCATCATTTCCCCATAGTTAAGATCATGCCACAGGCTCTCCACAATTATCACGGAGAAGGGTTTTTGCTCGGCACGGGCCTGTATCAAAGCGGAAGCCACCGTGGCACTGAAACTGCAGCTGATGATCTGCTCGCCGGACTTGATCAATTGCGCCCCATTCATGACAGTCCGGTGATAATTCGCATCCAGGCTTTCTATGATGGAGTCCACCAGGCCTGACACCGCTTCCACCGGCTCGTTAAGCCTGTTCTCCGCCTTCAGCTCCTCAAGGCCGTCAATGAAAAGCTGCAGGCCGTTCCTGATAGCGGCCATGGCCGGCCGGGCCTGCTGCAGCCTTTGGGCTATGGCGGCAAGCTCCTCCAGGAAGTTGAGCCTATTATCACAGGGCAGTTCTGTGGCCTCATCCTTCAGGATCAGCAAGGCCTGGCGCAGCAGAAAGCTGGCCCCGTGTTTGCGATCTAAGGCCAGTTGCCGGGCTCTCATCTCCTGCCTATCCATCGGCCACTCTCCGCCAGGTCTCATACAGTTGGGGGACACAATCGTATTTCTTGATGTCCTCAGGATCTATCCACTGGTATTCTACATGCTCCCAGTCAATAACCAGCCGTCCGGGATGTTTGACATAAAAGCGAAAAGGGTGAACCAGCCACATTATGCCCGCATCTGCATCGGGCACCTGAAGGACCTGTCCTTCCTTGATCAATACGATGTCATCACTGCACAGGCTGGCTTCCTCTTTTATTTCCAAATAGGCCTGGCTCAGCGCGCTGCGCCCTTCGGGCAGATATCCGCTTATGCCGGCCCATTTGCGGGGATAAGAGCCCACCTGTGAACTGCGCCTTAAAAGCAAGATTTTACCCTGGTTTTCCATGAAACAGGTGATGACATGGTTGGTAACCATCATACAACCTCCTTAACCAATGGCGGGGACGCGATGCAAAACCCGCTAAACTCCATGAGCACGGCTTGCCCGCCGGTTCTGGCTGAGTTATATTAACTATTATAATACAAGGAAAGGAGCCGTCATGGCTACTGTTGACCGGCGCCTGTTGGCCGCCAGCGAGATGATAATCCCTTACAGGGCAGTAGCTGATATAGGTACTGACCACGGCCTCTTGCCGTGTTTTTTACTGGAAAAAGGCCTGGCACCGCTGGTTATAGCTACTGAATGGGGGGATGGCCCTTACCGGCGAGCCCGCGAACGTATTGGCAATTCACCCTGCTCAGCGCACATTGCGGTCAGGCAGGGATATGGGCTGGAGCCTTTAGCCCCGGGCGAGGTTGAGACGGTTGTTATCATGGGCATGGGAGGTGACCTCCTGGCTGAGATATTGAGCCGGGACTGGTCTTTGAGCTCATCATTTAAGCGTTTTGTCCTGCAGCCCATGAGCCGCCCTTATGTACCCCGTGGTCTGCTGGCCGAAAAGGGCTGGCCGCTTATCGATGAGCGGGTGATCAAGTTAAAAGGGCGCTTTTTTGTGCTCTACAGCTACCAACCCGGCGACCGCCCCTACCGGTTAAGCCCCCTGGAGTTAGAAGTGGGACCCTTGCTGCTGCAGGCCCGCGACCGCATTGAACTGGAATACCTCAATTATTGCCGGCGAAAGCTTCAACACCTCGCGCAAAGCCTGTCTTTATCAAAATTGGCGGACAATCAAAACCGGCGCTTTAAATATGAATCGATGTGCCGAAGATTGGAGGGCATAATCAATGGCAAATCAGGTTAAGGATATCGTGGCTATACTGGAACACCACTATCCGCCGTATCTGGCGTCTTCCTGGGATAATTGCGGGCTGCAGCTGGGTTCTTATTCAGCCCCGGTAAAAAAAGTGGGGGTGGCTTTGGAATTGGAGCCAGAAGTGGTCGAAGCGGCGATAGGTTCCGGCGTTGATATGATCATCACCCACCACCCCCTGTTTTTTCAGGGCTTGAAGAGATTGGAAGCGGATACGCCTCAGGGAAAGACGATATATAAGCTCATCAATGCAGGTATAAGCGTGTACTCAGCGCACACCAATCTCGATGCGGCTTCACAGGGCTTGAACCAGCACCTGGCTGAAATGCTGCAATTGCAGGATATAAAGCCTTTAACAACGGACAAGCAAGATGAATTATACAAAGTGGTTGTCTATGTGCCTTTCGACCATGTGAAAGCGGTACAAACCGCCATGGCTGAAGCCGGAGCCGGGCACATCGGCAAATATTCCGCCTGCAGTTTCCGCACCCCGGGGATTGGAAGCTTTTGCCCGGAGGAGGGCAGTCAGCCCTTTATAGGCTCTGTGGGAATCCTGGAAGAGGTGGAGGAATATCGCCTGGAAACGGTGATAGAGCACAACGGTTTGCAGCGGGTGCTTCAGGCCATGCATTCCGCTCACCCCTATGAAGAGGTGGCCTACGACGTTTATCGCCTGGTTAACGGCGGCCGTATATACAGCATGGGGCGCAAAGGGAAACTGCCTCAGCCGTGCAGCCTGGAATCCCTGGCGGAGAGGGTAAAAACGGTTTTTTATTGCCCGGGCGTGCGTGTAGCCGGCAATAGGCGGCAGATGATACAGCGTGTGGCGGTAATCAGCGGTTCCGGGGGATCTGTACTGACCAAAATTGATCCCCAGCAGGCTGAAGTGGTCATCACCGGGGACGTAAAATACCATGAAGCTCAGGAAGCACGGCTTAAAGGCTTAAACATCATTGATGCCGGGCATCAGGAGCTAGAGCGGACTATGATCACCCTGGTCAGTGATTTGTTGGTGCATGAGTCAAGGCGCCACGGGTTTTCCCTGGAGGTTATTAAACTGAATACGAAGCCGTGCTTTAGTATTCTATGAGCCTTAAGAGCTCAGTTTTTAGTTGTACAAAACCTCGATTTCAATGGGATAAAATGGAATATGCCGTAATATCGGGATTACATGAATAAAAGCCTATTTTAGCAGGTAAAATGTATATAGCGAATTTAACCCTAAATTTTTTTGAAAAAATTGCGAAAAAGATTTTTAATAGCAGGAATTGCCGTTTTTTTGGGGAATGTAAAATATGGTTAAAAAAATAATAAGGGAGGACTATGTCGTGAACAAATCGGAACTTGTTAAGTCGATAGCGGAGAAGGCAGAAATCACTCAAAAAGATGCTGCCAAAGCCCTGGATGCTACGGTTGAAGCCATTCAAAAGGCTCTAGCTGGCGGGGATAAAGTGCAAATTATAGGTTTTGGAAGTTTCGAAGTACGCGACCGCAAAGAACGAAAGGTAATCAGCCCGGCAACCGGGGAAGAAATCAAGGTTCCTGCCACCAAAGTTCCGGCATTCAAGCCCGGCAAATCCCTTAAAGAAGCTGTTGCGGTAAAAATACCCGCCAAGGCCAATACCAAGAAGCGTACCAGAAAGAAAAATAGCTAGGCTATATAAAAAAAGGGGTATACACTATGCATACCTCTTTTTTTATTGCCTGAAATCCTGGGGTTAATGGGCAAGCAAATCTGTAAGCGGAGTTCTGTATTAGATAGTCATCTATCTGGGATGCCAGTTGCCTGACACCTCATGCGACCTAACCCGGGAACGAGGCGGGCCACCTCATGGTTCCTCTATTCGGTCTTGCTCCAGGTGGGGTTTACCGAGCCGTTTAGTCGCCTAAACGCTGGTGAGCTCTTACCTCACCTTTCCACCCTTACCGCAATGAGGGCCGGAAAGCAAAATCCCTGAACATCAGGATACAATACCAGTTCTTACTGCTGATTTCCGGTCTCCATCACGGCGGTCTGTTTCTGTGGCACTAGCCTTGGGGTCGCCCCCACTGGACGCTATCCAGCACCTTGCCCTGCGGAGCTCCGACTTTCCTCAGGCGATTAACCTGCGACTATCCGATTTACTTGCCACTTAATATTATTTCATGCCAGGTTTATTATAATCAACCGGTAGGCGATTGTAAAGCGACGCTCAAACATCCCTTTTCGCAAAAAATATGACGGTCTTTGAAGGAATAAAGGAATTTGTAGAGAATACATTACCTAGCGAAAGCAGGGAGTAACGGGTGAGATAATCTATCTTCTAATTCCTTGTTTTACCTTTGCTAGATTTATAATATACTTACTAAAGAGATAAAGGGGGGTGAAGAAAGATGTTGTTGTTCGGTGCGGAACATGCAGCTAGCGGGGGTTTTTACAACGGTCCTCTGTTTACCTTATTGGTAATCTTTATAACGGTGTTCGTTTTTCTGAAATTCTGTGGATGGGCCAAGAAACAGTCAATGTCAGCCGGCGCAAAAAAGGGTATTTATATCCTGACCGGAGTGGGCGTAGTAGCCTTTAACGTCATGTACTCGATGGGGAATTCAGCCTTCAAGCAGGGCGAAGGTCTCAGTATGGCGACTATTGCGGTAGTTTCAGCCTTGCTGTGGGTCTTTATATTCTCCTATGCATTGATGTCCGAAACCAAATAAGGCTGATCCGGAAGGCGGCTAGAAGCCGCCTTTTTTATTGGTTATAATAGCGTAAAGGCTAAATATGGTGTTAATATGAGTGAACTTGTAAGAATTGAAATTGCATATGATGATAAACATTCAATGTCAATCTGGTCCTATCCGGGACAAAACCTTTGGGAAGCCCTGGCGGTCAATGGTTTGGTGATGAGCGCTCCCTGCGGGGGGAAGAAGGCCTGCGGGAAATGCAAAACCAGGGTATTGGGCCCGCTTTTGCCGCCGGATGAAGCCGAGCGTTATCTTTTGCTTCCCGAGGAAATCAAAGCAGGTATACGCCTGGCCTGTCATCTCCCTGTAATTGAAGGTCTTAAGGTATATCTCCAGGATCAGCCTGTCACCACCGCCTCTATGCTGCAATCAATACCCGGGGCAGTGGTTGAGCCTATGGTCCAACACAAAAAGGTATACTTACCAGGTCTGGATCGACACAACCCGATTTCTATACAGGAAAGGCTGCAAAATGCCCTGCCCAACCTGGAACTCAATCTGAGTGTGGCCAATCTCAATGAATTACATAGCCTGGACAGGGCCGAGCGGCCGGTGCTTGAATTAAACACCCTGATGACAGAAAAACAGGGCTTGATATATGCGGGCCGTTCCCGGCAAAGCGTATATGGTCTGGCCTTGGATGTAGGCACCACCAGCCTGGTAGGCATTTTACTCGATCTGGAAAGCGGCAAAACCATAGCTACTTCCACCATGCCTAATATGCAGCGCGTATATGGCGATAACGTTATTTCCCGCCTGGAGTATTGCTTAAGCCATGACGATGGTCTGCTCACCCTTCACCAAGTCATCATCAACAACGCCAATACCCTGATAACCAGCCTGGCCAAACAGTGTGACATCCTGCCTGATCAGGTTTTTCAGCTGGTAGTGGTCGGCAATCCAGTTATGATCCACCTTTTTCTGGGCTTAAACCCCAGCGGCCTGGCAGGGGCCCCATTTATAGGTATAGTTACTGATGCTTTCAGCTGCCGGGCTGGAGAACTGGGCTTATTGGTCCACTGTGAGGCCCGGCTGATCATGCCGCCGCAAGGCCGGGGTTTTATTGGCTCTGATGCCCTGGCAGGATTGTTGACCCTGCCCAACCCGGCACCTTTTCCTTATCTGTTTATAGATATTGGTACCAACAGCGAAGTGATCCTGGCTGACAAAAAAGGGATGTGGGCTGCATCTGCCGCAGCCGGGCCGGCCTTCGAAGGAGCCGGCATACGTTGTGGAATGAGGGCTGTTCATGGGGCTATCGACCATTTTTTCTGGGATGATGGGCAGCTGGTTTATCATGTATTGGGCAATGAAGCACCGCGCGGCATGTGTGGCTCGGCTTTGATAGACTTATTGGCCTGGTTGCTGGAGAAGGAATTGATGGCAGGCAATGGTAATATAATTGAAACAACCGACCAGGTTCTCATTCGGCTTGGCTCACAGGGAAAAGAGATGGTCATAGTGCCCGCGGATAAAAGCCAGCAGGGCATACCGGTGGTATTGAGCCAGGAAGATGTGCGCAGTCTGCAGCTGGCCAAAAGCGCCATACGCGCTGCTATAGAGATTTTGCTGAAGGAAAGCGGCATTAAGCCTGAGGATTTAAAAGCGGTCTTTTTGGCGGGCGCTTTCGGCAACTACCTGAACCCTGAGAATGCTATAAAGGCCGGTATTCTGCCGTCAATAAAACCTGATGTGGTCTACAATCTGGGTAACGCTGCGGGACGCGGGGCGGTGCAGTATCTCCTGCATGCACCGGCCCGCCAGCAGATGAAAGATATCAAACAGGGCTTGAATTGTGTTGAGCTGGCCGATCACCCCGATTTTCAGGGGTTGTTTTTACGCTACCTGGATTTTTGAGGCCTGATGGTGTGCCGGGTATGGTATAGCCACAAAAACGGCAACTTGCGCAAGCAGGCCCGGTAAAAACGGGATTGATCAGTCGCACTCAGCATTGCGCACCGCGGTTGTATAGACAAATTGGTAAAGGTATACTATTTTAAGACCGCGTTCACAACAGGTCAATTTACATTGCGCACCTTAAGGGTGCGCCATTTTATGAGAAGGGGCAAACGATGAGCGATATTGTATGGTTAGTGATCAGCCTGGGCATTATTCTGGCCGGCGCAGAGGTTTTCGTCAATGGGATTGAGTGGTTGGGTTTTAAGCTGAATCTTTCTGAAGGTGCGGTAGGCAGCGTTTTGGCGGCAGTAGGCACAGCGCTGCCGGAGACCATTATTCCGGTTATCGCCATTGTGTTTGGCAATGGCGGCGGAACCGGGCATGAGATAGGCATAGGCGCAATCCTCGGCGCTCCCCTGATGCTTTCCACCCTGGCCATGTTTATAACCGGGGTTGCGGTAGTGGGGTTTAAAAACCGGCGAATTCACGGGCTTAAGGTGCGGGCTGATTTTTCCAGCATGTCGCGCGATCTGAGCTTTTTCCTGGTGGTATTCGGCATGGCCCTGATATGCGGATTGATCCCGGAAAGCTTAAAGCCCTTCAAAAACATCATTGCCCTCGCACTGGTGGTCCTATATGTGTGGTATGTGATCGCCATGGTCAGCCAGGAAAGGGATGTTGAAGCGGATATACAGCTCCCGAGGTGTTATTTTGCCCCCAAGCACTGCCCCCCCTCCCTGGCGGTAGTGCTGGTTCAAGTGTTGTTTGCCCTGCTGTTGATAGTGTTTGGGGCCAATGTGTTTGTGGACTCCATCACCGAATTGGCCCAGTTTTATGCCGTGCCGGCCTTTGTGCTTTCCATTATAATTGCCCCCATCGCAACCGAACTGCCGGAGAAATTCAACAGTATAATCTGGATTTCCCGCGAAAAGGATACTCTGGCTTTAGGGAATATCACCGGGGCTATGGTTTTCCAGGGCTCGCTAATACCTGCTTTAGGCATCGCCATGACTGAGTGGATGTTGACCCCTGGGGCCTTGTTGTCCGGCCTATTGGCCATAACGTCGGCTGCCTTGCTGCTCTGGCAGCTGCGCCGCCAGGCCTACATCAGCGCTTTATCCCTGTTGTTTAGCGGATCGTTCTATATGCTGTTCATAGTGGCGGTTATGCAAGGAATAGTAAGGTAAAGGAGGGTGATTTTGTGGACATCGAGAAGCGTTTGCGGGAATGCGGCATTGTGTTGCCCGAGGTCAGCGTGCCCCTGGCTGCTTATCTCCCGGCAGTCAGAAGCGGCAACCTGTTGTTCATTTCCGGGCAGCTGCCGATGGAACAGGGGGTTTTGGCTTACAAGGGCAGATTGGGCAGTGAGCTCAGCATAGCGGAAGGGCAGGCGGCTTGCCGGCTGGCGGCCATAAACTGCCTGGCAGTGCTCAAAAACAACCTGGCTGATTGGGGGCAGTTAGTGAAAATAGTGAAAATAACTGGTTATATACAGTGTGAAGCCCACTTTACCGAGCTGCCCCTGGTATTGAACGGGGCTTCCCAACTATTGGAGGATATATTCGGGGAGTATGGCAAACATGCCCGAGTTGCAGTAGGCGTAAATGCACTGCCTTTGGGAGCCGCCTGTGAGGTGGAGATGTTGGCTGAACTCCGTTAATTACTGGGATGAGAGCGGCAGATTATTTTAAGGAAGTGAGAATAATGACAGAGGCAAGCCCGTTTGATAAAGCCTGTGAACTGGCGCAGGCAATTAAACAGAGTCAGGCTTTTCAACGCTATCTGGCAGCCAAACAGTTGCTAGACCGTCATCCTGAATATAAACAAAAGGTATTAAAGGTGCGCTCAGTGCAGATGGAGGTTAACCGGGCGCATGTGCTGGGGGCGCAGCTTCCGGCCGATTTGCTCAGCGAGTTGTCCCAGCAGCTGGCTGAAGCGAATCAATACCCTGAAATTGCGGAATTCTTTGCAGCTGAAACTGATTATGTAAATATGTTCCAGGAAATACAAAACATTATCAACGGTGCTCTGGATGCGGAGTTAAAAGACTAGGATTGCAGTAATAATCCGGAAATTAAGGCAGGGTATATAAGCCCTGTCTTTTTGTGAGAAGCTTTGCCAGTAGCCTTTAGCGGGTTTGCAGGTATACAATATTATTTCGGACCAGGTGTTTACAAACCGACCGAAATGGTTTAACAATTAACCCAACCCATGTTTTAAAGAGTGCTGCTGATTAGGAGGTAGTAAAGTGACTTGTGGATGCAACCTTAAAGAGCGCTGGGAAACATCCCGGGATGATGATAATTTGGATTGGAATCGGCTCAAAACCGTGTTGGAGCGTTATCATAATCAACCCGGCAGTTTGATTGCGGTTTTGCAGGAGACCCAGTCTATTTATGGATACCTTCCGCTGAAGGCACTGTTCATCATTGCCCGCGAATTGAAAATAAAGCCTTCCAAGGTATACGGAGCCGCCACCTTTTATACTCAGTTCCGCTTCAAGCCAGTGGGAAAACACCTGATCCTCTTGTGCCAGGGAACGGCCTGCCATGTTAACGGAGCAGACCGCATTGCCACTGCTCTCTGTGAAGAACTGAAGATCGAGATTGGGGACACCACGGCTGATGGCATGTTTACTCTGGATACGGCTGCCTGTCTGGGCTGCTGCAGCCTGGCCCCGGTGATGATGATTGACGGGCAGGCCTACGGGCCGTTAACCCCGGATAAGGCCAGGGCAGTGATTAAGGCAATATACAGCACGGAATTAGCTGCAGGCAGGGATGGTGAACCGGCATGAAGGTAAGGATTGGCCTGGGCAGCTGTGGTATAGCTGCTGGAGCCCTGGAGCTTTGGGATGAACTGCATAAGCTGCAACAGGACGCAGGAATTGCTATAGAAAAACAGGCGACTGGCTGTATTGGCAGGTGCTATCTCGAGCCTCTGATAGACATTATTGAGGACAACGGCGCCATCTACTCTTATGGGAAAGTCAATACCGAGAAGCTGCAGGAAATAGTAGCGGCCCATCGGAATGGTACGGGACCGCTGGAACAACATTTGACCTCCACCCTGGACCAGGGTGATGACTTTCTGGGCCGGCAGGTGCGGGTAGCCCTGCGCAATTGCGGCCATATCGATCCTGAATCACTGCTTGATTATCGCCGGGCGGGAGGATATAAAGCCCTGGAGAAAGCCCTCTTCATGAGCCCTGAAGAGGTTATTGCCGAAATCAAAGCATCAGGTTTGAGAGGGCGAGGTGGGGCCGGTTTTCCTACCTGGTTCAAGTGGGAGGACACCAGGAAACAGCCGGGGGCCACCAAATATGTGGTATGCAATGCTGATGAGGGTGACCCCGGGGCTTTCATGGATCGCAGTATATTGGAAGGCGACCCCCATTCAGTGCTGGAAGGAATGGCCATAGCCGGCTATGCTATCGGGGCTGCTGAAGGCCTGATATATTGCCGGGCTGAGTATCCTTTGGCTATCAAGCGGCTTACGATTGCTATCCAGGCAGCTCGTGAAGCCGGGCTACTGGGAGAGGGGATTTTGGGCCGCCCATTCAGTTTTGATATCCGTATCAAGGAAGGGGCGGGGGCTTTTGTGTGCGGCGAGGAAACCGCCTTAATCGCCTCTATGGAAGGGGAACGGGGCATGCCCCGTCTCAAGCCGCCCTATCCCTCAGTCTCCGGTTTTTGGGGCAAACCCACCAATATAAACAATGTTGAAACCTATGCCAATGTTCCCTGGATAATAAATCACGGCGGTGCTGCATTTGCCTCTATGGGAACAGCGGACAGCAAAGGCACCAAGGTGTTTGCCCTGGCCGGCAAGGTAAACCGGGGCGGGTTGGTCGAGGTGCCCATGGGTATCAGCTTGCGGGAAATCATATATGATATCGGCGGAGGAATCAGAAACGGCAAACGCTTTAAAGCCGTGCAGCAGGGCGGCCCGGCCGGGGGATGCATACCGGAAGCCTATTTGGATACCCCGGTGGATTATCAAAGTATTACCTGCCTGGGCGCGATAATGGGATCAGGCGGGATGATAGTGGTCGATGAAGATACTTGTATGGTGGATATGGCCCGCTATTTCCTCGATTTCACCCAAAAGGAGTCCTGCGGCAAATGCGTGCAGTGCCGGATTGGCACCCGGCGTATGCTGGACATTATCGAGCGGATCTGCGATGGTGAAGGCCGGCCGGAAGATATCGACCACCTGGAAGAACTGGCCTATGAGGTAAGCCAGGCTTCGCTGTGCGGGTTGGGCCAAGGGGCCCCCAATCCGGTTTTGACTACCTTGCGTTATTTTAGGGATGAGTACGAGGCCCATATTTTCGACCGGAAGTGTCCGGCCCGCCAGTGCAAAGGCCTGATTCAATTCAGCATTGACCCGGAAAAATGCACCGGTTGTACTATTTGCGCCAGGAAATGCCCGGTGCAGTGCATACAGGGCACCAAGCGCCAGCCGCATGTGATTGAACAGGAGCGGTGCATCAAGTGCGGCACTTGTTTGGAAGTGTGCCCGCCCCGATTTGCGGCAGTACTGGTTGAATAAGGAGGAGTCCCCCATGATAGTCATTAATGGAAGACAGATACCATTCCAGCCGGGCCGCACTATTTTGGAATTTGCTGGCGAGAATGGCATTGATATACCCACACTGTGCCACGATGGGCGAGTCAAGACTTATGGAGCCTGCGGCCTGTGCGTGGTTGAGGTGGAAGGCGTGAAAAACCTGGTGCGCGCCTGTGCCACGGAAGCCACCCGGGGAATGATAATAAATACCGACAGCCAGCGGGTGCGTCAATCACGGCGAATAACCCTGGAGTTGATGCTCTCCGACCACCGCGGGGATTGCCGCCCCCCCTGTTCCCTGGCCTGCCCGGCTGATACCGATTGCCAGGGATATGTGGGGCTGATCGCCAATGGGCGCTTTGAAGAGGCCTTAAGCCTGCTCAAAGACAGTTATCCGCTGCCTTTCAGCATAGGCGTGGTCTGCCCGCACCCTTGTGAAAAGGCCTGCCGCCGCCAGATGGTGGAGGAAGCTATAGCCATTGCTGATTTAAAGGCTTTTGTGGCCGGTTGGGATCTTGAGCGGTTAAAGCCTTATCTTCCTGCGGTTGAACCACCCAGCGGCAAAAAGGTAGCAGTAGTGGGCTCCGGCCCGGCAGGCCTGACAGCGGCCTATTTCCTGGCCCGGTTGGGGCATGAGGTAACAGTATATGAAGCCATGCCTCAGCCCGGAGGAATGCTGCGCTATGGCATTCCTGAATATCGCCTGCCCAAATCCTTTTTGGACAAGGAGATCGATTTGATCAAAGCTATCGGGGTCAGGTTTATTACCGGCACCAGGATCCCCCAAGATATAGCATTGGACTATTTGCAAACCCATTATGATGCGGTGTTTCTGGCTATCGGAGCCTGGAAATCATCGCGCATTGGCTGCTCTGGAGAAGGACACCCCCGGGTTCTGGGAGGAATTGACTTTCTGCGCCGGGTGGCAACGGGTGAAGCGGTTGAGCTGGGGGAGAAGGTGGCAGTAGTCGGCGGAGGCAATACCGCCATGGATGCGGCCCGAACTGCCTTGCGTCTTGGCGCACGCCAAGTCATGGTGCTCTACCGGCGCACTCGGGCCGAAATGCCTGCTGAAATCGGTGAGATAGCGGAAGCGCAGGAAGAAGGCGTGCTTTTCAAATTCCTGGTGGCTCCTGAGGAGATAATCAGCAGCGGGGATGGCATTTCCGGTATCAGGGTGCAGAAAATGACCCTGGGGGAACCGGACCATTCCGGTCGACGCCGCCCTATACCTACCGGGGAAACAGAGTTCATCGCTGCCGATACCATTATTGCCGCTATAGGGCAGCAGGTTAACGCACAGGGATTTGACAGGACCGGCCTGGACCGCTGGGGCAATCTGCAGGTAGACCAGGATACCATGCAGACCTCTCTTGAGGGGGTTTTTGCCGGTGGCGATGCAGTGACCGGACCGGGTATTGCTATAGAAGCAGTTGCTCAGGGACAAAAAGCCGCCCGATGCATCGACAGCTATCTTAAAGGCCTGGCCTTCCCGGCTTCATCACCATATGTGAGCGTAACCGAGGTAACTGCAGATGACTTTGAAGACTATCCGGTCCAGAGCAGGATATATCCCCGACATGAAAAAGCTGAAGAGCGCCGCGGTGATTTCCGGCAGGTAAAAAAAGTCTTTACAGCTGAGGAAGCCCGGGCTGAAGCCAATCGTTGTTTGGAATGCGGTTGCCTGGATTATTATCAATGCCGCTTAATCAAATATGCCCGGCAGTACCAGGTCAAACCGGGGCGCTGGTACGGCCAGAACAGAAAAGAGACATTGATTGAAGAACACCCTTTCATGTTAAGGGATATGAACAAGTGCATCTTATGCGGCCTATGTGTGCGGATATGTGATGAGCTGGTTGGAAAGGCTGCCCTGGGATTGGTAGAGCGGGGTTTCGATACTGTGATCCAGCCCGAAATGGGCTTTCCCTTGAGCCAGACTTCTTGTATAGCCTGCGGCCAGTGCATTGCGGTATGTCCTACCGGAGCCCTGGCAGAAAACAACCGGTGGGGCAAGAATATCCCCTTGCAGCTTAAAGAAGCAGTTACCACCTGTTCTTTCTGTGGCATGGGATGCCGGCAGAAGGTTCAGTCCTATGGGGGATATATCGCTAAAGTGGAGCCAGTCGACGATGGTTTATTATGCGCCTGGGGCCGATTCGCCTGGCAGGAAAATCAGCAAGAGCGGCTGACCTCTCCCCTGGTCAAGCGCAATGGGCAATGGCAGCAGGTTTCCTGGCAGGAGGCCCTGCTGGAAATAAAGGCCCGGCAGCAAGCAGAAACTGCCCGGACTTCCGATATCGGCGTATTTATCAGCCCGGCCTATACGATGGAGGAAGCCGCTCTGGCCGCCCGTGTGGCCCGCGGTCTTAAAGCGCGCTATTTGAGCAGCTTTACCCCCTACGCCGGGGAAGGTTTAGCAGCTATTCCGGGTAACGCACTGGCCGGCAGCAGGCTGAGCGAATTGGAACAGGGCGATTTAATACTGTTGCTGGGATCTTTTAAACACAATCAGATTCCGGCTATCAAGGCCCGGCAAGCCGCCGCTAAAGGACAAAAGCTGATAGTTGTCAGCAATGAGGAAAGCCTTGCCGATGACCTGGCCTGGCTGAAAATATGCCCTGAAATTAATGATATCGATTTCCTGCTGCAAGTGCTGGCGGTGGTTGTGCAGGAGAAGTCAATCGGGCCAGCCAACGCTGATGCATTGTGGCAGGGTCTGGGTGAGCTGACTGAAAGTATTCAGGGCATAAAAATCACTGAGGCTGCCAGGCAGATTGCTGAGCTGTATCTGGGTGCCGGGAGGGCTATGATCCTGGTTGACGGCTATACTACCAGCATCGCGGCTGTGCAGGTAATGTCGGCAGTGGCGGCAATCAGGGGGCACACCGGCTCGCCCGCCGGCGGGATTATAGTGGTTTCACCCGGGGGCAACGCATCCGGGGTTTGGCAGACAGGTTATAAACAACCCGGCCAGCAAGTGCTGGAAGCACTGCTGGAAGGGAAAATGCAGGTGGTATGGGTTCTGGGCGAGGATCCGGTGGGGTGTGGGGTGATAGCTGGTGAAACCCTGCGCAAGGCTGATTTTCTGGTAGTCTTGGCCTCTTATTGGAATGAGACCGCTCTACTGGCTGACATAGTTCTGCCCGGGTCGCTGCCCATGGAGACCAACGGGACTTATCTGAGTTCGGACGGCAGCCTGAAACGAGTACAGCGTGTACAGCAACCGCCCTCCGGTTATGACAATACAGCCATATTGGAGGCTATACTGCAGGGCCTGGATCTCCTTGCAGAGACAAAAACGGGGGTTTTTGCGGAAAAACGGCCAAGCGAGGCGCAGGCTGAGCCCTCCCTTACCGGTGGGACCGGCCAGGTTCGGCTTTCATGGCCAACTGCCGGGCCGATATTCGTCAAAGCCTGCTCCGTTGACCCGGCCTGGTGGGGTTTTAATCATACCATGACAAAACACGGCCTGATGGGCTAAATACTGTATCCCGGTATACAGATGCAAGGCTAAATCATGCATACAATATATTTGCCCTGAAGTTATTTACAGGGTTGAGTGCAGCCTCTATAATTGCATTGGACTTGGGGATAAAGCCGACCAAAGGAGGTTGTCTCATGGATTATATCGAAGGTCTGTTAGCCCGGGTGAAAAAGAGAAATCCCAATGAACCGGAATTTCATCAGGCTGTCACTGAGGTGTTGGAATCATTGCATCCGGTTATCGCCAAACACCCCGAGTATATTGAGGCGGGCATTTTAGAAAGAATAGTCGAGCCGGAAAGACAGATTATCTTCCGCGTGCCCTGGGTAGATGACAATGGAGTGGTACAGGTTAACCGCGGCTTCCGTATAGAATTCAACAGCGCAATAGGGCCTTATAAAGGGGGATTGCGCTTTCATCCCTCGGTCAATGCCAGTATCATAAAGTTTTTGGGCTTTGAACAAGTGTTTAAGAACGCCCTCACCGGTCTGCCGATAGGTGGAGGCAAAGGCGGCAGCGACTTTGACCCCAAGGGCAAATCGGATGGTGAAGTGATGAGATTCTGCCAGAGTTTTATGACGGAATTATTCCGCCATATCGGGGCTGATACCGATGTTCCGGCAGGAGACATCGGGGTCGGGGCCCGGGAAATCGGGTACATGTTTGGACAGTACAAGCGCCTCACCAACCGTTTCGAAGGGGTTTTGACCGGCAAAGGATTGGCTTATGGGGGCAGTTTGGTGCGTACTGAAGCCACCGGATACGCCCTGGTATATTTTGTGGAGGAAATGCTTAAGGCCAAAGCTGAGGATTTGGCGGGAAAAACCATCGTTGTATCCGGGTCCGGGAACGTGGCCCTCTATGCGGTGGAAAAGGCCACGCAATTAGGGGCCAAGGTTGTGGCCATGAGCGATTCCAACGGTTTTGTTTTTGACAGAGCAGGGATCGATCTGCCCCTGATGAAACAGCTCAAAGAGGTGGAGAGGAAAAGGTGTAAAGATTATTTGCATTGTCACCCTCAGGCCGAATTCAGCGAAAATGGGTCAGACATCTGGTCAGTGCCGTGTGATATCGCCCTGCCCTGCGCCACCCAGAATGAACTGGATAAAGACGCCGCCCATAAGCTGGTGAGAAATGGCTGTATAGCTGTGGCAGAAGGTGCCAACATGCCCTGCACTCCAGGAGCTATAAAGGTATTTCAGGATAGCGGGGTGTTGTTTGGACCGGCCAAGGCTGCCAATGCCGGCGGAGTAGCCTGTTCAGCCCTGGAGATGACACAGAACAGCATGCGTTATGCCTGGACCTTTGAGGAAGTGGATGCCAGATTAAAAGTCATCATGAAAAACATCTACCAAAAGGTGAGCGAAGCTGCCCAAGCATATAGCCATCCCGACAATCTGGTGGCGGGCGCCAATATTGCTGGCTTCATCAGGGTAGCTGAGGCCATGCTGGCTCAAGGCGTGGTATAAAACTGATTTCGATATTCTCTAGAAGGGATCCCGGTCGGGGATCTCTTTTATTTTCGGGGAGGCTGTGGGTCAGATGGTTTATTGGCAGTGTGTTATAATGACCTAGTCAGCTTATTTATTTATGAGGAGGATTAATGGTATGCGGAGAATGACGGTCATAGCGGTTTTGTTAACCGTGCTCATGGTGGCTGGATGCACCTCCAGCGGTAGTCCAGAAGTGATTGCAGAGGTAAATGGCAGTAAGATTACCCAGCAGGAATACGAGCACCGTATCAAATTGGTCAGCGGCAGCTACAAGATACAGCAGCGTTCGATGGGGGCCTCCGAGGAGGTAGTTATTGAAGACAGCGTTCTCTCCCAGATAAAAGAGATTGCCTATAATCAGCTGATAATGATAAAGCTCATCGAACAGGAAGCCGGGGCCCGGGGGATTCAACTTTCCGATGAGGATAAGAACCGGCACCTGGCGGATTTCAAAGCTATGCAGGAGAACAGCGGCGGCCCCGGTGCGTATGAGCAGGTTTTGCAGGATTTCGCCATCACTGAGGCCGAGCTCAAGGAGGAGCTGGCCATAGGCCTGCTGCGCAGCAGGGTGGAGAATAGCATCGCTGCAGAGGCCCTGCTCACCGAAGAGCAAGCCCAGCAGTTTTATCAGGCCAATCAGGATAGCTTCAAAGAGGATGGGGGGATGAAAGTAGCCCATATACTGGTTGACAGCGAAGCCAAAGCGCAGGACATAATCAAACAACTGCAGGCCGGGGCAGACTTTGCCCAGCTGGCGCAAAGCGAGTCCATTTGCCCGAGCAGCTCCCGGGGAGGAGACCTGGGGGTAGTCAATCAGAACACCTCCATGGTACCTGAGTTTTTGAATGCCGCCCTGGCCCTGTCACCCGGACAGATAACTACACAGCCGGTCAAGACCGAGTTTGGCTATCATGTTATCAAGGCCATCGAGCCGCAGGCTGAGAGGATAAGGCCTTTTGAGGAGGCCAGAGAGGAAATCATGGAGCAATTAAGGTTTGAGGCGGTTAACACTTATTTGGACCAGTTGTATCAAAAGGCCGAAATCAAGGATTTACGCGCCAAATAGCATAAATCCCCGCCGGGATCTGTGACCAGATCCCGGTTTTTTATGTGGGGACGGTATGGGTGGCTGCGAACCAGGGCAAGTCTTACTGTGTGAGCTGCCTTTATTTTTTTGATTGAAAAAAATGCACGCTTAGACTATATTTAATAATGATAATTATTATCATTAGGGAGCTGGTGAAATGCAGAAGAAGGATTATCAGGCGAAACTGGCTGCCAGCCAATATAAGCTTACCGGCCAAAGGGCTACGGTCCTGGAAGTGATGATTAATAACCGCGGCAAACACCTGAGTGCTGAGGAGGTTTTGCAGCAGGCCCGCAAGCTGCGGCCCAATATCGGTATCGCCACGGTATATAGGACCCTGGAGAAACTCGCCAGCCTGGAGATACTGTATAAAGGCATGTTTGACAGCGGCAAATACCGCTACGAGCTGGCTGATGACCGGGAACACCATCACCATCATGCAGTCTGCGTAAATTGCGGCAGCATAACTGAGATCAAGGACGATCTTCTCTGTGAGCTGGAAAAGAATATTGAAAAGCAGGGCTTTCGCATTGTAGATCATGACCTCAAGTTTTATGGTTACTGCCCCAAATGTTCACCGTCCTGACCATTAACATACACCCTGAGCGGAGGTATATACAGTGCGGGTGATATTCGTAGGTAACCCCAATGTAGGGAAAAGCGCCCTGATCAATCAATTGACCGGGTCCAGGCTCCTGGTAGCCAACTATCCGGGAACATCGCATAAAGTCGCCTATGTGCACAAAGGAGAGCATTACTTTTACGATACCCCCGGCATATACTCTTTGCACGGACCCGGTGAGAGCGCATCGACAGTAAGGGCTTTACTGCTGGATAATGCCCCGTCCCGTATTGTAAATGTGGTGGATGCGGCCAATTTGGAGCGCAATCTGGTGCTGACCCTGGAGATTTTGGCCCTGGGTCTGCCTACTATGGTGGTTTTGAAGCAGATGGATGTTGCCGCCAGTATGAATATACTAATCGACAGCGAGGCTTTAGCCCGGGAACTGGGGTGCCCGGTTATCGGTCTGCCGGATGTAAAGGGTGAGAACCTCGAACGAATCATGGAGTGGATCGACCGGCCCATAAAGGGTGATATCAAGATTGATCCCCTGCAGTTGGAGAAGCTTTCCCCGGATTCGGCTTCACCGCAATGCCAGCACTGCACACAGGCCTGTCAGCATAATGTTATCACCATTGACCGGGAGATCATCGAAAGGGCCCGCCACATCGCCGCTCAAGCCAGCTCGCAAACGCAGGCGGTAAGAAGAGGGCGAAATATCCTGGAGACCCTGCAGGGGTGGCTGGATCATCAGATTTTGGGCACAGTACTGCTGTTAGCCCTGGCATATGGCCTATTTACGGCCATGGTAAGCCTGATACATTATTTGGAGGGGCCTATAAGCAGTGCGGTAGAGCCCTTGAGCAATGTGTTAACCGGCCTGCTGCAGGACCTGTTGCCCCCGGGTACGTTGAATCAGATTATCTCCCAGGCGGTGCCGGAAGGCCTGATAATCCCCTTTACCATTATTATGCCGGCTATGATTATCGCCAGTGTAATTATATCCCTGCTTGAAGACACCGGTTTGCTGCCGCGATATTCGGTGGCTTTGGAGAGAATTACCAGTTTTATCGGTGTGTCCGGTCAGGCCATAATCCCTTTAACACTGGGCTTTGGATGTAGAACCCCGGCTATTATGGCAACCAGCCTTTTGCCCAATGCGGCGGAGCGCTTTATTATCGCTACACTGTTGAGTATTGTGGTGCCCTGCGCTGCTTCTCTGGGGGTGATGGCGGCGGTTATTGCCAAATTTCATGCTTATATCTGGGTGGTTGCGGCTACTATGCTGGCAGTTCTCTTTATATTGGGCTTTGGCCTGAGCCGCATGATGCCCCGCAAAGAGGCTTTTGTTTATGAACTGCCGCCTTTACGCGTACCGGCCTGGAAAAACACCTGGTCCAAGGTTCTGTCCCGAACCGGGGGATTCTTTACCGAGGTCTTGCCTCTTATATTGGTGATGAATATAGTTCTGTACAGCCTGATAGAAACCGGGGTTTTGGAGTGGTTTAAGGGGTTGGAAGAGGCTTCGCAATTGCTTTTTGGCATCCCCGCCGAAGCCCTGGTGGCCGTATTGATAACCATTTTCCAGCGCTATCTGGCCCCGCTGGTTTTGTTGAGTCTGCCCTTAAGTTCCAGGGAGGCTACCATAGCCATAACCATGGTTGCATTATCGCTGCCCTGCCTGCCGGTTATGACCATGATCATAAAGGAGATAGGCCTGAAAAATCTGCTCCTGATTCTGGCTATGGGAATAATCAGCTCGTTCACGGTGGGGGTAGCCTTGAATCTTATTCTGCCTTAAGAGGAGGTTATTGGGTTGAAGACCATGAAAAACCTGAAAACCGGGGACAAAGCCCGCGTTGCCTCCATCGACACCGGGGTGATGGGAAGCCAGCAACTGCTGGAAATGGGGCTTACTCCCGGCAGTGAGTTCCAATTGGTGGCACGCTATCCATTGCGTGGCCCATTTCTGGTCAAGCTGGGCAATAACCGAATTGCCGTGGACTATAATTTGGCTAAAGCCGTGCTGATCAGTGAGCCTGACGAAGGCCTTGAGCGGG
>LFSQ01000096.1 GCA_001512785.1 Syntrophomonas sp. DTU019
ACAATTGGTTATCACCTGTTGACTGTGCCGGTAAAATTGCATATAATAGTCTCCAATATTTCAAAACGACTATGACAGGGATCATTAGGTATATACGATGGAGCAACAGAGAGCTGCCGGTTGGTGTGAGGTAGCCGATTCAATATACCGAACTCCCCCTGGAGTTGCCGACCGAAATGTATAAAGTAGGCTCGGACGGAGACTTCCGCCGTTAAAAGGAAGCGGATATCGGATGGGCACATCCCGTATCTGGTAGAGTGAGCACCTGTTGCTAATTTGAGTGGTACCGCGGAGTATACCCTTCGTCTCAAGTGTTTTGAGCGAAGGGTTTTTATAGTTTAAGGGGGTGGTTTTCGATGGAATCAGACCTTGCCGATCTATTAAGAGATTTATTATTTAACGAGGAGGATGTTATTAATGCGCAAGCTGTATATATTCGATACCACCTTGCGAGATGGTGAACAATCACTGGGAATTACCCTGAATGTTAAGGAAAAGCTGGCCATCGGCCGCCAGCTGGTGAAATTGGGCGTGGACATTATTGAAGCGGGATTTCCGGCCTCATCACCCGGAGATTTCGAATCGGTCAAAACCATAGCCAAAGAGCTCAAAGGTGTGACTATCTGCGGGCTCACCCGAGCGGTGCAAAAGGACATCGATGTCTGCGCCGAAGCCCTGAAAGAAGCGGAAAGGCCCCGCATTCACACCGGCATCGCGGTGTCTCCGGTTCACATGGCCAAAAAGCTCAACAAAACCCCGCAGGAAGTGATAGAAACCGCTGTAAGGGCTGTTAAACATGCCAAGAAATATGTGCATGATGTTGAGTTCTATGCCGAGGATGCCTCGCGCAGCGAACGTGATTTTCTGGTGGATATCATAACCAAAGTCATTGATGCCGGCGCTACGGTTGTCAACATACCTGATACTGTAGGTTACAGCACCCCCTGGCAGTATGGTGATCTTATCGCCCATTTGGTGAACAATGTCAGGAATATCGACCGGGCAATAATCAGCATTCACTGTCACAATGATTTGGGCATGGCTACAGCCAACTCCCTGGCTGGCATCAGGGCTGGAGCATCGCAGCTGGAAGGCACCATCAACGGCATCGGCGAGCGGGCTGGCAATACTTCACTAGAGGAAGTAATCATGGCCATTTACAGCCAGAAGGCCCTTTATGGGGTGGATGTCAATATCAACACCCGGGAGATTGCAGCTACCAGCCGTTTGGTTTCACGCATCACCGGGGTGGCTGTGCCCAACCATAAGGCTATCGTGGGTGCCAATGCCTTTATGCATGCTTCCGGGATACATCAGGACGGGGTGCTAAAGCAGAGAGATACTTATGAGATCATAGACCCCGAAGTGGTGGGCTTCCCGCGCAGCATGATCGTGCTCAGCGCGCGTTCCGGGCGCCATGCCTTGAAATACCGCCTCGAGGAATTGGGATATAACAATATTGAAGACAGCCTGGATGAAATATATGCCAGATTTCTTAACCTGGCGGATTTAAAAGGCGAAGTCTTCGATGAAGACCTGCATGCTTTAATGGGCAATGCCGGCAAAGAGGTAAACGGGATGTCCATCAAGCAACTATCGGTTACATCCCATGGAGCCGCCAATGCTGCTGCTACTATAACCCTGGAAGTCAACGGTGAGCTATATAGTGACGCTGCTTGCGGTGATGGTCCGGTCGATGCGCTCTTTAAAGCAGTGGACAGAATTGTAGGCAAGCCGGTTCAGTTGGAGGATTTTGCCTTAAAATCGGTCAGCCGCGGCTCAGAAGCTATGGGAGATGCCACGGTTAAAATCCGCTACAAAAACAGCCTGGTGGTAGGAAGAGGGGTCAGCACCGATATTTTTGAAGCCAGTGCCCTGGCTTATGTAAATGCCTTAAGCAAAACCAGGTATCTCGACTGAAGTTATTCGAATTGAACACTTGCTCTGATTATTAGGAGGCTTTCCTTGACCGGGATAGCCTCTTGCTGTTCCAGCTTATGCGATGGTATGGCGGGTCCGATGCCGGTAATGCCACTCATACTCCGCTTGCCGTTCCACCGTGTATGCGATGACCCCGGATCAGCAGAAAATAATGTATTCTGCTGCCATAAATGCATATAACAGGGCATGAAATGCATTTTATTAGATGAAAGCAAGTAGCTCATGCCAGCGTATCAAAAAGCAGCGAACGGAAAAACGGGAAGCGGTTGGTCGGGCAAAAGTGGGTAGTGTAAAGTTCCAGTAGGCCAAAGGGGTCAGAAATAGAAAAGGGACCTTAAAAAGCGGTGTTTCAGGTAAACACCCTCCTGGTCCAAAGGAGTTGAGGTCTCAGGTACAGGATTCAACAGTTGCAATCCATTTTCGAGTGCTTGCCTTTAAGGTTATAATAAGAATTATGATTTAGTGCTTCCCATTAAATGTAACTGCTGCTGATTCTTCTTAGTTAAAAGGCCAAATTTAGATAAGCTGAAGTGCTTAACAGTCTATATGCTGAAGGCTATGTATGACGAGGTGAAGCAGATGCAGTTTGAAATATCCAGGTCGGAAAGAATCTACGCATTTCTGGCCATATTGCTTGGTATATTGATTCTGCTGGGCTTGGTAGGCCAATTCATCATCATTTCTGATGAACCGCCTCCTCAGGCTGTGGTTTACATGGACCAGAGCACAGGTATTTATTATGCCCCGCCATATATTTTGGGCAAAAAATACCCGCCGGGATTGGATGAAAGCAGGCTGAAAGCTATCACCATTGCAGAGGCTAAGCAGATGTCATATAAAGCTGATGAGGATTGTGTTGAACTCGGTTATTTCAAACAGAAGAGCACCTTAAACGACAGGCTGAGGATAATGGCCGGTCTGGTGGAAAAGCCGCCCAGTCGCTGGAATGAGGATGGTTCCTGGAATTGGTAAAGCCGCTAACCATCCCTTAAGCGATGAAAGGCCTTTGCGCTGCAATTGCCTGGTGGTAATGGCAGACCATATTGTGAGGCTGAAATAAACCTGTACGCATTTACTCGAGCGTTCACTTAATCAAGCCGACTGGAATAGTCATAAAACACAAGCGGGGGAGCTGAATGGGGAAGTGCATCAGTTTCGGTTTATAAATCAAATCAATACGCCCGAGCAGGGCAACGGCGCTGTCGCCAAAAGGAGAGGCTTATGCCTGCAGACTGCTGCCCTCCAAAATCCATGCCGGCATTGCGAAGAGTGCATATGGCTGGACCAGGTGCCGTTTGATAAGGGATACGAGGAAATCACCGCCATTCATGCTTTATCAGGCCGTCACCGCGGGGATGGCTTGGAAGTCAGGTTAGATCTGATCAGCATGCAGGGGGTATGGAGGAAGTATGCTGAATGGGATAGCGAGAAGGAATGCCATGATGGCCTTGCAGAGGAGAGGACTATTGCTATCGATCATGCGGCCCTGTCAGGGTTCCGGCAGGGGTTGAAAGATTGCGGTTTGCTGGCCTGGGGCGAACGGTATGAGATGGATGAAGGGGATGGCAGCGAATGGGTGATACGCATTCAGTTTGATGATTTGCGGGTGAAGAAAAGCGGTCAGAACTCGTATCCCCGTTGCTGGGAGTCATTCTGCCAGCTGTTCCCGGCCTGGTTAAAGGTCGAATTCAGGTAATATTGCAATGGGCTGATTAATTAAATGCTTGGAATAATAAACCATAGTTTACAATCATTGTAAACTATGGTTTATTATTGTTTTTAAGAGACAGGTTGCCAGCGAAAGCCTAAGCTTTAGTTTAATATCATTCTCCAGTTATTAAAAACACAGTCAAAAGCCGTTATAACAATAATCTGTACTGCCAACGATTGTTTAGATAATTCAAAACTGCCGTTTTTCACCTAATTATCGCCAGTAATAGAATATAATAGAATTAGCACCATACTTGCAGGCATAAGGAGGGTCAGGTTATGGGTTTGAGATTAACCGATAATATATGGTGTTTGGGCAATCATCTGTTTCATTTTTTTGTAGTAGGACAAAAACAGTCCGTTATCGTGGAGTGTGGGGTTAGCGGCGCAGTGGCCAATCTGCGGCGGCAATGGCCCCAGTTGCACCCCCGGCCTGAGGTCGCCCAATTGCTGGCCATGCATGCCCATTTTGATCACATCTGTGGTATTCCCCACTTGCTGGAATTCTTTCCCCAAAGCCAGGTAACTGCCAGTGCGGCTGCCTGCAAGGTTATGCAGAAGCAAAAGATAATGGCAGGCTTTTTTGCCCAGGACCAGGAAATGGTTAAAGTGCTCATGGATCGGGGCTATTTGAATGAGGCTGTCGAGGTCCCTGAGCCTGAAGCCATAGCGGTGCACAATATCGTGGGGGATGGGGATAAGATAAAGACCGCGGACGGATGCACACTGGAGATTATCGCTACTCCGGGTCACAGCCCGTGCAGCATAGCTGCCTACATGCCGGAGGATAAGGTACTGTTTATTTCGGATCTGGCCGGTTTCCAGATTTCTGATGAGGAGCTTTTTCCAATATTTTTCCAGAGCTATGAAATGTACATGGATTCCATACAGAGAATGAAGGGTTATCCGGCCCGTATGGTCGGGATTGCGCATGGAACCATATGGAGCGGGCAGCAGATGGAGGCTTTTTATGAACGTGCCCTGCAAACTGCCCGGCAAGCCTTTGACAGTATACGCGAAATGAGTGAAGCCGGCATGGAACATGAGCAAATGGCCAATATTCTATTTGAGCGCTATTACCGCGGCGACCTGCGTATATATACCCCTGAGAATATAAAACTGTGCGTAGATTTGTTGATCAAACGAGTGCAGGAATGCCTCTAGCGATAACCGGATTTTTGGGCCAGCAGCAACGATAGCCGGTAATTGATTGATACCTGCATGACAGCCGTATGCTTCGGTGCACTTCCGGTGTTGCTGAAAGCATCCTTTTTA
>LFSQ01000103.1 GCA_001512785.1 Syntrophomonas sp. DTU019
GGTTACATTATGAAAAGGCCATGTTCTAATTTGAAAAACATGGCCTTTTTTGACGGTCTGAGGCCCCCATATGGGGGCTTTTTTTATGGGCAGATTTAAGATAGGCTATTACTAGTTGATTGTTGAGAGGACACTTTTCAAATGTATCGTGTAATTTACAGCAATGAAAACGGGGAATGGATGGAGCATCCTGATCTTATCATGCTGGGGCGCAGCGGGAACAGCTGGGTGATACCCGATAAGAGCGAAATGATCCCCCTTCCTTCCGGATCGTCGCTGGTGACCATACCGGGCTATTTCCCGGTAGGTTTGGGTGATGGAGAGCAGGCTGTCTGCTTAAACCGCGATCCCTGCCGGCCTGGGAAAAGAGCCGGGGTGGTAGCCGCTTTGCTCCCGCAGGGGTTTACCCGTACCCTTCTGCCGGCCTGCATAGCTCAGGATAAAGGCCCGGGGATGCCGCTCTTGGGGTATACGGCGGTGGGCTTTAAAAAGGATAAGGTCTACGCGGCTGCAGTACAGAGCGACCGGCATCATTCCTGGCACCCGCGCTATTACAATACTGAAGGGCTGGGTTCGCGCATTCACAGCATGCTGAGGAGATTTCCCGATAATCGCATCCTGCGCCAGTTGGCTAGGTGCTCTTTGCAGTACGGCTGTTTTACCGCCCAGAATATATTCTACCAGCGCTGGGAAGCAGGGATTCCTACCACCCCGGCTTGTAATGCCGATTGCCTGGGCTGCATATCGGAGCAGCACGGTGAGGTTGATTCACCGCAGCACCGCCTGGATTTCGTGCCCGGGGTGGAAGAGATTGTTGAGCTGGGAGTAAACCACCTTACCAACGCACCTCGGGCCATAATCAGCTTTGGGCAGGGCTGCGAGGGCGAATCCTCTCTCAATGCCGATTTGCTTGCTGCGGCTATTAAAGCCATACGGGTGCAAACCCCATGTGGCACTATCAATATCAATTCACACGGGGGCAATGACAAACAGCTGCGCAAGATATACCAGGCTGGCCTGGATGCTATCAGGATAACCATATTCTCCCTGGTGGAAGAGCATTACAATCTCTACCACCGTCCCCGCAACTATAAACTGAGGCAGGTATTCAACTCTATCAAAGCCGCTCTGGATCAGAACATTCAGGTTTCACTCAATCTCCTGGTTCTGCCCGGATTTACCGACCAGGCTGAGGAGATCGAGGCTTTGCTGGCTTTTCTGGAGAAGCATCCGGTTGACATGATTCAACTGCGCAACCTCAATATTGATCCTGAGGTGATAAACCGGCAGGTGGGGTTTAAGAGCCAGGGACTGGGAATAACCTGTCTGATTGAGACCCTGAAAAGGGAAGCCCCTGGGATAAAACTGGGGTCATATACCCATGGGATTAGATAATAGAGAGTGAGGGGGCTATGGCATGGGCATCCCGGGACCATATAAAAGCAAACAGGTGGCCAATCTGGCATCAGGAGTGCAGTTCTGGGGCAAATATCTGGTTGCCGAGAAAAATCAGCGTAAAACCAGAAACGGCCGGAATATTATCAACCTAAGGCTGGCAGACAGCTTGGGCTCGTTTGAGGTGGTAGTGTGGGATGATTGCCGGGTACAGGGAGAATTGCACAAAGGCGTTGTAATCGGCATGCACGCTGAGGTCAGTCTATATAATAATCGCCCGCAGATCACTGCCAGACGCATCAGGATTCTTGACGAGGATCCTTCAGCATACCTGATAGCTGCTCCTGTTCCACGTGAAACCCTGCTATCAGAATTGAAGCAGATGGTAGATTCTGTTTCTGACCTGCATTTGTCCATTTTGCTGCAAACTATACTAACCCCGGAATTTGTCACTGTATTCAGCAGCACCCCGGCTGCCAAACGCATTCATCACAATTATCTGGGCGGCTTATTGGAACACACCCTGTCGGTGGCCAGGCTGTGTCAGCAAGCAGCCCAAGTGTATCCGCAGCTCAACCGGGATGTGCTGGTTGCTGGTGCGATTCTTCATGACATCGGGAAAATAAAGGAATACGAACTGCAAGTAACTCCAGAATACACCTTGGAGGGTAAGCTTTTGGGGCATATCGTTATTGGCTATGGATTGATTGATCAGGCTATTCAAAAGATGCGCGGGGAAGGTCACGACTTTCCTCCTATGTTAGAAAACATGATTAAACACCTCATCCTCAGCCATCACGGCAACCTGGAATTTGGCTCCCCGGTCAAACCGCTCTTCCCGGAAGCCTTCCTGGTCCATGTGATGGATGATCTGGATGCCAAAATGTTTGTCTACTTTGAGAAAATGGCCCGCACTGATGATGAGGAGCAGTATATCACCCCTTATGACAGCTTTTACCAGCAGGAGTTTTTCACCTATCGCTATCAGTCCGAGCAGCCAGACCAGCCTGACGGTGATGAGTAAGGATCAATGCTGTTACGCATGTATCTGGCCCAATTCCCCTGCTGGGCGGCGGTTCAGTTGCTGCTTGTGTTTTGCCAGGAGAATTGGTATAATCGTTACTGCAGCTATAA
>LFSQ01000037.1:0-1641 GCA_001512785.1 Syntrophomonas sp. DTU019
ATCATGTCATCAACCCGCTTTTCGATGCGTTCATAAAGCTCGCTGCGCTCAATCTCCAAGCCAATCGCCAGCAGATGATATTGGTGGCGGTTCTTGATCTGAAAGCGGGAAAAGGGCTCCCCGGTCAATTCGTAAACCTCCAGGGCCCGCACCAGGCGTTTCTGATCATTGGGGCCGATTACAGCAGCATAATCAGGATCGACCGTTTTAAGCCGCTTATAAGCAAACTCCAGCCCGAAAATCGATATCAACTGGTTCCAATAATCCCGTATGGCCTGGCGTTTGGCCATGGGATAAAACTGGTAATCGTCCACCACGGCTTGATAATACAGGCCGGTACCCCCGGTCAGAACCGGCAGTATGCCCTTCTCATTGAGCTCCTGGATAGTGGTTTTGGCCAGCTGCTGATATTGCGCAACGCTGAACTCTTCCCATGGCTCCACAATATCGAGGAGATGGTGCTTTACCCGGGCCCGCTCCGCCGGGCCGGCCTTGGCCGTGCCAATATCCATGCCCCGGTATACTTGCATGGAGTCGCAGGATAATATCTCGCCGTTAATCCTTTCCGCCAGCTCAACCGCCAGCCTGGTCTTGCCGCTGGCTGTTGGCCCCACAATGGCCAGCAATTTATCCAATTTACAAACCACCTTCGCTGAGCTTAATCGCGCTCGATCTCAATTATCCCGAACTGGACGGGGTTGTTCGCGCTGCCAGCCCTGCGGGTAAAGCCCAGCCGCGAGAATTCAGGGCTATTGGCCCGCTCTTTCATCACTACCCGTTTAGCAGCTACCCGCCTGGCTTCGCCTATGGCCTGTTCGCTCAAAGGCTGGGGGTCGCCCAGCACGCGTATCGGGTTCATGGTTTCACTCTTAAACAACGGCTTTCTGAACATGGGATCAAAGTACACCACATCAAAGGATTTGTCCGGCAGGGCCTGCAAATAGCTCAAATGATCAACGGCCTCAACCTGTATGCGGTGAATGGCCTCATCCAGCCAGTATAGAGGCGAATGATAAAGGCGCATCCCCCATTTGATGGTATAGGCAATGGCCGGTGAGGATTCCAGAGCCACCACCGGTCCCCGGGCAAAATAAGCCAGGACTATGCTGTCGGCCCCCAGCCCCAGGGTACAGTCCAGCACCCGATCACCCGCCTCAATCCGCGCGGCCTCAATCAGCGGATCGGGCTGACCTTTCCTGCGGTAGGCCTGTAGCCGCACTTTTGCCATGCTGGGATGAAAAAACAGCCTGTTCTCCCCGATGTGCAAAACCGGCACCGGCTTCTGCCAGACCAAAATAGCCTCCGCCCGGTACTCTGCTTTTATGCGCTGAAGATTCCTGCCCAGACGGGGCACATACTCAAACCGGCTGTCATCCAGAAACTCCCGGAAAGCCGCATCCGGTTCCGGCTGTGATAGGGTTGTCGTAGCCAAGATTCTCATTGATGACCTCAATCATCTCTTAAACATGCGTTCCATATCCTGCAGAGATATCTTGATCAAGGTAGGACGTCCATGAGGGCAGTATTTGTAATTGGGGGTATCCAGCAAATCCTCAACTATAGCCTTTATTTCCGCCGGTTCTAGCGCCTGACCGGCCTTTACGGCCTGCCGGCAGGCCATGCTTATCAGGGCTTTGCTAG
>LFSQ01000037.1:1689-6243 GCA_001512785.1 Syntrophomonas sp. DTU019
CTGATTATTACTGTATTATGCCCCAGCAAACCCAGGTCGAAACCCAGGCTGCTAAAAAACTCGCTATGCTCCTGCAGTATCTCCATCTGCAGGGCGGACAGTTCCAAAACTTGCGGAAAAGCCAGCTCCTGACTGGTCCTGCGGTGATCTTTGTCCTGCTTGAGCAAACGGTTGAATAGAATGCGTTCATGAGCCGCATGTTGGTCGATGATGTAGAGCTCCTGGTCCACTTCCGCGATAATGTAAGACTGCAGGAACTGACCGATGATTTTTATATTTCCGGAATCAGCGGTCGGTACGGTAATGGTCGTATCCGTTTTGACTGCCCTGGGCGGCAGGGAAACCCGGGGCTTGTAGTTCTGAAATGAGGGTATGCCGGTAGAAATCCAACCGCTTGATACTGATTCAGCCAAATCGGTGGTGACAGCCGCATCATCTGGAGGATGCCGGTAGCTGCTGATTTTTACCTGATACTCCTGCAAACAGCTGCGCAAAACCTCATGAACGGTGCGAAATATATCCTGATCCCTGCGAAAGCGAATTTCGCTTTTTTGCGGATGTACATTGACATCCACCATCTTCGGGTCGATGTTGACATTGATTATAGCCACCGGGAACTCCCGCGAGACCAGCATGCCCTGATAAGCCTGCTCTACTGCCCGGTACAAAAGCGGGCTGCGAATAGGGCGGGTATTCACGTAAAAGTACTGCCATTTGCGGTTGGGCTTCTTCAGCTCCGGGCGGGATAGAAAACCCGACAGGCAGATGTTTTCCCCCTGATAGGCAAAAGGCAGGAGCTGTTCCGCCAGGCTGGCTCCGTGCACCGCAATTATGGCATCGCGCAGCTGCCCGTTGCCGGGGGTTTTAAAGTACAAACGCCCCTGGCTGCTGAATGAAATCGAGATATCCGGGCGGGCCAAAGCATAACGCCCCACCAGGTCATGGATGAAAATCCCTTCACTGACCGGCGACTTTTGAAAATTCTTGCGGGCCGGGGTGTTGTAAAACAGGTCCTCCACCAGCATGCGGGTTCCCGGCACGGCGTTATATTCTTCACAGGCCATGATGCGGCCGCCCTCAATATGAAAAAACAAACCGGGCTCGCCGGCACAGCGGCTGTACACCTTGACCCGGGCTACAGCGGCAATGCTGGGCAGGGCTTCGCCGCGGAATCCCATGGTCACGATCTGCTGCAGGTCATCTGCCGAACTCAGTTTGCTGGTAGCATGACGCTGGAAGGCCAGTGCAATCTCGTTTAACGGTATGCCTTTCCCGTCATCCTCGACCTCGATGCTGGTAGTGCCGCCCCCCGTAATGCGTACCGCGATGCGCGAGGCACCGGCATCGATAGCGTTTTCCAGCAGCTCTTTGACCACTGAAGCCGGCCTTTCGATAACCTCCCCGGCGGCAATCTTGTTTATCAGATGGTCGTCCAGCAAGCGGATAGACATTTACAACCTCGTTTCATATCCGGTTTTGGTGTCCGTAACCCGGTAGTCGTCGTCAACCTTGTTCTGCAGGTATACCAGCTGATATTTGCCCTTTTGCAGGGTTTGATAGGCGTACTTGCCTTCTTCCTGGCAGTTTTTGCAGCCATGCAGAGGTATGGATACACACGCTACGTTGTAATATTCCCCGGAAGGGTGCCGGGCTGATGACATAATGATCTTGAACCCCAGGCAGTTCTTGCACATACGCAATTCCACCTGCTGCGTTTCGTGAATATAATCAGTGTCATAAAAAATGTTTCTCATTTCCATGCGGAAGGGGCGCTGCTCTTTGGCTCTGGCCTGGGCTATCTTCTCTTCCCGTTCCCTGAATACCCTGAGCTGTGTGTTCACGATGCGTTCTAAGGCCTCGCGGTTCCCCCGGGGTTCTTTGAACTGTTCCGGTGAGTAATCAGGCTCCTTGAGATTGGAGAAGTCAATTCCTGCCATGGCCATGATCAAGCCCATGTTAATGTAAGGCAGGGCTGACTCAACCGAGTAGCCTCCCTCCAGAACCGCAATATCGGGATTGAGGCGCCGGTTTAGCTTCGCATAGCCCTGGGCGGTGAAGCACATATTGGCCAGCGGATCGCTGTAGTGATTGTCCTGCCCGGCTGAATTGATCACCAGATCAGGCTTAAACTCTTCCAGTATGGGCATGACCAAATTATCCAGTATAAACAGTATGCCTTCGTCGGTAGTACGCGGTGCCAGGGGGATATTGATGGTGGTCCCATAGGCCAATGGACCGCCATTCTCGTCCATAAAACCGCTGCCCGGGTAAAGGGTGCGGCCATCCTGATGAAAAGATATAAACAAGACGTCGGGGTCATCCCAGAAGATTTCCTGCGTGCCGTCCCCATGATGCACGTCGGTGTCCACGATGGCGATGCGCTTCATCCCGTATTTGCGGCGCAGGTATTCTATCATTATGGCTTCGTTGTTGATGTTGCAGAAGCCGCGGTTGCCGTGTACCACGGTCATGGAATGATGTCCGGGGGGACGGACGATGGCAAAACCGTTTCTCACCTCGCCGTTTATGACCGCATCGGCCATGCGCAGGGCTGAACCGGCGGAAATCAGATGCGCTTCGGTAATTTGGGAGTCGATATCAGGAACGCAAAAGTGCACCCGGGCAATATCCTTATGGGTAGCCAGACCAGGCTGGTATTCCCGTATTTGCGGCAAATCCATTATGCCCTCTTCAAATATCTGGTCGCGGGTATACAACAGGCGCTCTTCGCGCTCTGGATGGGTTGGGCTGATAGCCCAGTCAAAGGCCGGGAAAAACAGTATTCCGGTCGGTTTCATTCGCTCACCCCCTGGTATTCCTCTATGAATCCTGGTGCGACCTGCACGCCTACTTCAAATATCTTGCCTATCTGGTTCCAGCCGCGGATCATGTTGAACTGTTCTTCCATGAAGAATTTGGCATTAGCGGTATATTTATCGATGTCCTTCTCGCGGCTGATTTCCTCCAGCAAGCTTAAGGCCAGGACCTTGGCATCGGCCAATTGAAAGTTTCTGGGCCTTTCGACAGTGCCTCTTATTCCCCCCGGGTCAACAATATACAAACTGTTGGCTGTATCCACATGCAGGCGCAGTGACAGGGTGGGGCGCACCACTGCAGCCCCCAGAGCGTTGGCCACCGGGGAGTGGGTATGAATGTAAGCCGGAACCCCTATTTCGTCAGCCAGTATGGGCACTATGGCATAAGCTGAGGCCCCTATGCCAATGAGTTGATCCAGCCTGAATTTGCGGCGATGTATTACTTCCCAGACCTTGTAGGCCGGCTCGTTTTCCCACTCGGTAAACATTTCCGTGATGGCTCTCTTCAAGCGTTCAATAACCGTTTCGACCACGTAAAAGCACAAATCGTCCATGCTCATGCCGCCCGAGGCCGCCAGGGATTGCAATAATTCCTGGGAGCGCCCGGCATCTCCCACCCCCAGTTTGTAGTAAACATTGAAAGCATCGGTAACCGTCGGCTCGCTTCCGCCAAAACAGGCTGCCGGACCTACGCGGATCGGACTCACCTTGATGCTGTTCTCCCGGCAGCGGATCACGCTGTCCCCGCCCAAAGCTATGGATCGCACCGCGAAAGCGTCGATATGGGTATAATGGTTTTCTATCCTGGCCCCTTTGGAGGCATATAGCGGGTCTCCGGCAATCACCAGTGATATGTCGGTAGTGGTGCCGCCAATGTCAACTACCACAGAGTTCTTTTGATCCCGGCTCAAGGCCACCGCGCCCATGGTGCTGGCAGCCGGGCCTGAAAATACGGTTTCACAGGGTTGATGACGCGAAGCCTCGATGGGCATAGTGCCGCCATCAGCCTTGAGGATGTGTATTTCAACATCCGCGATCCGGGCCTGTATGGCCTGGCTCATGCTATCGGCAAAGCGGTTCCATTCGGGCAAGGTCATGGCGGTAAAATAAGTGGTGGCCGCCCTCCTGGGGAAATTCAGCTTCCCCGAGACTTCTGCACTTATGGTCACTTGCATTTCCGGGTCGGCTTTTTGGATGAAGTCTCTGATCTGCTGTTCCAATGAGCTGTTGCGGTTGGAGAATTTGCAGGCCACAGCGATCCGCTTAATGCCCTTGCCCTGTATATCCTGTAATATCTCCTGCAATTGCTGCTGATCGATACCCTCAATCACCCGGCCGCGGAAATCTACGGCGCCTTTTAAAAAGTAAATATCCCTGGTAACACTGTAGGCTTGATGGGGAAGCCCGTACCCGGGCAGCATCAGCAGGGCGGTTCTTTCCCCCTGCCCGGTAGCGAGGAGGTTGGTAACCAGTGTAGTGCTCAATACCACACGCGAAATCTTATTTCCATCCGCTGCCGCCAGTAGTTCATCCAGAACCTCTAACAGGGTCTGCTCAAGATTATCGTCCTGGGTGGGTTTTTTTACTGTGAACCGTATTTTGCGGTCATCAAATAATACCCCGTCGGTAAAGGTACCACCTACATCGATACCAATTAACATGGCAACACCTCCTTAAATATATAGGGCAGATTATGCAAAATCGCTTTTCCATCGATAGAGGATGTTTAAGGCTTCAC
>LFSQ01000155.1 GCA_001512785.1 Syntrophomonas sp. DTU019
TGCTGAAATGGTTACCTCTCCACCGTCCTCTTTCGGTTCCAGACCGTGTATCAAGGCATTTTCCAGTAAGGGTTGAATCGAAAAGATCGGTATCTCAAGATCCAGGCATTCAGGATCAATCTCAATATTCACCTTTATGGTATCATGCAAACAGATCTGCTTTATTAATAAGTAATCTTTAATATATTTGATTTCTTCTTCCAGAGTTACCATGCGGTCAATTTTTTTAAAGCTCACCCGCAATAGCTCTGCCATTGCGTATACCATTTCCTGTGTTTTTGGGGCATCCTCCAGAATGGCCTGCCGGCTGATGGTATTTAAGGTGTTAAATACAAAATGGGGGTTGATCTGAGAGTGGATAGCCTACAGTTCGGCTGTAGTGAGGGCGCTTTCCAGAGCCTGTTTGGCTTTCATTTCCCGGACCAATTCCAGGCTCTGCTCATTGATCTTGTTCTGAAAGATGCTGAGCATACCTTTCTCGGCGATGTAGTTAGCAATGGTGAAGATTAACCGACCAGCTGCTTCGAATGTGTGTCGAGGTATAGAGGGTACTTCCTGGTAGAGATGCTCGAGATCCGGGTAGTCTTTAAGATTGATAGCGGGTTTGGTAATCATCTCCAAAGTATCATCATCCACATGAACTTGTCCGGTCATAACCGCCCCAAGATATTGTCCTTCCACAATAATAGGTGCTGACAAATCAATCAATCCCATATGGCAGCGATACATATAGGGCTGTCCGGAACGAACCGCCTCAATGCCGGCATAAGCATCGGACTTTTCGCACCCGGCACCACCGGTAGGGTGGGCTCTCATTTTTTGACAGAAGGGGTGAAAGTTGCTGTAGCGTGTGATCGGTTTGCCCTGGTAATCCACGATTATCGCCGCAAGGCCGGTAGCATCACAAAAACAATCGATAATCTCTTGCAGAACCTTTACATCAACAACATCGCTCAGGTGAAAAATGTGCTTTACGCTGCTCTTCGCCATACTATTTTTCGCCCCCAGTTGCTTTTTTTCATTATATACTGTTGTCCTTACAATTTTATCAACCGCCCCGATTCGACAAGAACTGATAGCAATATGACAAATATTGCATCATCTTTAGAATAGCCTTATTAGGTTATCGTTTCAATGGCAAATTATGATATGTGCAGCGCAAAACATAAAGGGTCAGGTTGAAAATCGTGTCTAGCTTACCTCAAAAAAGAAAAATTTCAAGGCAACAGATGCTCTGACAAAGGCAAATACTACCCCAGGTTATTTCTTCGGCGAGTAGAAATCCTAGTCAACTAGCAAAAGGGCTGCGAACTGAGTCACTGATTGGGGAGGAGGGTAGCTATGTCCGAAGAGAAACCGAGGGTAATCCAAGAGTACGTACCCGGTAAGCAGGTTACTCTGTGTCATCTTATAGCTCACCCCGAAACAAAATTGTCTGCCAAGCTAGGCTTTGAAGGAGATAAAGCCATTGGCGTTATGACTATCACCCCCAGTGAAGCTGCCATCATTGCAGCGGATCGCACCATCAAAGCTGCCCCAGTCGATATTGTGTTCGTAGACAGGTTTACCGGATCGCTGGTTGTTACCGGCCCGGTGAGCGCTTTAGAAATGGCCTTGAACGAAGCCAACAATTTCTTGGCTGCTGTACTCGGCTTCCAGAAAGCGCCCCTTACTCGCTCTTGATATGCGTACCATGTTTGTTGGCCCCATCGGGGCCGGAAAGACCACTTTGATCAATACTTTGCTTCTAGACCGTAACATAGCTAACAAGACCCAAACAATTGATTTCAGAGGAGAATATGTGGATACGCCAGGGGAATACGCGGAAATACCGCGATTTTACCAGAACTGTTTTATCAGCACCCAGCAGGCCGATCTGGTGGTAGTTGTCTTGGCGGCGGATGCTGATCGGGAGCAGATCCCGCAAGGGTGGGCTCTTGCAATACCCAAACCGGTAATCGGGGTAGTGAGCAAAATAGATAGCCCACAGGCGGATATTGGTAAAGCCATCACACACCTAGCAGATGCCGGGGTACAGCCGCCCTACTTCCTGGTTTCAGCCCGGACGGGTGAGGGGGTGAAGGAACTTAAGGACGCAATAAGACAGCGGTGTTCTGATATAGCCAAGGAGGTGGTCAGATAGGGGAGATTAGCCTGGCCGTTTTATAGAGCAGTGTATTCAAGTCAAGTTTCATTTAGTGAAAGGAGCTGAGTAGCATGTCACAGGAAGCCCTCGGATTGGTAGAAACTCGCGGTCTGGTTGGAGCTATAGAAGCAGCCGATGCCATGGCCAAAGCTGCCAATGTTAGCCTGGTAGGTTACGAAAAAATCGGATCCGGATTAGTAACCGTAATGGTTCGCGGGGATGTAGGCGCTGTCAAAGCCGCTACTGATGCTGGCGCTGCCGCCGCCCAAAAAGTGGGAGAAGTTGTATCGGTTCATGTTATTCCTCGCCCCCATACCGACACTGAGAAGATCCTCCCCCAGACCCCGTTATAATTTGGGAATTCTGCTCACATCTAAACGGAGGTGAACACTGTGCAGGAAGAACAACTGATTCAAAAGGTTATGGATGAAGTCCAGAAAAAAATGGCCGCCGAAGCAGTAAGCGAAACAGCGGTTCCAAATATTCAAGAATGCGCCGCTGCAGGCATGACTGAATTTGTGGGCACTGCTTTCGGTGATTCAATAGGTATGGTCATTGCCAACGTGGATGAAGCTATCCGGGAAAGGTTAAATTTCGACCCCAAGTACCGCTCTATAGGTATCGTTAGCTCCCGAGCGGGAGCTGGGCCGCAGATTATGGCTTGCGACGAAGCCGTTAAAGCCAGCAACACCGAATTGTTGCTTTTTGAACTGCCTAGAGACGCGCATCTCATGGGTGCTCACGGTTCATTGGCGGTTTTCGGTGCTGAGGAAGTATCAGACGCCCGCCGCGCCGTGGAGATTACCCTGGGCGCTATGAGCTGGACCTTTGGCGATATCTGGGCCAACGAAGTAGGCTTCTGCGAACTGCAGTACACTGCCCGCGCCAGCTACGCTTTGAATAAATACTTTAATGCCCCATTAGGCAGGGCCTGGGGACTGGTGGTAGGCTGCCCCGCCGGAATTGGTCTGATGATGTCCGATGTGGCTGTGAAAGCCGCCAACGTCGAAATTGTAATGCATGCCTCCCCGGCTTACAATACCAGCCACACCAACGAGTTCATGATCATGATAACCGGGGATTCCGGTGCGGTCAAACAGGCAGTCATGGCAGGCAGAGAGGTCGCTTTGAAACTGCTTTCCACCATGGGCAGCCCGCCGCAGAGTATGCAGACTTCGTATATCCGGTAACGCATAAACGAAAGGAAGTGATTTGGGTGGCTTATGAAGACAAGACCTTTAAAACCAAACGATTTCAGGCTTTGGCTGCAAAACCGGTAAACCGGCATTCCTATTTAAAAGATTGGCCAGAAAAGGGTCTTACCGCTTACCAGGGCCCAAAGGATCCCAAACCCAGCATTAAGATCGAGAACGGGGTCGTAGTGGAAATGGACGGCATCGCTCGGGCTGACTTCGATATGATTGACCAATTTATCGCTGATTATTATATAGATACGTCCGTGGCCGAGGAAGCCATGGCGATGGATTCACTAAAGATCGCACGGATGATTGTGGACATTTGCGTGCCCCGTGAGGAAATAATCAGACTAGCCAAAGGGTTTACCCCCGCTAAATTTGTGGACGTGGTAACCAAGCTGGACGAGGCCGAGATCATTATGGGTATTCATAAAATGCGGGCCCGCAAAAAGCCAGCCAT